>NZ_JBIRYZ010000002.1:249672-457851 GCF_044390325.1 Streptomyces sp. NPDC018964
CTCGTCCGTCCACCCACACTTTTTTGTTTGTTTGATTCTGGGGGGGGGGGGGGGGGCCCCGCGGCCCCCCCCCCCGGGCGGGGGGGGGGCCCCCCCCGGGGGGGCCCCCCCCCCCCGCCCCCCGTTCCCCCGTTCCCCCGTTCCCCCGTTCCCCGCTCCCCCCGTCTCCCGGAGCGGGAGCCGGTCAGATGCCCTCCGGCTCCGGAAGCGTTCCGGCCTTCGCTGCACGCGCGTACCACAGGGCGCTGGACTTCGGGGTCCGCTGCTGGGTCACGTAGTCGACGTACACCGCGCCGAAGCGCTTGTCGTAGCCGTACGCCCACTCGAAGTTGTCCATCAGGGACCACAGGAAGTAGCCGCGCACGTCCGCGCCGTCGGCGATGGCCCGGTGCACCGCCGAGAGGTGGCCGTGCAGGTAGGCGACGCGCTCCGGGTCGTGGACCGTGCCGTCGGCGGCCGGCTTGTCGTCGTAGGCCGCGCCGTTCTCGGTGATGTAGATCGGCAGACCGGGCGCCTCACGGTGGTAGCGCATGATCAGCTCGTGCAGGCCGGTCGGGTCGACGGACCAGCCCATCTCGGTCAGCTCGCCCGGCGACTGGTGGAAGGCGACGTCGTCCGCGGCGGGCCACGGCGAGTGCTCGCTCGACCCGTGGCCGTCGGCCCGCGGGCCCTTGTCGTCCGGGTCCGCCGCCGAGACCAGGGTGGGCGTGTAGTAGTTGAGGCCGAGCGCGTCCAGCGGCTGGTGGATCAGGTCCAGGTCACCGTCCTCGATGTACGACCAGTCGGTGAGCGACGAGGTCGCCTCCAGCAGGGTCTCCGGGTAGGCGCCGTGCAGGATCGGGCCGTGGAAGATGCCGCCGGACAGGTCGTCGATCTTGCGCGCCGCCGCCACGTCCGCCGGGTCGCCCGGCGAGAGCGGCCGGACCACCGAGGTGTTGAGGCTGAGCGCGACGGTGTTGCGGGCCGGCATCACCGAACGCAGCGCCTTGGTGCCCAGGCCGTGCGCCAGGTTGAGGTGGTGGGCGGCCCTCAGCGCGGCCACCGGGTCGGTGCGGCCGGGGGCGTGCACACCGGAGGCGTAGCCCAGGAAGGCGCTGCACCAGGGCTCGTTGAGCGTGATCCAGTTCTCCACGCGGTCGCCGAGCGCCTCGCCCATGATCTGCGCGTACTCGGCGAAGCGGTAGGCGGTGTCGCGCTCCGGCCAGCCGCCCGCGTCCTCCAACTCCTGCGGCAGGTCCCAGTGGTAGAGGGTGACGGCCGGCTTGATGCCCTTCTCCAGCAGCTCGTCGACCAGCTTGCGGTAGAAGTCCAGGCCGCGCTGCACGGCCGGGCCGCGGCCGGTGGGCTGCACCCGCGACCAGGAGACGGAGAACCGGTAGGCGTTCAGGTTGAGGTCCGCCATCATCGCCACGTCGTCGCGGTAGCGGTGGTAGTGGTCGTTGGCGACGTCACCGGTCTCGCCGCCGGCCGTCTTGCCCGGCGTATGGCTGAAGGTGTCCCAGATGGAAGGCGTACGCCCGTCCTCCCGCACCGCTCCCTCGATCTGGTACGCGGAGGTCGCGGCGCCCCAGAGGAAGGCGGGAGGGAAGGTCACCGGGGTCGCCGGCGTTGCGGAGTCAGACATGGAAGCGCTCCCATAGGAGGTCGTGGAAGACCGACGGGTACGGAAAGAGGGGGGAGGGGCCGAGGCGGCGGTGACCCGGCCCCCAGGGGTACGAACGTGCAGCGGGCGTCAGCCCTTGACGGCACCCTGCATGATGCCGCCCACGATCTGCTTGCCGAAGATCGTGAAGACCAGCAGCAGGGGCAGCGTACTCAGCAGCGCACCCGCCATGATCAGGGACTGGTCCGGGGTGTATCCGCGGCCGAGGCCCGCCACCGCCACCTGCACGGTCGGACTGCCGGTCTGGGTCAGCACCAGGAACGGCCACAGGAAGTCGTTCCAGGTCTGCACGAACATCAGCATGCCCAGCACCGCCATCGCCGGCCGCGCGGCCGGGAACACCACGTGCCACACGACGCGCCAGCTGCTCGCGCCGTCCACCCGGGCGGCCTCGATGACCTCGTCCGGCAGCGCCTGGAGCAGGTACTGCCGCATGAAGAACACGCCGAACGCGCTCACCAGCGACGGGAAGATGACCGCCTGGAGCTGGTCGGACCAGTCGAGCTTGGCGACCATCATGTACAGCGGGATGATGCTGAGCTGCGGCGGCACCATCATCGTGCCGATCACGATCAGCATCAGCGCGTTGCGGCCCTTGAACCGCAGCTTGGCGAAGGCGAACCCGGCGATCGTCGACAGCACGACGATGGTCACCGCCGAGATGCCCGCCACGATCGTGGTGTTGAGGAAGGCCTCACCGAGGTTGGCGTCCTTCCAGGCGATCTCCAGGTTCTTGAACAGGTTGGAACCGAACCAGAGCGGCGGCGGGTTCTGCGCCAGCCGCTGGTTGTCACGGGAGGCGGCGATCGCGGTCCACACCAGCGGGAACAGCGACACGATCGTGAACACGATCAGGATCGCGTACGCGATCGGACCGCCGTGCAGCGTTCCGCCGGCCCGCGCGGACTTCGGCAGGCGCGGGCGCCTGGACTCCTTGGCGGTCGTGGTCTCGGGGGGCGTCACAGTCGTCGTCACGGCCACAACTCCTTAACTGCTGGCGCGCAGCCGGCGCGAGATGAGCTGGTTGATGATGCCGATGACGATCAGGATCGCGAACATCGCCCAGGCGATCGCCGAGGCACGGCCCAGGTGCTGGTTGACCCAGCCCTGCTCGTACAGGTACAGGCCGAGCGTCTGGAACTGGTGCTCCGCGCCGCCGGACGCGCCCTTGTTGGCGTCGAACAGCAGCGGCTCGCCGAAGACCTGGCTGGCACCGATGGTGGAGACCACCACGGTGAACAGGATCGTCGGACGCAGCGAGGGCAGCGTCACGTGGATGAACTGCTTCCAGCGGCTGGCGCCGTCCAGCGCCGCCGACTCGTACAGGTCCTGCGGGATCGCCTGCATCGCGGCCAGGTAGATCAGCGCGTTGTAGCCGGTCCAGCGCCAGATGATGATCGAGGAGACGGCGAACTGCGAGGGCCACTTGTCGCCCTGCCAGTCGACCGGGTCGATCCCGACGAGGTCGAGACCCCAGTTGATCATGCCGTAGTCGTAGCCGAAGAGCAGCACGAAGACCAGGGAGGCGGAGGCGATCGAGGTGGCGTACGGCGCGAGCATCGCGACCCGGTAGAAGGTCGAGGCCCGCAGCTTGTAGTTGAGGACGTGGGCGATGCCCATCGCGATCAGCAGCTGCGGAACGGTTGAGATGATGCCGATGGTCAGGGTGTTCTGCGCCGCGTTCCAGAAGAAATCGTCGTCGAAGATCCGGGTGTAGTTCTTCAGCCCGACCCAGTTCATGTCGGTCGGGGCGGTCAGCTCCACCTGGTGCAGCGAGGCCCAGCCGGTGTAGATCAGCGGGAACAGGCCGAAGGCGAGGAAGAGCAGGAAGAACGGGGAGACGAACGCGTACGGGCTCCAGCGCATGTCGCGCTGCCAGCGCCGGGACAGCTTGGCCCGGCGTCGCTGCTCCTTGTCCATGGGCGCGGAGTCCTTGGACGGACGGCCCGGGGCCGCGCCCCCCTCCTTGGAGGGGAGCGCGGCGGTGTCGTGGCGGGTTGCCATCTCGGTCACTGGTCCAGGCTGTTGTCGATGGTCTTGGTGGCCGTCTCCCAGGCCTCCTTGGCGGACTTGCCCTTGGTCACCAGGATGACGCCGTTGTCCGTCAGACCCTGCTGGATGACCTGGTCCTTCGGGCCGATGACCTGGCTCGGGATCTGCTCGGCGGCCGCGGAGAAGATCTCACCGATCGGGGAGTCGCCGGTCATCTCGTTCTTCGCGCCGGTCACCTCGGGGCTGTCGTACGCGCCCGGGGTGCTCGGGAAGCTGCCCTGCACCTTGAACAGCTTCGCCTGCTGCTCGGGCGCGGTCAGCCAGGTCACCAGCTTCTGCGCCTCCTCGACGTTCTTGCCGCTCTTCGGCACGCCCAGGAAGGAACCGCCCCAGTTGCCGGACTTCGGCGCGACGGCCACGTCCCACTTGCCGGCGTCCTCCGGCTTGGCCTTGCCCTTGATGGTGCCGAGCATCCACGGCGGGCAGGCGACGGTGGCGAACTTGCTGTTGGCGATCGTCGTGTCCCAGGCCGGCTGGAACTGCGTCTGCGACTGGACCAGGCCCTTCTCGGCGGCCTCGGCGGTCAGGTCGAAGGCGTCCTTGACGGCCGGGTTGGTCTTGTAGATGACCTTGCCGGAGGAGTCGTAGAACTTCTCCTCCTCGCTGCTGAGGACGGCGTTGAGCAGGCCGCCGGGGGAGTCCATGAAGAAGGTCTCGTCGCCGGCCTTCTTCTTGTACTTCTCACCGGTCTCGATGAACTTGTTCCAGTCACCGGCCCACAGCTTGCCGACTTCCTCGCGGTCGGTCGGCAGGCCGGCCTTCTCGAAGAGGTCCTTGCGGTAACAGATGGCCATCGGGCCGATGTCGGTGCCGAGACCGACGGTCTGGCCGTCCTTGGTGGTGGCCTGCGCCCACTTCCAGTCGAGCCAGTTCTTCTTGTCGACACCCTCGACCTTGGACATGTCCACGAACTTGTCCGCCTGGGTGCCGACGATCTCGGCGATGTTGGCGATCTCGATGGCCTGGACGTCCATCAGGCCGCTGTTGGTGGTGAGGTGGTTCAGCAGAGCGGGGTAGTAGTTCTCGTTCCGCTCGACGACCGTCTGCTCGATCTTGATGTCCGGGTTCAGCTTCTCGTACTCGGCGTAGAGACCGGCCTCCTGGAAGCCCATGGTGCCGAACAGGCCCATCGTGATCTTGGTCTTGCCCTCGCTGTCGGTCGAGGAACCGTCGCCGTCGCTACCGCCGTCGTCGGCACAGCCGGCCAGCAGCCCGGTGCCCAGCGACACCACGGCCGCGATGGCCAGCGCCTTACGGGCGATGGGCTTCCCCCCGCCCGACCGCTGACGGGAGAGGGGGAGGGTACGTGCTCGCATTGCGTCCTCCTGTTGCCCTGACGTGCCGACCCCCCGGCCAACGGCATTGTTGGGCCCGTATCTTGACTCGCTGCGGCTCGGGCGGGGAACGTGCGGGTTGTGTATGTGTCAGGTACTGTGGGAGCGCTCCCACAAGTGATGTGTTGAAGAGTCGCGGGTCGGAGCGGGGGTGTCAAGGGAACAGACGCGGCAAAGTGCCTTCAGTTATCTGCCTGTTAACTTGACGCCGCGCGCCCGCCCCCGGAAGCCCGGAGTCCGCCGAAGGCGGTCGCGGCGGTGGTCGTCCTCACTGGCGGGACTGTTACATTCCAGGCCAGCGTGACATACGACGGAAGGCGGGTCCGATGGCAAGCCACGGAGCGCGGAGCCGGAGCGGCGGTCGGCCCACCCTCGAAGAGGTGGCCGCGCGCGCCGGTGTCGGCCGCGGCACGGTCTCCCGGGTGATCAACGGTTCGCCCCGGGTGAGCGACGCCACGCGCGCCGCCGTGGAGGCCGCGGTCGCCGAGCTCGGTTACGTCCCGAACACGGCGGCCCGCGCCCTGGCCGCCAACCGCACGGACGCCATCGCCCTCGTCGTGCCCGAACCGGAGACCCGGTTCTTCGCCGAGCCGTACTTCTCCGACATGCTCCGGGGCGTCGGCGCGGCGCTCTCCGACACCCAGATGCAGCTGCTGCTGATCTTCGCGGGCAGCGACCGGGAACGGCAGCGGCTCGCCGAGTACCTCGCCGCCCACCGGGTGGACGGGGTGCTGCTGGTCTCGGTGCACGCCGACGACCCGCTGCCCGACATGCTGTCCCGGCTGGAGATCCCGGCCGTGATCAGCGGCCCCCGCTCGGCCGCGGAGACGCTCGCCTCCGTGGACTCGGACAACTACGGCGGCGCCCGCCAGGCCGTCGAGCACCTCATCGACGGGGGCCGGCGCACCATAGCCCACATCACCGGCCGCCTCGACGTGTACGGCGCCCAGCGGCGCGTCGACGGCTACCGCGACGCCCTGCGCGACGCGGGCCACGAGGCGGACGAGCTGCTGATCGAACCGGGCGACTTCTCCGAGGACGGCGGCCGGCACGCGATGGCGGCCCTGCTGGAGCGCCGCCCCGACCTGGACGCCGTCTTCGCCGCCTCGGACGTCACCGCGGCCGGTGCCCGGCACGCCCTGCGCGACGCGGGCCGCCGCATCCCCGACGACGTGGCCCTGGTCGGCTACGACGACTCCGCCATCGCCCGCCACATGGACCCGCCGCTGACCAGTGTGCGCCAGCCGATAGAGGAGATGGGCCGCGCGATGATCGACCTCCTCCTCGCGGAGGTCGCCGACCGTCGCCCGCCGGTGTCCCGGGAACTGGGGCGGCGCCAGATGGTCCTGGCGACGGAACTGGTGGCCCGCGCCTCCTCGTGACGCCTCAGTGCTCCGTGCCGTCGGGGTCCGGGGCCTTCAGGACCGCCTCGGCGTGCAGCGTGGAGGCGGCGACGCTGCGCCATGTCCCGCGCTCCCACCACCGGGGGTCGGTGGCCTGCTCGTACTCCCTGCGCAGACCGGCCGGGACCAGGCCCAGGCGCCGGTCCGGCAGCGGTCTGCCGTTGGCCCCGGCCCAGGCGCTGATCTCCTCGAAGTCGTCCGCCGGCGACCCCTCGACCGCGTAGACGGGGAGGCGGTCCTCGGTGAGCACGGTGCGGGGCAGGGAGAGGCCGAGGCGCTTCTCGAAGACGGCCAGTCCGCGGCGCCTGCGTTCGTCGTGGTCGTAGTCGCCGGTGTCCTGGTACGTGTCCCCGTCGGGGTGCAGGATCCCGGCGGCCACCAGGTCCGGCAGGAACAGGTCGGGCTCCTCGCCCCAGCGGATCCGCTCCTCGCACAGCCCGTACCCGCAGACGGTGCGGCCGTCGCGCGCGTACAGGACGGTGGTGGGCGGGTGCTCCGAGTTGTAGTGGTGGTGGACGGCCTCCACGCCGTCGCGCGAGACCTCCTCCAGCCGGTCGAGGTAGCAGCCGTAGAGGACGGCGAACGCCCAGCCCGCGTGCTCGCCGACGCGGACCACGGCACTGTCCGGTCCGTCGTAGGAGTCGACCTCGAGGCCGGCGATCTCGGCGTCGGTCATCGGCCCGGCGGCCGCTCCGCGCCGCGCCCCCATGCGGACCGCCAGCTCCTCGGCGTCGATGCCGCGCGCGAAGTGCACGTCGAACATCCACCCGGAACTCGTCACCGCGCCGGCCATCCACTGCACACCGTCGCTCACGTGCCCTCCCCTACGGCGACGAGCAGGCCCCTCGCCTGCCCACCGACGACCTTAGGGCGGCCCACTGACATCCCGGTGGCGGAAACGAGTTCAGCCGGTGACCTCGACGCGAGGTCACCGGCTGAACCGATGAGGGTGAGTGACGGGACTCGAACCCGCGGCATCCTGGACCACAACCAGGTGCTCTACCAGCTGAGCTACACCCACCATGGCCTTGTCGGTCGAGGTCAGTGACTTCTCCGACCGGCCGAGAAAAAGTGTACAGGGTCCGAAGGGGTGCTCGCGCACGCTTTCCGCGGCGGCCCCCGACGACCCCCCGATCCGCCTACTGAGCAGGCAGGACGTGCTTCGCGGCGATCTTCTTCGCGGTGTCCGAGTCGGGCCCCGGCTGCGGTACGAAGACGGCCTCGCGGTAGTAGCGCAGCTCCGCGATGGACTCGCGGATGTCGGCGAGGGCGCGGTGGTTGCCGTTCTTCTCGGGGCTGTTGAAGTACGCCTTCGGGAACCAGCGGCGGGCCAGCTCCTTGATGCTGGACACGTCCACGATGCGGTAGTGGAGGTAGTCCTCGAGGGTCGGCATGTCCCGCAGCAGGAAACCGCGGTCGGTGCCGACGGAGTTGCCGCACAGGGGTGCCTTGCCGGGCTCCTTGACGTGTTCCCTCACATAGTCGAGGACCTGCCGCTCGGCCTCCTCGAGCGTCGTGCCGCCCTCCAGCTCGGCGAGCAGCCCGGACGCGGTGTGCATCTCCCGCACCACCTCCGGCATCGTCTCCAGGGCCCGCTGCGGCGGGCGGATGACGATGTCCACGCCCTCGCCGAGCACGTTCAGCTCCGAGTCGGTGACGAGGGCGGCCACTTCGATGAGCGCGTCGTTCGACAGCGAGAGGCCGGTCATCTCGCAGTCGATCCACACCATGCGATCGTTCATGTGTCTAACCTTACGGGGCCCCGCGCCGTGCGGGACCGGGTGGTGAAGCGCGGGTTTCCGCGCTGCGCCGGTGCGGGGGCCGGTGCCGGTTCCGGTGCGGACGCCACGGGGCCGGGCGGGTGCACGGACACGGCGAACGGGCCGGAGGCCGATGCCTCCGGCCCGTCGGCCGTCGCCGTCACCTCACGGCGCGCCGCGCTGGCCCGGGAGGGCCGAGGCCGTCAGGGACGGCCCCAGGGCGCTCGCCGCCGCCGTGCGGCGGGACTGGTGCGGGAGCGGGCTGTCCGGGGACAGGACGGGCGGCGCCTGGACGGCGGCGTGGCCCGGCTGGCCCGGTGGGAGGGCTCCCACGGTGCTCGGGGTGCCCTCGGTGTCCTGGTTCCGGTCGGCCTGCGGGCGCCGCGCGCGGTACGCGGCCCGGTAGGCGGCCGGGGACGAACCCAGCTGGCGCCGGAAGTGGCCGCGCAGCGCCACCGGCGAGCGGAACCCGCAGCGGCCGGCGACCTCGTCCACCGAGTAGTCCGACGTCTCCAGCAGGCGCTGCGCCTGGAGCACCCGCTGCGTGATCAGCCACTGCAGCGGCGCGCTGCCGGTCAGCGAGCGGAAGCGGCGGTCGAACGTACGACGGCTCATGTACGCGCGTGCCGCCAGGGTCTCCACGTCGAACTGTTCGTGGAGGTGCTCCAGCGCCCAGGCGACGACCTCGGCGAGCGGGTCGGCGCCGATCTCCTCCGGTAAAGACCTGTCCAGGTAGCGTTCCTGGCCTCCGCTGCGGCGTGGCGGCACCACCAGGCGGCGGGCCAGCGCGCCGGCCGCCTCGTTGCCGTGATCGGTGCGCACGATGTGCAGGCACAGGTCGATTCCGGCCGCGGTGCCCGCGGACGTCAGCACGTCGCCGTCGTCCACGAAGAGCTCCCGTGGATCGACGTGCACCGACGGATAGCGTTTCGCCAGCGTCGGCGCGTACATCCAGTGCGTGGTCGCGGGACGGCCGTCCAGCAGGCCCGCCGCCGCGAGGACGAAGGCGCCGGTGCACAGCCCGACGATGCGGGCGCCCTCCTCGTGGGCCCGGCGCAGTGCGTCCAGGGCCTCCTCCGGCGGTGGCGAGGTGATCGAACGCCAGGCCGGCACCACGACGGTGCCCGCCCGGGATATCGCCTCCAGGCCATGTGGCGCGGTGAGTTCCAGGCCCCCTGTGGTCCGCAGCGGGCCCTCCTCGCCTCCGCATACGAGCAAGCGGTAGCGCGGTACGCCGGCGTCCTGGCGGTCAACCCCGAACACCGACAGCGGTATGGAACTCTCGAAGATGGGGCCGCCGCTGAACAGCAGCACCGCGACGATCTCCTTGCGGCGGCGCCCGGAGAGTTTCCGGGCCGCGGTTTCCGGCGCGGCAGTGGAGTCGTGGCTCATACTGCTAAGCCCCCCTCGGTGGTCGCGGCTCCTCGGTTGTGTCGCTCCTGCACGTTTCCCCTCGGTCCTGCACGAGTCCCCCGCCGTAAGACATCAAGATCGAATCTACTGCGTCCCGTCGCGCGCCGGTGGCCGGTTCGCCACCCGGCACATTGTCGACTTGGCACCTTGGCGTGAAGCATTCGATCACGAAGCGTTGCACTCGTGGGCCGTGCGGGGAAGTGCGCCTTGTCGCAGTGGCCAATCCACGTAGGGTGCGCAGGGTCCGTTGGACCCTTTCCGCGCAGGTCGAACGGGGGTCGCGAGGTGGGTGCGGCGGGGGAAGCACACAAGCCGGAAGTTGGCTGAAAAGATACGTGCGGGGGCGCGGAAACCGGTCAGTTGACCGGTGTGCTCGCGCGGTGTGCCGCCAGTATGCCGCCGGTGCGCCCCCGGTTCCGCCGGTGTCCCCCGCCCCGCCCCTGCTCCGGCTCCGCTCCGGTCCCCTCCGGCCCGCCCTGGCCGGCCCCGCAAGGGCTCCGGCCCTCCCGGACGGTAGCCGGCACGACGAGCCCTGTGACGCGGGTCACGCACCTCGGCGCGCGGTCGGACCGCCGGGCGCCGCGGATCCGTGGCGGGCCCTCGCAACGGCGGGTGAACCCCGCGCAAACCACCTGTACGGGGCAGCGACCATTGCGTGACGGGCGGACCCTCGTGCATGCTCCGGGGAACCCGTCTGCCGGTGCGCGCGGGATCTGGGCTCAGGAGGCGTGCCGCCGTACCCTGGAGGGTATGGGGTTGGGAAGATACTTCCCGGACACAGCTCCGCCGCCCACTGTCGTCCCCCACAAAGGATCACCACCCCGAGACAGCCATGGCCGGTCACGAATTCTTCGAACCCGCGGACCGCAAGCGGCCGGTCGCCGATCCCACGGCGGCCGAACCCCTGGCGGCGGAGGAGTCGCGTCATCCCTGCGACCCCGCGTTCCGGCACGGTGTCGTCGTCGGCTTCGACGGCTCCACCTCCAGTGAACGGGCCCTCGCGTACGCAATCGGCATGGCGCGGCGTCTCGGTTCGGGCCTGATCATCGTTCACGTCGCCAACCGGCTGCCCACGACGGTGTGGGCGGGGTGCGAGCCCCCGGTCTTCGTGGACGTCCCCGATCACCGCACGGAGGTGCTCGGGCTCGAACTCGCCTGTGCGGACTACCTGACCGAGGTGTCGTGGATCCTCGTCGAGCGTGGTGGGGACATCTGCCATGAACTCGAAGAGGTGGGGCGGGAGTACGCCGCCGACGCGATCGTCGTGGGTTCCACCCACGGGCTCGTGGGGCGGATCTTCGGGTCCGTCGCCGGGAGGCTGGCGAAGCGGGCGCGGCGGCCGGTCGTCGTCATTCCGTAAGCCGTTCACGGGCCCCGTGCGTGGGGTGGCAGCACACGGAGCCCGTCCTGTGATTCGGCCTGTGCGGGCGCGTGGAGGCTTGTCGCGCGGTTCCCCGCGCCCCTGGAAGACGCGCGGTTCCCCGCCCCCCCCCGAAAGCCCTCTACTCGACCGTCACCGACTTGGCCAGGTTCCTCGGCTTGTCGATGTCCCTGCCCAGGGCCAGGGCCGTGTGGTAGGCGAGGAGTTGGAGGGGGATGCCCATGAGGATGGGGTCGAGCTCGTCCTCGTTCTTGGGGACGAGGATCGTGTGGTCGGCCTTCTCCTGCTCCTGGTGGGCGACGGCCACGATCTGGCCGCTGCGGGCCTTGATCTCCTCCATGGCCGCTCGGTTCTTCTCCAGCAGGTCGTCGTCCGGGACGATCGCGACCGTGGGGAGGGCCGGCTCGATCAGGGCCAGCGGGCCGTGCTTCAGCTCGGAGGCCGGGTACGCCTCGGCGTGGATGTAGGAGACCTCCTTGAGCTTCAGGGAGGCCTCACGGGCCACCGGGTAGCCCCGGACACGGCCGATGAAGAGCATCGAGCGGGCCTCCGCGTACCGCAGGGCCAGCTTCTTGATCTCCTCCTCCTGCTTCATGATCTCGGCGATCTGGCCCGGGAGCCTGCGCAGGCCCTCGATGATCCGCTTGCCGTCGCGCACCGACAGGTCACGGGTGCGGCCCAGGTGCAGGGCGAGCAGGGCGAAGGCGACCGTGGTGTTGGTGAAGCACTTGGTGGACACCACGCAGACCTCGGGCCCGGCGTGCACGTAGACGCCGCCGTCCGCCTCGCGGGCGATCGCGGAGCCGACGACGTTGACCACGCCCAGCACCCGCGCGCCCTTGCGCTTCAGCTCCTGCACGGCCGCCAGCACGTCGTACGTCTCACCGGACTGGGAGACCGCCACGTACAGGGTGTCGGGGTCCACGACCGCGTTGCGGTAGCGGAACTCGGAGGCCGGCTCGGCGTCGGCGGGGATCCGGGCCAGCTCCTCGATCATCTGCGCGCCGATCATGCCGGCGTGGTACGAGGTGCCGCAGCCGAGGATCTTCACCCGGCGGATCCGGCGCGCCTCGCGGGCGTCCAGGTTGAGGCCGCCCAGGTGCACGGTGGAGAAGCGGTCGTCGATCCGGCCGCGCAGCACGCGGTCCACGGCCTCCGCCTGCTCGTGGATCTCCTTGTGCATGTAGGTGTCGTGGCCGCCCATGTCGTACGAGGCCGCCTCCCACTCCACGGTGGTCGGCTCGGAGGTCGTACGGGTGCCCTCGGTGGTGTAGGTGCGGAAGTCGTCGGCCTTCAGCGTCGCCATCTCGCCGTCGTCCAGGGTGACGATCTGGCGGGTGTGGGCGACCAGCGCGGCGATGTCGGAGGCGACGAACATCTCCTTCTCGCCGATGCCGAGGACGACCGGCGAGCCGTTGCGGGCCACCACGATGCGGTCCGGGAAGTCGGCGTGCAGCACGGCGATGCCGTACGTGCCCTCGATGAGGCGCACGGTCTCGCGGACCTTGTCCTCCAGCTTCTCAGCCGTCGAGCGGGCGATCAGGTGGACGAGGACCTCGGTGTCCGTCTCGGAGAGGAACTCGACGCCGTCCGCCTCCAGCTTGCGGCGCAGGTCGGAGGCGTTGTCGATGATGCCGTTGTGGACGACGGCGACCTTGCCCTCGGCGTCCAGGTGCGGGTGGGCGTTCACGTCGGAGGGGGCGCCGTGGGTGGCCCAGCGGGTGTGGGCGATGCCGGTGGTGCCCTTGAAGCGTGCCGGGACCTTGGCCTCCAGGTCGCGCACCCGGCCCTTGGCCTTGACCGTCTTCAGACCGGCCGCCTTCGGGGAGGTGACGGCGATGCCCGCCGAGTCGTAGCCGCGGTACTCCAGGCGCTGGAGGCCCTCCAGCAGTAGGGGAGCGACCTCACGCCTGCCGATGTATCCGACGATTCCGCACATATGTGTATTCCTAGCCGTAGACGATGCGGCGCAGTTGCCGGAGCGAGAGCTCGGGCGGGGCCACCGCGCGGTATCTGAGGTCCGCCTCGATCCGTTCGAAGATCGTCGCGTTCACCAGGCCCTGGGCCTGGAGCTCGCGGTGGCGGCGACGGACGTACTCCTCGGTCGTCTCGTCGAAGTAGGCGAGCACGTCCTGGACCACGCGCAGTGCCTCGCCCCGGCTGAGGGGCGTGGACCGCGTCAGATGATCAACAAGTTCGTCGTGCACCCGATGATCCTGAGGTACCGGTCATGGTTTCGCAAGGATCCTGCCCGATTTCGGGCAGGACTCACAGGCGGGACCCAGGATCGGCTCATGAACGGGCCCGGGCCCCGGCTCATCGCCGGGGCCCGGGGTCGGCTCACAGGCGCTTGAGGACCGCCTGTTTGGCCAGGGTGAACTCCTCGTCCGTCAGCACCCCGGACCGGTGCAGTTCGCCCAGCTCCCGCAGCCGGCGCAGCAGGGCGTCGTGGCCGTCCTCGGCCGGGGCCGCCTGCGGCGGTGCGGCCTCCGGCTCCCGCGGGCGCTCGTCGGCGGGCGCGGACGGGTGCGGCAGACGGGCCTGGACGGCGGCGGCGACGAGCGCCATCAGCGGGTCCTTCTTGAAGCCCCACAGCTCCACCGAGTGCGGGTCGTACTTGGCGGGGGCCTTGGTGGGGGAGTGCCGCACGAGGAAGCGGATGTGGCCGTTCTCCAGTCCGACCGCCGGCTGCCACTCCACGCCGGTCAGGTCCGCCAGCGCGAGGGTGCGGGTGCCGGCGGCGGCCTTGGCGTCCTCCGTCTTCCAGTTCCACTCCAGCCGGACGCGCTCGCCGTCGAAGCTGACCGTGCCGTCCCCGGCGGAGACGGACAGCGGCACGGACGGGCCGGGCAGCAGGTACTCGGTGACCGGCTCGGCGGGGACCTGGTCCAGCAGCAGGGCGGTGCGGACCTCCTCCGCGAAGTACTCGGCGACGCCGTAGCGGTCGGAGTCGACGATCAGCTGGTAGGGATCGTGCGGCTCGGTGAGCCGGCCGCCGGCCGTGTGCAGCAGGGGATCGGCGCCGTCGCGCAGCCGCAGCCTGAGCCGTCCCGACTTCTTGCCCTGCTCGAACGATATCCCCGCCAACGCCCGCAGCGGCACCACCAGTTCACCCAGGGTCCTGCGCAGCAGTCCGACGTTCTTGTCCCGTCCGGGAGTCAGCCGCAGGGTGTCTCCGTCGAAGATCCAGGTGCCGTCCTTCTGGATGATTTCCGCCATGGGGGGATTGTTTCATTGGATCCGCGGGCCGGTGGGGCTGATCGCGCCCACGCGGCGGAGCCGCACATCGATACAACCCCGCGCCCCTAGGGGGTTTGCCCCGAGGGTGCTTTCAGTGACGGGCGCCCGGAGGACCGTACTCCGGGGCGCCCGTCCGTCTTCGGGTCAGAACCCCGCGATCGGGTTCCTCAGCGTGCCCACCAACTGGAGCGCGCCGGACGGGTCCGCCAGGTCGACCATCTGCCGGTTGTCGCGCAACTGGAGGCGGTTGAGACAGGACAGGGCGAACTCGGGGGCGAACATGTCGTACCGGGTGAACTTGTCGGCGAGTTCGGGGACCGACGCCTGGTACTCGCGGGTGATCTCCGCGACCGTGCCCCAGAAGACGCCCTCCGCCACGATGCCCTCCTCGGCGAGGTTCGCCGCGAGGAAGCGGAAGAAGCAGTCGAAGACGTCCGTGAAGACCGACAGGAGTTTCGTGTCCTCCGGGACCTCCACCCGGATGCGGGAGACCTCCGGCGGCAGTACCGCGTCCGGGTCCATCACCGCGATCTCCTCGGCGATGTCCTTGTAGATCGCCCGCTTCACCACCCCGTCCTCCAGGACGAGGATCACGTTCTCGCCGTGCGGCATGTACACCAGGTCGTAGGCGTAGAAGCTGTGCAGCAGCGGGACGTAGTACGCCCGCAGGTAGTGCCGCAGCCACTCGGCGGGGGCGAGCCCCGAGCGCTCGATCAGCGCGCCCGCGAAGGACCTCCCCTCGTGGTCGACGTGGACCAGGGAGGCCATGGTGGCGAGCGACTCGCCGTCCTCCAGGGACGGCACCGGGCTCTCCCGCCACAGCGCGGCCAGCATCTTCCGGTACGGCGAGTAGCGGTCCGTGGCCTGCTCGTACTCCAGGTGCCGGTAGCCCACGGCGGCCCGCTCCCGGATGATCGACAGCCCCGTCGCCTTCAGCACCGGGTCGCCGTCGATGAGCCGGGCCAGCCAGTCGTTGATCGCCGGGGTCGCCTCCATGTAGGCGGCGGACAGTCCGCGCATGAAGCCCATGTTGAGGACGGACAGGGCCGTCTTCACGTAGTGCTTCTCGGGGTGCGAGGTGTTGAAGAAGGTGCGGATGGACTGCTGGGCCAGGTACTCGTCGTCGCCCTCGCCCAGGCAGACCAGGTGCCCGCGCGCCACCTCGGCGGCGAAGGTGACGGAGAGCTTGTTCCACCACTGCCAGGGGTGGACGGGGACGAGGAGGTAGTCGTCGGGGTCGAGGCCCCGCCCGCGCAGGACGGCGTGGAAGCCCTCGACGGTCTCCTCGCCCAGCTCCTGCCGGATGAACGACTTGTACTCGATCCCCGCCCCGGCCGTGAACGCGGCCCGCGAGCGGTGCGCGGCCAGCCACACCAGCCTCACCGGGTTCGCCGTCTCCGGCGCGTACGCCAGATACTCGTGGACGCCGAAGCCGAGCCGCCCGTTGTTGGCGACGAAGCAGGGGTGGCCCTCGGTCATCCCGGTCTCGACGGCCTGGAAGCCGGCGTCGACCAGCTCGGCGACCGGTACCTGCGGCTTGGTGAGCTTGTAGCAGGTGCCGGAGAGGGTGGAGGAGATCTCCTCCAGGTACACCGGCAGGATCTCGTCGCTCAGGCCCAGCGACTTCCGCAGCTCGATGAAGAAGTCCAGGGCCGCGAGCTCGAGTTCGGTGTCGTCCCGGTGGCGGGTGATCGAGTCGGCGTCGATCACCCAGTGGTCCAGGGCGCGGAGCGTCGCCGTGAAGGCGTACCGGGTCAGGCCGTCGTCACTGCGGACGACGTACCCGCCGTCGTCGGTGGCCTCCGGCGTGACGAGCCGCTCGTGCGCGAACTCGGCGAGCGCCTTGCGGATCAGCAGGCGGTTGGCCCGCGCCCAGCGGTGGGGGGACAGGTGCGCCACGGCGTCGGACAGGGTCATACGGTTGCTCCTCGGGCGGCCTCGAACTGCGCGCGCGTGCAGAAGCTCAGCAGCGCGCGCTTCTCCGGCTTGTCGATCTCACGCTCGGGCACGAAGCCCACGGCCTCGTTGAGCGCGTGCACGGCCTTGTTGCTCACGTCCGGCTCGACCACCACCCGCCGGGTGGCCGGGTCGGCGAACAGCTCCTCCATCACGGCGGTGATGACGGCCCGGGTGAAGCCGTGCACCGGCCGGTCGGTGGGGGCGACCAGGAAGTGCATGCCGACGTCGCCGGGCTCGGGGTCGTACAGGCCGGTCAGTTCGACGTACCGGGGGTCGTACGTCTCCATCAGGAAGGCCGGTTCGCCGTCGTGCAGGCCCAGGTGGGCGTGGTGGTGCTCGTGGGCGGCGATGCGCAGGTACTCGCGCTCGACGTCCTGGAGTTTCGCGTCCTGCATCATCCAGAACGCCGCCTTGGGGTGGGTGACCCAGCGGTGCACCAGCTCGGCGTCCCGCAGCGGGTCCAGGGGGCGGACGGTGAACGTACCGATGCTCATACGGAGAACTCCTGGAACGCGATGGTCTTCTCGACGGGGTAGTACTCGGTGCCGAGCAGCTCGCGGATGATGGTCGCGTTCCGGTACGGGCCCATGCCCAGGTCGGGGCTGGTGACGCTGTGGGTGTGGACGCCGGCGTTCTGCAGGAAGATGCCGCGGCCGGTGACGTCGATGGCGTAGTCGCGGCTCACGTCGAAGCGGCCGTGCCCGTCGAAGCGGAGCCGGTCGCGGACGGGGTCGAGGAAGGCCGGCGGCTCGTAGTGGTAGCCGGTGGCCAGGACCAGGCCCTCGGTGCGGATCTCGAAGTCCTTGTCCTGCTCGTCCTGGTGGAAGCCGAGCGTGTAGCCGCCGTCCTCGTACCGGGCGGTGGTGAGTGAGGAGTTGGTGAGCAGCCGGGTGGGGACGCCGCGGCCGCCGCTCTCGACGTTCTTCTGGTACAGCAGGTCGAAGATCGCGTCGATCAGCTCCGAGTTGATGCCCTTGAAGAGGCCCTTCTGCTGCTTCTCCAGCCGGTAGCGGGTCTCCTCGGGCAGCGCGCGGAAGTAGTCGATGTAGTCCGGGGAGGTCATCTCCAGGGTCAGCTTGGTGTACTCCAGCGGGAAGAACCGCGGGGAGCGGGTGACCCAGTTGAGCCGGTAGCCGTGGACGTCCATTTCGGAGAGCAGCTCGTAGTAGATCTCGGCGGCGCTCTGCCCGCTGCCGACGACCGTGATCGACTCCTTGTTCAGCAGTTCCGCCTTGCGGTGCGTGTACTGCGCGGTGTGGAAGAGGCCGCCGTCCAGTCCGCGGCAGGGCTCCGGGACGAACGGCACGGTGCCGGTGCCGAGCACCAGGTGCCGGGCGCGGTACGTCCCGCCGTCCGCCGTCGCCACCGCGTACAGGCCGTCGCCCTCGTCGTACGTCACCTCGGTGACCGTGGTGCCGAAGCGGATGCTGCTCAGCTTCCCCGCGGCCCAGCGGCAGTAGTCGTCGTACTCGACGCGCAGCGGGTAGAAGTTCTCTCGTATGTAGAACGAGTACAGCCGCCCCTTCTCCTTCAGGTAGTTGAGGAAGGAGTACGGGGACGTCGGGTCGGCCAGGGTGACCAGGTCCGACATGAACGGGGTCTGCAGGTGGGCGCCGTCGAGGAACATGCCGGCGTGCCACTCGAAGTCCGGCTTGGACTCCAGGAAGACGCCGTTCAGCTCGTCGATGGGCTCGGTGAGGCAGGCGAGGCCGAGGTTGAAGGGGCCCAGGCCGATGCCCACGAAGTCGTGGACGGTGTCGGGGGCTTCAGGAAGCGCGGTCAAGGGACTCTCCCAGGTACTGCTCGGCGTGGCCGGCGATCAGATCGAGGACGGCGGCGATGTCGGAGGTGGTGGTCTCGGGGTTGAGCAGGGTGAACTTCAGGTAGTGGCGCCCGCCCACCTTGGTGCCCGCGACCACCGCGTCACCGGAGGCGAACAGGGCCTTGCGGGCGTAGAGGTTGGCGCGGTCGATCCCGGCGGGGTCGGTGACGGCGTCCGGGACGTAGCGGAAGACCAGGGTGGACAGGCTCGGCTCGACCACGACGTCGAAGCGGGGGTCGGCGGCCAGCATTCTCCAGCCCTCGGCGGCCAGGTCGCACACCTCGTCGAAGAGCTGCCCGATGCCGTCGGCGCCCATCACGCGCAGCGTCATCCACAGCTTGAGCGCGTCGAAGCGGCGGGTGGTCTGCAGGGACTTGTCCACCTGGTTGGGGATACGTTCCTGCACCATGCGGCGCGGGTTGAGGTACTCGGCGTGGTAGGTGGCGTGCCGCAGCGTGGCCGCGTCGCGCACCAGCACGGCCGACGAACTGACCGGCTGGAAGAAGGACTTGTGGTAGTCGACGGTGACGGAGTCGGCGTGCTCGATGCCGTCGATGCGGTCCCGGTGCTTCAGGGAGGCGAGCAGTCCGCAGCCGTAGGCGGCGTCGACGTGCATCCACACGCCGTACCGCTCGCACAGTCCGGCGATCTCCGGCAGCGGGTCGATGGAGCCGAAGTCGGTGGTGCCGGCGGTGGCGACGACGGCCATGGGGACCAGGCCCGCCTCGGCGCAGCGTTCCAGCTCGCGGGCGAGGGCGACGGTCCGCATGCGCTTGTCGTGGTCGACGGGGACGGACACGACGGCGTCGGGGCCGAGGCCGAGCAGTTTCGCGGACTTCTGCACGCTGAAGTGGCTGACCTCGGAGGCGAAGACGCGCAGTTTCGCCAGGTCGTCGGTCTTGGCCTCCTCGCGGGCCAGCAGCAGGGCCTGGAGGTTGGACTGGGTGCCGCCGGAGGTGAACACGCCGTCGGCGGCCGGGCCGAGGCCGATGCGGCCGGTCGTCCAGTCGATGAGCTTCCGCTCGATGAGGGTGCCGCCGGCCGACTGGTCCCAGGTGTCCAGGGAGGAGTTGACGGCGGAGAGCACGGCCTCGCCGAGCACGGCCGGGATGACGACCGGGCAGTTGAGGTGGGCGAGGTAGCGGGGGTGGTGGAAGTAGACGGCGTCCCGGAGGTAGACGTCCTCCAGTTCATCCAGCGCGGCGGTGGTGTCGTGCAGCGGCCGGTCGAGGTCGATGCGGTCGACGCGGGGGGAGAGCGCGTCGACGGTGACGCCGGTGAACGGCCGTTCGGTGGTGGCGAGTCTGGCCGCCACCCGCTCGACCCCTTCGGTCACGGAGCGGCGGTAGTGCTCCGCGGTGGTGCCGTTGAGCAGGTGCGAGCGCATGTGGGGGTCCTCCGGTGGGGACGGTCCGGGGCAGGGGAAAGCCGGCGGCGTGTTACTTAGGTTAGCCTAACCTAAGTAACACGCCGCGACACCGGACCCCGTCGTGACCGTGATCACTCCCGACTCGGGAGTGATCGGACATCACATCCGTTTTCGGCCGCCCTCGTTCGGGCGGTCAGGTGGTCAGCCGACCTTCTTGGCCTTCTCGATGGCCTCGGCGAGGTTGTCGAGGAGCGGCGTGCACTTGTCGTAGGACAGGATCGGCTCGGGGGAGCGGGCGATGACCTGGCCGGCCTTGACCGCGGGGAGCTTCTTCCAGGTCGCCTCGGTGATGTCGGCGGGCTGGATGGTCGAGGCGCGGTCGTCCATGATGATGACGTCGGCCGGGTACTTGTCGACGTTCTCCCAGCTCAGTGTCTCGAACCAGCCGCCGGTGTCCTTCTTCGCCTCCTCCGGGGGCTCCACCAGGTTCACGCCGAGGGCCTTGAAGTACTCCAGGTCGATGGAGTAGTTGGAGCCGGAGACGTAGAAGACGTCCTGCGCGGCGGAACCAGCCAGCACCCTGATCTCCGGGCGGGCCTTCGCGGCCTTGCGCAGCCGCTCGGCGGCGGCCTCGAACCTCTTCTTCGCCTCGACGACCTTCGTCGCCTTCATGTCGGCGCCCAGCGACTCGGCCAGCTCGGCCATGCGCTGCAGCGGCTTGGGCATCTGGAGGTCGTAGACGGAGATCGCGACGCTCGGGGCGAGCTTGGCGATCTTGTCCTTGGACGCCACCGGGACGTACCAGAGCGACCCGGCCGCGTCGAAGGTCGTGGTGATGAGCACCTCGGGCTGGAAGGCCGCGTACTGCTCGACGTTGAAGCTGTCGAACTTGTTGCCGAAGATCGTCAGCTTGCTGACGTCCATGTCGCCGGCCTGGACGTCGGCCTTGCCGTCCGTCGTCCTGGTCGGCCCGAAGACGCCCTTCACCTCGATGCCGTAGTCGAACAGCGCGGCGGCGACACCGGTGAACGCGACGATGTTCGTCGGCACCTTGTCGAGCTTCACGGTGGTACCGCGGTCGTCCTTGAAGGACCACGGGCCGGACTTGGAGGCGCCGGACCCCGTCGCGTCCGAGCCGCCGCTTTTCGCGTCGTCGTCCCCGCAGGCGGTGAGCACGGCGCCGAGTCCGAGGACGCCACCGGCGGCGAGCAGTCCCCGGCGGGAGAGGCGGGCGGTACTGGCGTTCGACATGGGCGGGTCTGCTTTCGTGCGTACGGAGCCGGCCTCGGCCGGAAACAGGCTTAGGTTAGCCTAACCTCATGATCTGTCCAGAGGGGGCTCCGTATGCATCCCCTCACACAGGAGAGGCGGTGTCCCGGTCCTTGCCGTAGCGGCGGAACGCGGAAGTGTCCACCGTCCAGGGGCCGAACGGGACCATGTCCCCGAAGATGTACGGGTCCTTGGCGCTGTAGCGGTTCCCGCACGGGACCGAGTGCACCTCGATCGTGCCGGTGCGTGGATCGACGATCATGTAGTGGGGGATGCCCATCGCGGGGTATTCGCAGAGCTTCTCGATGTAGTCGTTGTTCGGGTTGGACGGGGAAACGATCTCGACCACCGCCAGGACCTGCGTGGCGTCGACGGCGAGGCCTTCCTCGTCGAGGACGGACTCGGGGATGACGACGGCGTCCGGGCGGCGCATGCGGCCGATCGCGGGGTGCTCGATCTCCGGGCCGCTCTCGCAGATGTAGCCCGGGTGGGTCGCGGGAAGCTGCTCATCGAGCTGGTTGCGGATGCGCCGGACGGTGCCCTCGTGACGCTTCGAGGGGCACGTCATGGCCAGTATCGGACCTGACGGTCCGATCTCCACGCTCCAGGAACCTTCGAGCTGTTCGGCATGGGCCCCGAGCTGCTCGGCGATCGCGCGCATCTTCGCGTAGTCCATGGCTCCAGGGTACTGACGACTTCGTACAGTGTCCGCCCGCGTACGTCAAGTGATCAAGCTGGTGTCGGCCCCCTCGTCGACGGGGCGGCCGGCCCGCGTACCCACTGGACGCGGGCCGGAACCCGGGGATCAGCCCGCCAGCCCCAACTCCCGTGCGATCAGCATGCGCTGGACCTCGCTCGTGCCCTCGCCGATCTCCAGGATCTTGGAGTCGCGCCACATGCGGGCCACCGGGTACTCGTTCATGAAGCCGTACCCGCCGTGGATCTGCGTGGCGTCGCGGGCGTTGTCCACGGCGACCGTGGACGAGTACAGCTTCGCCAGCGCCGCCTCCTTCTTGAACGGCTCCCCGGCCACCAGCCGGCTGGCCGCGTCGCGCCAGGCGAGGCGGGCCGTGTGGGCCTTCATCTCCATGTCCGCGATCTTGAACTGGATCGCCTGGTTGGCGCCGATCGGCCTGCCGAAGGCGTGCCGCTCCCTGGCGTACTTCACCGACTCGTCCACACAGCCCTGCGCGAGCCCCGTGCCCAGCGCCGCGATGGCGATGCGGCCCTCGTCCAGGATGCGCAGGAACTGCGCGTACCCGCGGCCCTCTTCACCCAGCAGGTTCGCCGCCGGGACGCGCACGTCCTGGAAGGACAGCTCCCGCGTGTCCGAGGCGTTCCAGCCGACCTTCGAGTACGGGGCCGCCACCGTGAAGCCCGGCGTGCCCGACGGGACGATGATCGCCGAGATCAGCGGCCCCCCGTCGGGCTTGCGGCCCGTCACCGCCGTGACCGTGACCAGGCCCGTGATGTCCGTGCCCGAGTTGGTGATGAAGCACTTGGTGCCGTTGATCACCCACTCGTTCGTCGACTCGTCCAGCCGGGCCGTCGTACGGGTCGCGCCCGCGTCACTGCCGCCGTCCGGCTCCGTCAGGCCGAACGCGCCCAGGATCTCGCCCGAGCACAGCCGGGGCAGCCACGTGCGCTTCTGCTCCTCGGTGCCGAAGAGGTGCACCGGCATCGCGCCGAGCGAGACGCCCGCCTCCAGGGTGATCGCCACCGAGGAGTCCACCCGCGCCAGCTCCTCCAGGGCCACGCCGAGCGCGAAGTAGTCGCCGCCCATGCCGCCGTACTCCTCCGGGAACGGCAGCCCGAACAGGCCCATCCGGCCCATCTCCCGCACGATCTCGTACGGGAACTCGTGCCGCTCGTAGAAGTCGCCGATCTTCGGCGCCACCACGTCGTGCGCGAACTCCTCCACCGTGCGGCGGAGTTCTTCCAGTTCGGGGGAGAGCTTGTGGTCCATGTCGTTCACTGCTCCTGGTGGGAGAGGGCTCGTACGGTGCGGGACGGGCTGGGTCGGCCCAGGTGTGCGGCCATCCAGACGCTCGTGGCGACCAGACGGTCGAGATCGACCCCGGTGTCGATGCCGAGGCCCCGCAGCATCCACACGAGGTCCTCGGTGGCGAGATTGCCGGTGGCGGACTTCGCGTACGGGCAGCCGCCCAGTCCGCCGGCGGAGGCGTCGACCGTGGTGACGCCGTACTGGAGCGCGGCCAGCGTGTTGGCCAGGGCCTGGCCGTAGGTGTCGTGGAAGTGCACGGCCAGCGCGGACACCGGGACGTCCGCCTCGCCGAGCGCGGTGAGCAGGGCCGTTACATGGCCCGGGGTCGCCACCCCGATGGTGTCGCCCAGGCTCAGCTCGTCGCAGCCCATGTCGAGCAGGGCCCGGCACACCCGCACCACCTGGGGGACCGGGACCGCACCCTCCCACGGGTCGCCGAAGCACATCGACAGATAGCCGCGGACGTGGACGTCCTCCGCCTTCGCCCGCCGCACCACCGGCTCGAACATCGCCAGCGCCTCGTCCACCGTGCGGTTGAGATTGGCCCTGGCGAAGGACTCCGTGGCGCTGGCGAACACCGCGACCCGCCGGGCGCCCAGCGCCAGCGCGCGGTCCAGGCCGCGCTCGTTCGGCACCAGGACCGGCAGCGACACCGGCAGGTCGGACACCGCCGGGTACAGGTCCTCGGCGTCCGCGAGCTGGGGCACCCACTTCGGGTGCACGAAGCTCGTCGCCTCGATGGTGCTCAGACCGGTGCCGGCCAGGCGGCGGACGAACTCCGCCTTGACGGCCGTCGGCACGGTCGCCTTCTCGTTCTGCAGTCCGTCGCGCGCGCCCACCTCGTGGATGCGCACCCGCGCGGGCAGCCCCTCGGCCGGTACGACCATCGGCAGATCCAGTTCCGGGGCGTTCATGCCGTCTCCTCCTCCACCGGTGCGATGACCGCCAGCACCTGGTCCATCGCGACCGTCGTGCCCGGGGCCACGTCCAGTTCGGTGACCGTGCCGGCGTGCGGGGCGGAGATGACGTGCTCCATCTTCATCGCCTCCACCACCAGCAGGCTCTGGCCCGCCGCCACCTCGTCGCCGACGGCGACCTTCACCACCGTCACCGTGCCCGGCATCGGCGCGGTCAGCGAGTCGGCGCCCGCCTGACCCGCCCGGGTGAGGGAGGCGGCGACCGGGTCGTGGTCGCGCACGTGCCAGGCGTCGCCGTCCCGGCCGAGCCAGGTGCCGTCCGGCAGGGCGGCGAAGGTGTGGGTGACGCCGTCGAGCGCGCAGGTGAACCGGTGCCCGTCCAGCGGGCCCGCGGACCCCCGCACCGGGGTGCCGGCGCCCGGCAGCAGCAGTTCCGTCCCACCGTCCGCCGTGCCGCGCACGCGCACGGTCACCGGGTCGTGGCCCGCCACCCGTAGGTGGTGCGCCGTCCACGCCCGCTCGCCGCCCATGCGCCAGCCGTCGGCGGCGGCGAACGGGTCGGCCCAGCCGGATCCGCCGGCGGGCCGCCGGAGGGCGGCCTGGCGCAGCAGCGCCGCCGCCGCGTACGTCTCCGCCGGCACCCCGTCCGGTACGAGCCCGTCCACCTCGCGCTCCACCAGCCCGGTGTCCATGTCGCCGCTGACCACCGCCGGATGTGCGAGCAGCCGCCGCAGGAACCCGGCGTTGGTCTGCACGCCCAGCGTCACCGTCTCCGCCAGCGCCGCCCGGAGCCTGCGCAGCGCGGTCGCCCGGTCGGGGCCGTACGCGATTACCTTGGACAGCATCGGGTCGTAGAGGCTGCCCACCTCCGTGCCCTCGCTCAGCCCGGAGTCGGTGCGCACGCCGTCGCCCCGCGGTTCGCGGAGCCTCAGCACCGTGCCGCCGGAGGGGAGGAAGCCGCGCGCCGGGTCCTCCGCGCAGAGACGGGCCTCGACCGCGTGCCCGGTGAGCCGGACGTCGTCCTGACCGAACGGCAGCGGCTCGCCCGCCGCCACCCGCAGCTGCCACTCCACCAGGTCCAGCCCTGTGATCAGCTCGGTGACCGGGTGCTCCACCTGGAGGCGGGTGTTCATCTCCATGAAGCAGTACGACGACGGGTCGTCGCCCGGGACGATGAACTCCACCGTGCCCGCGCCCCGGTAGCCGCAGGAGCGGGCCGCCTGGACCGCCGCCTCGCCCATCGCGGCCCGGGTCTCCTCGTCGAGGAGCACGCTGGGCGCCTCCTCGATGATCTTCTGGTGGCGGCGCTGCAGGGAGCACTCGCGTTCACCCAGGTGGACGACGCCCCCGTGGCCGTCGGCCAGCACCTGGATCTCGATGTGCCGGGGCCGGTCGATCCACCGCTCGACGAGCAGCGTGTCGTCGCCGAAGGAGGCGCGGGCCTCGCGTCGCGCGGCGGCGATCTCGTCGGCCAGCTTCTCCGCGTCCCGCACCAGCCGCATGCCCTTGCCGCCGCCGCCCGCCGACGGCTTCAGCAGCACCGGCATGCCGATCTCCCGGGCGGCCTCGGCGAGCTGCCCGTCCGTGAGCCCGCCGCCGCTGGAGCCGGGCACCACCGGCACCCCGGCCGCCTTCACCGTCTCCTTCGCGCGGATCTTGTCGCCCATCAGGGCGATCGCGTCCGCCGGGGGCCCGATGAACACCAGCCCCGCCTCCTCGCACGCCCGCGCGAAGGCGGCGTTCTCGGCGAGGAAGCCGTATCCGGGGTGGACCGCCTGCGCGCCGGTGCGGGCGGCGGCCCACAGCAGCCGCTCCACCGACAGGTAGCTCTCCGAGGCCGGCGCCGGACCGATCCGTACCGCCGTGTCGGCCTCCCGCACGTGCCGGGCGTCGGCGTCCGCGTCGGAGTACACCGCCACCGAGCGCACGCCCATCGACCGCAGCGTGCGGATGACGCGCACCGCGATCTCGCCCCGGTTGGCCACCAGCACCGTCTCGAACATCTGATCTGTCATCGTCAGGGGTCCCCTCACATCCGGAAGACGCCGAACTGAGGGTCGCTCAGTGGCGCGTTGGCGCACGCGGTCAGGGCCAGGCCCAGCACCTGCCGGGTCTCCATCGGGTCGATCACGCCGTCGTCCCACAGGCGGGCCGTCGCGTAGTAGGCGTTCCCCTGACGCTCGTACTGCGCACGGATCGGGGCCTTGAAGGCGTCCTCGTCCGCCGCCGGCCACTCCTCGCCGCGCCCCTCCAGCTGGTCCCGCTTCACGGTCGCGAGGACGGAGGCGGCCTGCTCGCCGCCCATCACCGAGATCTTGGCGTTGGGCCACATCCACAGGAAGCGGGGGGAGTACGCCCGCCCGCACATCGAGTAGTTGCCCGCCCCGTACGACCCGCCGACCACCACCGTCAGCTTCGGCACGCGCGTGCAGGCGACCGCCGTGACCATCTTGGCGCCGTGCTTGGCGATGCCGCCCGCCTCGTAGTCCCGGCCGACCATGAAGCCCGAGATGTTCTGCAGGAACACCAGCGGGATGCCGCGCTGGTCGCACAACTCGATGAAGTGGGCGCCCTTCTGCGCGGACTCGGAGAACAGGATGCCGTTGTTGGCGACGATCCCCACCGGGTGGCCGTGGATCCGGGCGAAGCCGGTGACCAGGGTCTGCCCGAACTCCGACTTGAACTCGGCGAAACGGGAGCCGTCCACGACCCGCGCGATGATCTCGCGCACGTCGTAGGGCGTGCGGGAGTCGACCGGCACCGCGCCGTACAGTCCCGCCGGGTCCACCTTGGGCTCGACGGCCTGCTCCACCCCCCAGGGCAGGGCTCCCCGTGGGGGGAGCGTGGAGACGATGTTCCGCACGATCCGCAGCGCGTGCGCGTCGTCCTCCGCGAGGTGGTCGGTCACGCCCGACACCCGTGAGTGGACCTCGCCGCCGCCCAGCTCCTCCGCCGTGACCACCTCACCGGTGGCCGCCTTCACCAGCGGCGGACCGCCGAGGAAGATCGTGCCCTGACCGCGGACGATCACCGCCTCGTCGCTCATCGCCGGGACGTACGCCCCGCCCGCCGTGCACGAGCCGAGCACCGCCGCGATCTGCGGGATGCCGGCGCCGGACATCCGGGCCTGGTTGTAGAAGATCCGCCCGAAGTGGTCCCGGTCCGGGAACACCTCGTCCTGCATCGGCAGGAAGGCACCCCCCGAGTCCACCAGGTAGACGCAGGGCAGCCGGTTGTCGAGCGCCACCTCCTGCGCGCGCAGGTGCTTCTTCACCGTCATCGGGTAGTACGTGCCGCCCTTGACGGTGGCGTCGTTGGCCACGACCACGCACTCCCGGCCGGCCACCCGCCCGATCCCGGCGATCACGCCGGCCGCCGGGGCCTGCCCCTCGTACATCCCGTCGGCCGCCAACGGGGCCAGCTCCAGGAAGGGCGAGCCGGGGTCGAGGAGGGTGTCCACGCGCTCGCGCGGGAGCAGCTTGCCGCGCGCGGTGTGCCGCGCCCGCGCCCGCTCGCCACCGCCGAGCGCCGCCGCGGCCAGCTTGCCGCGCAGCTCCTCGACGAGGGCGCGGTGCGCCTCCTCGTTGGCCCGAAAGGCCTCCGACGCGGGATCGGCCGCGCTGTGAAGCTCCGGTGCCTCGTGCATCCTCGCGAGCCCCCTCACCTTGTTAATGAGCGTTAACGCATTTCCTTCAGGTTAACGACCGCTAACCGTGCTGTCTAGAATCGTCTTCATGGCCACCAGAACCGACGCCCCCACCCGCCGCGAGCAGATCCTCAAGGAGGCCGCGCGGCTCTTCGCCGAACGCGGCTTCCACGGCGTCGGGGTCGACGAGATAGGCGCCGCGGTCGGCATCAGCGGACCCGGTCTCTACCGGCACTTCGCGGGCAAGGACGCGATGCTCGCGGAGCTGCTGGTGGGGATCAGCGGCTCGCTGCTGACCGGCGCGAAGCGGCGCCTGGCGGAGGCCGACGGGACGGCGGCCCCCGAGGCGGTCCTCGACTCGCTGATCGAAGGGCACATCGACTTCGCGCTCGACGACCGCCCCCTCATCACCCTGCACGACCGTGAGCTGGACCGCCTCCGGGACAGCGACCGCAAGCTGGTGCGCCAGTTGCAGCGGCAGTACGTCGAGCTGTGGGTCGGGGTGGTGCGCGAGCTCTACCCGGAGCTGGCCGAACCGGCCGCCCGCTCGGCCGTCCACTCGGTGTTCGGCCTGCTCAACTCCACCCCCCACCTGACCCGCCCCGGCTCCCTGCCCGGCCGCGCCGGCACCGCCGAACTGCTGCACCGGATGGCCCGGGGCGCGTTCGCGGCGGCGGGCTCGCCCTGACCCCGGCGGAGTGACGAGCGTTACGGGGCCTCCGCTCTGGACGGCTGTGGATACTCGCCGGTACCTTTGCTCTGAGCAAGCGCTTAGACATGCCCAGGTCGCGGAGGTGGCGAACAGTGCGCCGTACGGTTTTCAACGAGGATCACGAGGCGTTCCGGGAGACCCTCCGCGCCTTCATCGAGGCCGAGGTCGTCCCCGTCTACGACGAGTGGTTCGCGGCGGGCCAGGCACCCCGCGACTTCTACTACAAGCTCGGTGAGCTGGGCATCTTCGGCATCAGCGTGCCCGAGGAGTTCGGCGGCGCCGGCATGGACACCCACAAGTTCGAGGCCGTCCTCTACGAGGAGACCGCCCGCGCGGGCGTCCAGTTCGGCGGCTCCGGCGTCCACGTGCTGCTCGCCCTGCCCTACATCAAGATGCTCGCCACCGACGAGCAGAAGAAGCGCTACCTGCCGAAGTTCGTCACCGGCGAGGAGATGTGGGCCATCGCGATGACCGAGCCGGGCACCGGCTCCGACCTCGCGGGCATGAAGACCACCGCCAAGCTCAGCGAGGACGGCACGCACTACGTCCTCAACGGCGCCAAGACCTTCATCACCGGCGGCGTCCACGCCGACAAGGTGATCGTCTGCGCCCGCACCGCCGCCCCGACGGCCGAGGACCGCCGCCACGGCATATCCCTCTTCGCCGTCGACACCAAGTCCGAGGGCTACTCGGTGGGCCGCAAGCTCGACAAGCTCGGCCTGAAGACCTCCGACACCGCCGAGCTGGCCTTCGTCGACGTCAAGGTCCCCGTCGAGGACCTGCTCGGCGAGGAGAACAAGGGCTTCTACTACCTCGGCCACAACCTGGCCTCCGAGCGCTGGGGCATCGCCTTCGGCGCCTACGCGCAGGCCAAGGCCGCCGTCCGGTTCGCCAAGCAGTACGTGCAGGAGCGCACCGTCTTCGGCAAGCCGGTCGCCCACTTCCAGAACACCAAGTTCGAGCTGGCCGCCTGCCAGGCCGAGGTGGACGCCGCCGAGGCCGTCGCCGACCGCGCCACCGAGGCCCTGGACGCCGGCGAGCTCACCCCCGCCGAGGCCGCCAGCGCCAAGCTGTTCTGCACCGAGGTAGCCCACCGCGTCATCGACCGCTGCCTCCAGCTGCACGGCGGCTACGGCTACATGAACGAGTACCCGATCGCCCGCCTGTACGCGGACAACCGCGTCAACCGCATCTACGGCGGCACCAGCGAGATCATGAAGACGATCATCGCCAAGGACATGGGCCTGTAAGCCCCCCGAAATCCCTGCCGTATACAACTGACCCCATGAGTCAGGCACTACAGGAACTCCTCGATCTGCTCGACCTCGAGCAGATCGAGGAGAACATCTTCCGCGGCAGCTCGCGCAGCGCCGTCGTCCCCCGCGTCTTCGGCGGGCAGGTCGCGGCGCAGGCGCTGGTCGCGGCCGGGCGGACCGTCCCCGAGGACCGGCCCGCCCACTCCCTGCACGCGTACTTCCTGCGCCCCGGCGACCCCGGCGCCCCGATCGTCTACACCGTCGACCGGATCCGCGACGGCCGCTCCTTCACCACCCGGCGGGTGGTCGCGGTCCAGCACGGAAAGCCGATCTTCCACCTCTCCGCGTCCTTCCAGACGTACGAGGAGGGCCTGGACCACCAGGCCCCGATGCCGCCGTCCCCCGACCCGGCCACGCTGCCCACCTCGCAGGAACGCCTGCGCGGCTACGCCCACCTCGACCCCGAGGTCGTGGAGCGCTTCCTGGAGGCCCGCGCCGCCGTCGACCTGCGCTACGTCGACGAGCCGCCCTACGGCCGGTTCGGTGAGCCCCGCGAACCCCACTCCCAGGTGTGGTTCCGCACCAACGGCAAGCTCGCCGACGACCCCCTGCTGCACGTCGTCCTCGCCACGTACGTCTCCGACATGACGCTCCTGGACTCCGTCCTCCTCGCCCACGGCCGCGGCGGCTGGGCCGTCGGCGACGTCGTCGGCGCCTCCCTGGACCACGCGATGTGGTTCCACCGCCCGTTCCGCGCCGACGAGTGGCTCCTGTACGACCAGCACTCCCCCTCGGCCCACGGCGGCCGGGGCCTGGGCCAGGCCCGCATCTACACCCAGGACGGCCGCCTCGCGGTCTCGGTCATCCAGGAGGGCGTGGTCCGCGTCCCGCGCCCCTGAGCCGGCTCCGGACGCCTTTTTCCTCTCCGTGCGGTACGGGCCGGAGGGCGGTTCGGGTGCCGTGCTTCCGGGCCGGTTCCGGGTGCTTTCCTGCTCTCCGGGCGGTTCGGGCCGGAGGGCGGTTCGGGTTCGGGTGCCTTCCTCCCCATCCACGCCGGACGGGTCGGACGGGCTGGACGGCGGTCCGGGTCCCGTGCCTCCGGGCCGGCCCCGGGCGCGCCCTCCCTCTCCACGGCGCACGGGCCTGACGGCTGTCCGCGTCCCGGCGGACCATTCCAGGCGATCGGTATCCGTGCTGGTCAGAGGACGTTCCAGCGTTCCGGCGTCCCGTGCTGGGCGTCCGGTGTGGCGAGCGGGACGGATCACGGCACAAGCTGCGGTCATCCCGGCAGCCCGCCGGCCGATCCACCTCGTCACACCACGGAGACCACCATGCGTGCTCGCTTCGCCACCCGCTCCGCCCGCCTCGCCCTGGCCGCCGTCGCCGCGCTCGCCCTCGGCGGCGCCGCCACCGCCACGGCCACCGCCGACAGCGGCAGCTCCACCACCCGGCCCTGCGCGACCAGCGACCTGAAGTTCAAGGTCACGTCCGAGACGCAGGCCGGCGGCTACTACCTGATCACCGCCAAGGCCAAGTCCGGCATCGTCTGCCACCTGGAGGGCGTGTTCCCCTCCGCCTCCTTCGGCTCCTCCCCCGACACCGAGGTCTCGCCCGCCGAGCAGAGCGCCGGCGACGACATCGTCCTCGGCGGCTCCACCGCCGCCTACGCCGGCATCAGCCCCAAGAGCACCAACAACAACGACGGCGTCCAGTTCGACCGGCTCCACCTCTCGGTCGCCGGCGACGAGGAGAACTCCGTCACGCTCCGCCTCCCCGACACCGCCACCGTCGACCGGCCCGTCGCCACCAACTGGCACGCCGACCCCGCCGACGCCGTCCCGTTCATCGGCTGAACCGGCGTCCACCGGCTGCCCCCGCCGGCCGGGCGTGTGCCCCGCGCCCGGCCGGCGAGGGCGTTCTCACCGGGCCAGTCCGGCCTCCGCCAGCAGGTACGCCGTCATCGGGTCGTAGTGGCGGGGGCTGGTGACGTGGTCGTCGAGGGGGACCGTGACCTGGACGGTGCCCTCCGCCTCGGCGACGAACAGGGCCGGGTCGTTGCAGTCGGCGTAGCCGACGGAGTCGACGCCGTACTGTCCTGCCGCACCCGCCCAGCCGTGGTCGGCGACGACCAGGTCCGGCAGCGGGCGGCCCTCGCGCTCCAGGGCGGTCAGGATGGTCTTCATCGGCTCGCCGGAGTGGGTGTGCCACAACGTCGCGCCGTGCTCCAGCACCGCCACGTCCGCGAACTGCATCACGTAACCCTCGTCCGTCGTCAGCCCGTCCGGGATGACGACGATCTCGCAGCCGGCGGCCCGCAGCGCGGCGGCCGTCGCACGGTGCACGTCCAGCAGTCCGCCCGGGTGACCGGTCGCGAACAGCACCCGCTGCTGCCCGTCCGCCGCCTTGCGCAGCCGCCCGGCCATGCGCTCCAGCCCGGCCACGGTCAGCTCCGGGTCGATGGTGTCCTGCCCGTACCGGTACTCGGGGTCGTCGTTGACGCCGACCCGCTCCGCCATCACCGCGAGCACGTCCTGCTCGTCGGTCCAGCGGTCGCCGAGCTCCAGACCGAGCCAGAAGTGGCGGTCGCCGTTCGCCAGCTTGCGGTAGTGGGAGAGGTTGTTCTCGCGCGGCGTGGCGACATCGCCCGCGATGCGTGTGGCGACCAGGTGCTCGACGAGTTCGGCGCGGCTGGGTGTCCCGGGTATCGGCATGCCCACCATTGTGGAGCAGCGCCCTGTGGGCGTCTCCGGCGTATCGCCTCCTGGGATGTGCGTCACGTACTCAGCCGACTCCGTACGGCTACTCAGGCCCTCACGTCCGCCGCAGCGCGAACCACAGTTCCATCCGTACGTCCGGGTCGTCCAGGTCCGCCTCCAGCAGCGCCGCGCACCGCGCGATCCGCTGCCGCACGGTGTTGCGGTGCACGGAGAGCGCCACCGCCGTACGGTCCCAACTGCCGTGCAGGGAGAGCCAGGTGCGCAGGGTGTCCGTGAGGGCGGGAGCGGCCGCTATCGGCGCGAGCAGCGACCGGGCGTGGGCGTCCGCGTCACGCGGCGGGACGAGGTCGGCGAGGGCGGGGCGGTCGCCGTGCCGGAGCAGCGGGACGCGGGTGGCGCGGGCCCGGGCCAGGGCGCGGGCGGCCCCGGTGTCGGCGTCCGGCCAGTCGGGCGGGGCGGCGGCCGCGCTGACGCCGAGGGTCCAGCCCGGCAGCGGCTCCACGGGCCGGTCGGCCGGTACCAGGACCCGTACGACCTCGCCCGCCGGGTCCACGAGGGACGAACCGAGTGCGGCGCCGAGCGCGGCGGCGGACACGGGGTCGGGGGCGGCCCGCCCGTCCGGTTCGGCGTGCACCACCCGCCAGTGCCCTCCGCCGAGGAGCGGTGTCACGTCCTCGGGCGGGGCGCCCAGCAGGAGCCGTACGAGGGCGGAGGAGTGGGCCGTGCCGGTGCCGCTTTGCCGGCGGCCGGTGAGGAGGGTGAGCAGGGCGGCCGCGACGGAGGTGATGGTGTGGTCGCCGGGGGTGCGGTGGGGGGTGGCCACGCCGAGTACGTACCCCTGTCCGGGGCCGAGGGCGTAGGCGGTGAGGTGGGTGCCGTTGACTGTGTCACTGGCGGAGGCGGGGGTGGGGGTGGGTGCCGCTTGTCGGTGCTTGCCGGGGATGGGTTTCACTGACCGGCGTTCGCCGGATGCCTCCCCCACTCTCGGCTTCGCTCGAGCGGGGGGACCCCCATCGCCCACCCGTGCCGCCCCAGCGGCACGACTGCCCGCAGCTACGTTGGCCTGGCTGCCTGTGGCTGTGGCTGTGGCTGTGGTGGTGTGGTTGTTCGTGGTCGGGTGGGGGCGGAGCCGCTTGGTCAGGGCGGACAGGGACTGTCTTGTTCCGGGGGGTGGGGCGGTGCCCGCGGTGGCGAGTTCGGTGGCGTCGGGGGCGAAGAGGACGGCCCAGCCGCCGGTCCGCCGGGCCAGCTGGTGGAGTACCGGCCGGACCGGGTCCGGGCGGGCCGCCGCGGTGGCGAGGCTCTGCTGGGCCTCCGTGACCCGGCGCAGCTCCGCCAGACGGGCCTGCGCCATCAACTGCCAGACCGCCCGCGCCACCCCCGAGAACGTGGTCCGCGGCGGCACCTCCAGCAACGGCAGCCCGTGCATCTCGCAGGCCTCCACCAGCGCCCCCGGCACCGCGTCGTGGACCGGCGCCAGACCGAAACCGAGCGCCGCCCCGCCCGCCGCCACGATCCTGGAGACATAGGCGTCGAAATACCCCGCGCCCGCCCCCTCCGGGATGTGCACCCCCGCCGACAGCAGCAGCTCCCCGCCCAGCAGATACGGGTACGGGTCCGCCATCTCCGAGGCGTGCGCCCAGTGCACGACGGTGCCGGGGTCGTCGGGCCCCGCGATCCGGCGCAGGCCGAGGTCCGCGCGGGCCAGCAGGGCCTCCAGGGGCACGGGCGGCGTGGGCGGGACCATGGGGTCCGGCATGGTGGACGTTTCCTCCGTCCTGTGCGGACGATATGGAGGAAACGTACACTTCGCAGTCGCTTCCCGGCCACCTAGGGTCGAGGTGACCGGCAGTGCGCGAAGAAGGCCCCGCACGGCAGTCGGCCGTCAGGGTCCCCGCCGCCCAGTAGAGTCATCAGGGTGGGCAGCGCATACGCGACGAAGCGTAGGAAAGAAGGCAGTACCCCGTGAGCAGCAACGAGACGCCCCGCGGCCCCGTCGACTCGTCCCGCGTCCCGCGGTACGCCGGCCCCGCGACCTTCGCCCGGCTGCCCCGCCTCGACGAGGTCGGCCGCGCCGACGTCGCCGTGGTGGGCGTGCCCTTCGACTCGGGCGTCTCCTACCGGCCGGGCGCCCGCTTCGGCGGCAACGCCATCCGCGAGGCATCCCGGCTGCTGCGCCCCTACAACCCCGCGCAGGACGCCTCCCCCTTCGCCCTCGCCCAGGTCGCGGACGGCGGTGACATCGCCGTGAACCCCTTCGACATCAACGAGGCCGTGGAGACGGTCGAGGCCGCCGCCGACGACCTCCTCGGCACCGGCGCCCGCCTGATGACCCTGGGCGGCGACCACACCATCGCCCTGCCGCTGCTCCGCTCCGTCGCCAGGAAGCACGGCCCCGTGGCCCTGCTCCACTTCGACGCCCACCTCGACACCTGGGACACCTACTTCGGCGCCGAGTACACCCACGGCACCCCCTTCCGCCGCGCGGTCGAGGAGGGCATCCTCGACACCTCCGCCCTCTCCCACGTCGGCACCCGCGGCCCGCTCTACGGCAAGCAGGACCTCACCGACGACGAGAAGATGGGCTTCGGCATCGTCACCTCCGCGGACGTCTACCGCCGGGGCGCCGACGAGGTCGCCGACCAGCTGCGCCAGCGCATCGGCGACCGCCCGCTGTACATCTCCGTCGACATCGACTGCCTCGACCCGGCCCACGCCCCCGGCACCGGCACCCCCGAGGCCGGCGGCATGACCTCCCGCGAGCTCCTGGAGATCCTGCGCGGACTGGCCTCCTGCAACCTGGTCTCGGCCGACGTCGTCGAGGTGGCCCCCGCGTACGATCACGCCGAGATCACCTCGGTCGCCGCGTCCCACACGGCGTACGAGCTGACCACGATCATGTCCCGCCGGATCGCGGAGGCCCGCGCACAGTGACCCACGACCACGACCTGGTGCTCCGCCCGACCGCCGCCCAGACGGAGGCCGCGCTGAACCCTCCCCCCGGCCGCAACGGCGGAGACCTGGTCGTGGAGACCCTGGCCGGGCTCGGCGCGACCACCGTCTTCGGCCTGCCCGGCCAGCACGCCCTCGGCGTGTTCGACGCCCTGCGCCGCTCCGACCTGCGGTACATCGGCCTGCGGGTGGAGAACAACGCCGGGTTCGCGGCGGACGCGTACGGCCGGATCACCGGTGAGGCCGCCCCGCTGCTGCTGTCGACCGGCCCGGGAGCCCTCACCTCGCTGGCCGCGCTCCAGGAGGCGGCCGCCGCCTCCGCCCCCGTGCTGGCGATCTGCAGCCAGGTCCCGACGCCGGGGCTCGGCGGTGGCCGCCACGGCTACCTGCACGAACTCCCCGACCAGGCGGCCTCGTTCCGCGGCGTGGTCAAGTCCGTCCACACGGCCCGTACGCAGTCCCAGATCCCGTCCGCGATCGCGGAGGCCTGGAAGTCGGCACTGACCGTCCCGCACGGGCCGGTGTGGGTGGAGATCCCGCAGGACGTCCTGCTCGCGGAGACCGCCCTGCCGGTGGTGACGGCGATGGACGCCACCCCCGACGAGCTGCCCCCGCGCCCCGAACTCACCGCGCTCGCCGCCCGTCTGCTGGCGAACGCCGCCCGTCCCGCGATCATCGCGGGTGGGGGCGTGGTCCGCTCGGACGCCTCCGGCAAGCTGAGGCAGCTTGCCGAGCGGATCCAGGCGCCCGTGGTCACCACCCCCGGCGGCAAGGGCGCCTTCCCCTGGACGCACCCGCTGTCGCTGCAGTCCTGGCTGGAGGACCGCCACACCACCGACTTCCTTCAGGACGCGGACGTCCTGCTGGTCGTCGGCTCCGGCCTCGGCGAACTCTCCTCCAACTACCACACGTTCGAGCCGCGCGGCCGGGTCGTCCAGATCGAGGCCGACCTCGGCAAACTGGAGTCCAACCACCCGGCCCTCGGCATCCACGCCGACGCCCGCCTCGCCCTCCAGGCGCTGCTGGAGACGGTGGAGGCCCGCGAGGACGCGACCGCGCCCGAGCGCGTACGGGGAGTGCTGGACCGCGTCCGCGAGCGCCTCGCCGCCCAGGAACTCGCCCTGGAACAGCAGGTGCTGACGGCGGTCCGCCGCGCCCTGCCCACCGGATCGCCGTCCTTCTGGGACATGACGATCCTGACGTACTGGGCCTGGTCCGCGTTCGACGCCATGGGCCCCAACCACCTGCACTCCGCGCAGGGCGCCGGCGGCCTGGGCTACGGCTTCCCGGCCGCCCTGGGCGCGGCGGTCGCCGACCCCACCCGCCCGGTCCTCGCGGTCTCCGGGGACGGTGGCGCCCTGTACTCCGTCGCCGAGCTGGCCACGGCCCGCCAGCACGACCTCGACGTCACCTGGTTGATCGTCGACGACGGCGGCTACGGCATCCTCCGCGAGTACATGACCGACGCCTTCGGCGAGCCCACGGCGACGGAACTCACCCGCCCCGACTACGTGGCCCTGGCGGAGTCCTTCGGCGTCCCCGGCCTGCGGACCAGCCCCGAAACCCTGGAACAGGACCTCGCGAAGGCCCTGACGACACCGGGCCCGGCGGTGGTCGTCCTCCCCGCCGTGCTGCGGATGTTCGCCCCGACCCACATGAAGTGACCCTCACCCGGAGCGACCGGCGAGGCCCGTCCCGGGCTCGTCCGCGCCCGCTCCCCGTGAGAGGCTGACCGGTGTGGAGAGCCGGTTCGAGACCCCGGAACTGCGGACGTTCCTGGAATCACTGACCGAGGGTCAGGTCCTCTCGGGCACCGTCGCCGCGATCGAACGGTTCGGTGTGTTCGTGGCGCTGGACGAGGGCCCCGACCATCCGGTCTTCCCCGGCGTCGGGTTCATCACGATCCCCGAACTGTCCTGGCGGATCCTCGATTCGGCCGCGGAGGCCGTCGAGGTCGGACGGCGTGTCTCCTGCGTGTTCCTCCAGTTCGACACGTGGAACATGGAGGCCAGGCTGTCCCTGCGAGGCATGCGGCCGGACCCCTTCCAGGAGTTCGCCGACCGCACCCCGGTGGGCCGGGTCCTTTGGGGAAGGGTCATCCGGCTGGCGCCGTTCGGTGCCTTCGTCGAGGTCACCGACGGCATCGTAGGGCTGGTTCACCTGCGGGACCTCCCCGGGGCGCCCGTGGGCGCCGCGTCGGACGCGGTCCAGGTCGGAGATGAGCTCACGGTCGCCGTCACCGGGGTCGACCGGCAGAGGCGCACGCTGACCCTCACGTGCGGCCGCCCGTCGTCCGTCACCGGCGGGTGGCCCGCGAACTGAGCGCCGGCACCGGGGCGTTCGGGCCCGGGAGCCCGTACGGCTCCGGAAACCAGGAGCGCCGGCTTCGCGAGGGTGCCGTCGGTGCTCCCGGGGCGACCCCGGTGGGTCAGCAGCCGCCCGGGCCGACCCCGTCGATGCGTCCGCCGAAGTCGCCGAGGTAGTGGGAGCGCCAGTCGCCCTCGGAGACGTCCTGCTTCTCGGCCGACTGCCAGTTCACGAAGCAGGCCCGGGTACTGGCGACGAACGAGCCGACGTGGTCGTGGAAGCGGGACGGCGCGTCGCGGTAGCCGCTGCGCGTGTGCCACTCCCAGTAGTCGCCGCTGAAGTCCTCCTCGCTCCAGAAGCACACCGCCCCGCCGGGGCAGGGCGGGAGCTCGTCCGAGGCGGCGGACGCCGTGTGGGCGGGCAGCAGGAGGGCGGTCAGGCCGAGGGTGGCGGCGAGGGACCAGGAACGAGTCTTCACGGCACTCTCCAGTAAGGCGTCGTCGAAGCGCGGAATCGCCCCGGTGTCCGTACCGGGGCGATTCCATGGTCGTGGGGGGGGGGGGGGGGGGGGGGGGGGGGGGGCCCCCCCCCCCCCCCCCCCCGCGGCGCCCGCGCGCCCCCCCCCCCCGCGGGGGGGCGGGGGGGGGGGGGGGGGGGGGGGGTTGTGTGGGGGGGGGGGGGGGGGCCCCCCCCCCCCCCCCGCCACCGTCCACATCACCTGATGGGGCGAACCGGAGACCCGACGGAGGCGCTTCACACCGAGCGGCGGGCGCCGCGCGCGAGGGGTGCGGGGTCCGGTGGTCTGTGGGGGTGGTGCGCTGTGGCGCGGGTGCCGTAGGTGCGGGGTGTGGTCTTCCGCGGGTTGGTGTGCTGTTGCACAGGTGCCGCACGTGCGGGGAGGTACGGGCTCGGGGCCTGCGTCCCGCATCGCGCCGTCGGGCCGGTTCTCCTGGGGCGTCGGGCGGGGACGGCTTGTCCACGGCCGTTCCGCGCGACCTCTCCGGCACCGCACCGTCTCCGCGCCCGTCCCGCGGCGGATCGCGCCGGGCGGCGCGGCTCTTCCCGCCTGTCCTCGCCCTACCGAGCGATGGTCCGCAGAGCCCGATCAGCAGTCCGGAAGAAGCGGCGGGGCAGGGGGATCAGCCACCTGAGCCATCGAGGGCAGCCGGCATGAGAGCCATCCCTGCCTCACCCGCGCAGTCCCAGAGTCGCGAACTCGTGGGACGCACTCAGGAAGGTAGGGCGGCATGACGTACCAGGACCCCGAACCGAGCCTCCTGCCCTGGACGGGGTCCAGCGGAAACCCTGCTGCCTCGTCACCGACGGAACCAGGCACCTCTCGCGCCATGCCGAGGCCGTCGAAGCGGACGCGACTCACCACGGCCGACGAACCGCTCGGTCACGCGGCGGACCTGCCGGCCGACCGCCGCGTGACCGCGGACCAGCTCCGGTCCCTGCTCGCACGCATGCGCGAGTCGCTCACCGGCATGCGTCGGATCGCCCGGAGCCGGGGCGTCCACCCGGTGGCTACCAGATCGACTCGACCCACTCCGGGTGGTCGATGAACGGGTTGCGGTTGTGCTGGTACGAGTCGTGGATGACCTCGTTGCGGCGCTCCTCGAACGCGCTCGGCGGGTCCTCCTGGTGCCACTGCTTCAGGACCGAGAGGCGGCCGTGGTACGGGTTGCTGCCGTTGGTGACGGAGTCGTTGGGCTCCAGGTCGGGCCAGCCGTCGGTGCCCTCGTAACGGACGGCCATGTAGAGGATCATGCGGGCCACGTCGCCCTTGACCGCGTCGCGCGGCTCGAAGGAGTTGGAGTCGGTCAGGCTGCCGCCGCTGTTGGTGAACGAGCTGCCGCCGTTGTCGAAGTCCTTGTTGCCGCGCACGGAGTTGACCTGGACGTCCTCGGGGCGCAGGTGATGCAGGTCGGTGCCGGGACCGGTGGAGGTGCCGAAGTCGCCGTGGGACTTGGCCCACACGTGCTCGCGGTTCCAGTCGCCCGAGTCTCCGCCGTTGCGGGACTTGCTGCGGGAGATGCCCGAGTACAACAGGATCACGTTGCCGCTGTTGTTCGGGTCCTGGTCGGTGACCTTCAGCGCCTCCCAGACGGCCGAGTACGAGATCTTCGTCTGGTCGCTGATGATCGTGTGCAGGGAGTCCTTCAGCGCCGTGCCGGACTTGCCGATCGCGGCGGCGTAGTACGTGTCGTCGTACGCGGTGGTCGCGGCGCCGGCGGAGGGGGCGTTCAGCGCGGGGACGGCGAGGCCGACCAGGACGGCCGAGGTGGCCAGGGCGAGGCTCTTCCAGCGGCGGCGTATGGGTGTCACGGGCATGGGGGCGTCCGATCTACGCGAGTTGATTGAGCGGCCGAACCGAAGAGTGACATGGACATGTATGCGTGGGGGTGAAGGAGAGGTGTCGGTCGTGTGTCGGTAGGCGGTGACCGGCCGTCACCCGGCCGCCCTACCGTGGCGGCATGCGCCTGAGAACCCTCCTCGCCACCACCGCCGCCGCCCTCGCCGCCGCGACCTGCCTGACCGCAGCCGGACCCGCCGGCGCCCAGGGGCACGGGACGCGCCACGCCTGTTCCACGTCCGTCTCCGTCGACCGTTTCTCCGACGCGCTCGACAAGACGACCTACGACGGCACCTACGTCGGCAACCTCTCCGCCCTCGCCAGGGACCGGCACCGCACGGTCGTCGCCCTCTCCGACCGGTCCGCCCTGTTCCGGCTGGACGCCCGCACCCTGCGGCCCGAGGGCGTGATCCCGCTCGCCGACGAGAACGGGGCCGCGCTCGACGCCGAGGGACTGGTCGTCGACCTCCCCCACTCCCGGCTCCGCTCGAGCGGGGGGACCCCCACCGGCACGTACCTCGTCTCCTCCGAGACCGAACCCTCCGTACGCCGCTACTCCCGGGACGGGAAGATCCTCGACCGGCTGCCCGTGCCCGAGGAGCTCGGCACCCGCGCCCGCGCCAACGGCAGCTTCGAGGGGCTGACCCTCCTCCCCGGCGGACGCACCCTGATCGCGTCCATGGAGTACGCCCTCACCGGCGACCCCGACGACCAGGTCCGTCTCCAGACCTGGCGGCGCACCGCCCACGGTGACTTCCGGCTCGGTGCCCAGTACACGTACACGACCGACCGAGGGCTCGGGGTCACCGAGATCGCCGCCGTCCCCGACGGACGGCTGCTCGTCCTGGAACGCGGCTTCACCTCCGGCGTCGGCAACACCGTCCGCCTCTACCTGGCCGGCCGGCACGGCACCGCGTACGACAAGACCCTGCTCGCCGACCTCGCCGACTGCCCCACCCTCGGCGCCACCGCCAAGCAGCCCCAGGCCAACCCCCTCCTCGACAACATCGAGGGCATGACCGTCACCGGCCGGTCCAAGGGCCGCCTGAACCTCCTCCTGGTCAGCGACGACAACCAGAACGCGAGCCAGACCACCCGCCTCTACGCTCTGCGCGTACGCCTCTGAATGTTGCGGAGGGATGAAATCCGCCGCCGGCCGCGTTGGTGCCTTCCGGCAGATCAGGACGATCGGAGGGCACCCGCGTGACACCGCAACGGGGATGGGCACGGCGACTGGCCGCATACGCGTGGCGGCATCCGGGGGACGTGATCCTCGCGCTGGGCTCCTCCCTCGGCGGCATGGCCGTCATGGCACTGGTCCCGCTGATCACCAAGGTGATCATCGACGACGTCATCGGCGACAAGACCAAGTCCATGACGACCTGGGCCGGACTGCTCGTCGGCGCCGCGCTCGCCGTCTACGTCCTCACCTACGTCCGCCGCTACTACGGCGGCCGGCTCGCCCTCGACGTCCAGCACGACCTGCGCACCGAGATGTACGGGACGATCACCCGGCTCGACGGCAGACGCCAGGACGAACTGTCCACCGGGCAGGTCGTTGGACGCGCCACCAGCGACCTCCAGCTCATCCAGAGCCTGCTCTTCATGCTGCCGATGACCATCGGCAACCTCCTGCTGTTCCTGATCTCCCTGGTGATCATGGCGTGGCTGTCGCTGCCGCTCACCGCCGTCGCCCTCGCCGTCGCCCCCGCCCTGTGGTGGATCGCCAAGCGCAGCCGCACCCGGCTGCACCCCTCCACCTGGTACGCGCAGGCGCAGGCGGGAGCCGTGGCCGGGGTGGTCGACGGCGCGGTCAGCGGCGTACGCGTGGTGAAGGGCTTCGGGCAGGAGGAGCAGGAGACCGGCAAGCTGCGCGAGGTCGGACGGCGGCTGTTCGCGGGGCGGCTGCGCACCATCCGGCTGAACTCCCGCTACACCCCCGCCCTCCAGGCCGTCCCCGCCCTCGGCCAGGTGGCGATGCTGGCCCTCGGCGGCTGGCTCGCGGTGCGCGGGCACATCACGCTCGGCACGTTCGTCGCCTTCTCCACCTACCTCGCCCAGCTCGTCGGCCCGGTCCGGATGCTCGCCATGGTCCTCACCGTCGGCCAGCAGGCCCGCGCCGGCACCGAACGCGTCCTGGAGCTGATCGACACCGAGCCGTCCCTGACCGACGGCACCAAGGAGCTGCCCGCCGACGCCCCGGCGACCGTCGAGTTCGACGACGTCTCCTTCGGCTACGACCCCGCCCGGCCCGTCCTGGACGGCCTCTCCTTCGAGATCCGCCCCGGGGAGACCCTCGCCGTCGTCGGCGCCTCCGGCTCCGGCAAGTCCACCGTCTCCCTGCTCCTGCCGCGCTTCTACGACGTCACCCACGGCGCCGTCCTCGTCGGCGGCCACGACGTGCGCGAACTGACCACCGAGTCCCTGCGGGCCGCGATCGGACTGGTCCCGGAAGATTCGTTCCTCTTCTCCGACACCGTGCGCAACAACATCGCGTACGGCCGCCCGGACGCCACCGACGAGCAGATCACCGCCGCCGCCCGCGCCGCCCAGGCCGATCGGTTCATCGACGAGCTGCCCGACGGCTACGACACCACCGTCGGCGAGCACGGCCTGACCCTCTCCGGCGGCCAGCGCCAGCGCGTCGCCCTCGCCCGCGCGATCCTCACCGACCCGCGCCTGCTGGTCCTGGACGACGCCACCTCCGCCGTGGACGCCCGCGTCGAGCACGAGATCCACGAGGCGCTGAAGAGCGTCATGCGGGGCCGTACGACCCTGCTGATAGCCCACCGCCGCTCCACCCTCAACCTCGCCGACCGCATCGCCGTCCTCGACGGCGGCCGGCTCGCCGACATCGGCACCCACGACGAGCTCCAGCGGCGCTCCGCCCTCTACCGCAGGCTGCTCACCGACCCCGACGAGCTCGGCGCCGTCTCCCCGGGCCACACCCCGCCCGCCGGACCGCGGGAGGAGGACACCTCGGTCCGCGCCGAGCTGGACGCCGAGTTCGACGCCGAACGCGGGGTCACCCCCCGGCTGTGGACCGGCGACCGCGAACCCAAGGACACCGCCCTGGCCGGCACCCCGGCCACCCCGGAACTCCTCGCCCAGGTGGAGGCGCTGCCCCCGGCCGACGACGTCCCCGACGTCGACGAGGAGCAGGCCGTCCGGCCCGAGGACTCCTACGGCCTGCGCCGCCTCCTGCGCGGCTTCCGCACCCCCCTCCTCATCAGCCTCGGCCTCGTCGCCGTGGACGCCGGCATGGGCCTGCTGCTGCCGGTGCTGATCCGGCACGGCATCGACGAGGGCGTCACCCAGACCGCCCTCGGCGCGGTCTGGGCGGCCTCCCTGCTGGGCCTGCTCACCGTGCTCGCCCAGTGGGCGGCGCAGGTCGGCGAGACCCGGATGACCGGACGCACCGGCGAACGCGTCCTGTACGCGCTGCGGCTGAAGATCTTCGCCCAGCTCCAGCGGCTCGGCCTCGACTACTACGAGCGCGAGCTGACCGGCCGGATCATGACCCGGATGACGACGGACGTCGACGCGCTGTCGACGTTCCTGCAGACGGGCCTGGTCACCGCGTTCGTCTCGGTGGTCACCTTCTTCGGCATCATGGTGGCCCTGCTGGTCCTCGACGTCGGGCTCGCCCTGGTCGTCTTCGCGACCCTGCCCCCGCTGGTCGTCGGCACGTACTTCTTCCGCCGGGCCAGCGTGAAGGCGTACGAGCTGGCGCGGGAACGGGTGTCGGTGGTCAACGCCGACCTGCAGGAGTCGGTGGCGGGACTGCGGATCGTGCAGGCGTTCCGCCGCGAACGGGACGGCGGACGCCGCTTCGCCGAGCGCAGCGCCGACTACCGCGAGGCGCGCGTACGGGGCCAGTGGCTGATCTCGGTGTACTTCCCGTTCGTGCAGCTGCTGTCCTCGGTCGCGGCCGTGGCGGTGCTGGTCGTGGGCGGGGGCCGGGTCGACGACGGGACGCTGGCGATCGGCTCGCTGGTCGCCTACCTGCTCTACATCGACCTGTTCTTCGCGCCCGTGCAGCAGCTCTCCCAGGTCTTCGACGGCTACCAGCAGGCGTCCGTCTCCCTGGGCCGCATCCAGGAACTGCTGCGCGAGCCGGCCTCCACGGGCGCCGCCGCCGAGCCGCTCGACGTGCCGTCGCTGCGCGGCGAGATCACCTTCGAGGACGTGCGCTTCGCGTACGGGGACGGCGAGGAGGCCCTCGACGGCATCGACCTCACCATCCCCGCCGGGCAGACCGTCGCCTTCGTCGGCGAGACCGGCGCCGGGAAGTCCACGCTGGTCAAACTGGTCGCCCGGTTCTACGACCCGACGGGCGGGCGGGTCACCGTCGACGGCACCGACCTGAGGGACCTGGACCTCACCGCCTACCGGCACCGGCTCGGCGTCGTACCGCAGGAGGCGTACCTCTTCCCCGGCACCGTCCGCGACGCCATCGCCTACGGCCGCCCGGACGCCACCGACGCCGAGGTGGAGGCGGCGGCCCGCGCGGTCGGCGCGCACGAGACGATCGCCACGCTGGACGGCGGCTACCTCCACGAGGTCGCCGAGCGGGGCCGCAACCTGTCCGCCGGACAGCGCCAGCTGATCGCGCTGGCGCGCGCCGAACTCGTCGACCCGGACGTCCTGCTCCTCGACGAGGCGACGGCCGCGCTCGACCTGGCCACCGAGGCGCAGGTCAACCAGGCCACCGACCGGCTCGCGGGACGCCGTACGACGCTCGTCGTCGCCCACCGCCTCACCACCGCCGCCCGCGCCGACCGGGTGGTCGTGATGGACCACGGCCGGGTCGTGGAGGACGGCACGCACGAGGAACTGCTCCGGCTCGGCGGCGCGTACGCCCGGCTGTGGCGGACGTTCGTGGGGGAGGACGTACCGGCACCGGCGTGAACGGCGGTCACGACGGCTCCGTGCGCAACCATCCGGCGTACGCCATGCGTCCGTACACGCGTACGCCGCCTGACGCGGCAGGTGCGGTACGGGGAGGACGACTGTGAGCAGTGGAGCGATACGTCGGCGACTCGCGCCGGTCCTTGCGGCTCTGACCGTCTCGGGGCTGCTCGTCGTCGCCGCGCCGGCCGACGCGCACGCCGCCGCGTACTGCGCCGGGCGCAAGGTGCGCACGCTGCCGTTCTCCACCGGCTCGGTGGCCGTCTACAAGCGGGGCGGCTACGTCTGCGCCGTCACCCTCGCCGAGAAGCCCGGCACCCGGCGGAAGATGTCGGTGAGCGTGCGGGCGCGCGGGGGCCGCCCGGTCGTCGACGAGGGCGACTTCAAGCACCACGCCGGGCCGGTGACCGTGCACGCCGGCCGCCGCTGCGTGTGGGTGAAGGGGAAGGTCGGCCGGGGGTCCGTCAGCTCCGGCTGGATCCTGTGCTGACCGGCGCCCGACCGAGGGTTAACCCTATGTCCCCTGGTGCTGCGGGGAGTTGGTCCAGTAGCTTCCGGCGCACATCTGTCTCACAGGGGAGTGCGCATGCGCAAGGCGCTCAGATGGCTGCTGGCGCTCACGGTGCTCATAGGCACCATGAGTACGGCCGGGGCGGCCACCGCCGCCGAGCCGGAGGCCACCGGCACCACTGACATCAAGGAGAGACTGCTCTCCGTACCGGGCATGAGCCTGATCGAGGAGAAGCCGTCCCCCGGGTACCGCTTCTTCGTCCTCGAGTACACCCAGCCGGTCGACCACCGCAGGCCCTCCAAGGGCACGTTCCAGCAGCGGATCACCGTGCTGCACAAGGACACCGCGCGGCCCACCGTCTTCTACACCGGCGGCTACAGCGTCTCCACGACGCCGCGGCGCGCCGAGCCGACCCAGATCGTGGACGGCAACCAGGTCTCCATGGAGTACCGCTTCTTCACCCCGTCCCGGCCCGAGCCGGCCGACTGGTCGAAGCTGGACATCTGGCAGGCCGCCAGCGACCAGCACCGCATCTTCAAGGCGCTGAAGAAGATCTACCCCGAGAACTGGATCTCCACCGGCGGCTCCAAGGGCGGCATGACCGCCACCTACTACGAGCGCTTCTACCCGCGTGACATGGACGGCGTGGTCGCCTACGTCGCCCCCAACGACGTGGTGAACAAGGAGGACTCGGCCTACGACCGCTTCTTCCGCACCGTCGGCACCAAGGAGTGCCGCGACCGCCTGAACGCCGTGCAGCGCGAGGCGCTGGTGCGCCGGGCGCCGCTGGAGGAGAGGTACGAGGCGTACGCCGCCGAGAACGGCTACACCTTCGACACCATCGGCAGCCTGGACCGCGCCTACGAGGCCGTCGTCCTCGACTACGTGTGGGGCTTCTGGCAGTACAGCACCCTCGCCGACTGCGAGGAGATCCCGGCGGACGCGAAGAACGCCACCGACGACGAGATCTGGACCTCGATCGACACGGTCTCCGGGTTCTCGTTCTACACGGACCAGGGCCTGAGCCCGTACACGCCGTACTACTACCAGGCCGGCACGCAGCTGGGCGCGCCGACCATCCACTTCCCGCACATCGAGAAGAAGTACGTCCGCTACGGCTACCAGCCGCCGCGCAACTTCGTGCCCCGCTCGATCGACATGGAGTTCGAGCCGCGGGCGATGCGGGACGTCGACTCCTGGGTCCGCCACCACGCGCGGCACATGCTGTTCGTGTACGGCGAGAACGACCCGTGGGGCGCCGAGCCGTTCCGGGTCGGGCACGGCGCGCGTGACGCGTACGTGTTCACCGCGCCCGGCATGAACCACGGTGCGAACGTGGCCGGACTCGTCGCCGAGGAGAAGGCGCTCGCCACGGCCCGCATCCTCGACTGGGCGGACGTCGCGCCGAACGCGGTCCAGGAGAACCCGGCGGCGGCGAAGCCGCTGGCGGCGTTCGACGCCAAGCTCGACAAGCGGGACGTCGAGCGGCAGCGGACGCTGCGGCCGTAGGGCCCGCGCGGGACTACACCGGGCGGGCGCAGCCCACCGGGGTGGCCCCGCCGAGCCGGACGTAGAGGGCCGTGGACTCCGGACACTTCGACCGGGCGTCCACGGCCTTCGTCACCTCGAACTCCGGTCTCCGCTCGCCGCTGCCGTCGCACGCCGTCTCGCGGACCTTGCCGTCGCCCAGGTCGTAGACGCAGTCGCCGACGATGGTGCGCGGCCCGCCCCCGCCGCCGGGGTCCCCGGGGTGCGGCGGCTGGAGGTGGCGCATGCAGGCGTAGCCGCGCGGCACCGAACCGTCGCCGTCCTCGTCGGAGGAGGGGCGCCGCTCGCTGATGTGCAGCACGAAGTCGGTGGTGGCCGGGCAGCGCGGCCCGTCGCGCACGGTCCCGTCGTGGCGGGCCACGACCCGGGCCGCCGCCCGCTCGCTCCCGCAGGACACCTCGGTGAAGCTGGTCCGGCCGAAGGAGCTGCACTCGTCGACCGCGAGGAACACCGCCCCGTACCCGGACGGCGGGACCGCCGTCGGCGTCGCCGTGCGCCGCCCGTCCGGCCGGAGGTCCTCCTCGGCGGCGCCGCCCGGCGCGCCCCGGCAGCCGGTGAGCAGCACCACGGCCGCCGCCGCGAGCGCGGCGCGCGTCCCCCACCCGTTTCCCACGTGCATCGTCATCCCCCCGGACACCCCGTCCAGCGTGACCCGGTCCGCCGGGTCACGCCAGACATACAGGACGGTTTGCGCACCTTGGGGGTGGTGCGTCGGGTGTGTGACGTACGGGCGCTACGTCCGACGGGGGAGAAGCGGTGCCCGTGCGCGGCGGCTAGTAGGTCAGCCCGTGCCCGACGGGGTACAGCACCGCCGTCGGGTCGTCCGCCCGCGGTACCGGCACCGGCAGCGTCCCGCGCGGGTCCACCGCGCCCGCGATCACCCGTGCGGCCGCCCGCAGTTCGACGTCGGTCCAGGAGTACGTCGCCAGGCACGCCGCCACGCCGGGCAGGTGGGCCACGTCGTAGGGGTTGCGGATCGCGACCGCCACCACCGGCCTCCCGGTCGCCAGCAACTGCTCGACCAGCGTCTTCTGGCTGCTCGCCGCGTCGACGTTGTACGTCCCGACGACCACCGCGTCCACGTCCCGGGCCGCCGCGACCGCCTCGGCGACGGTGGCGGCGGACGGTGCCGTGCCGGTGGGCAGGGCGGTGGCCGTGAAGCCCAGCCCGGTCAGGGCGTCCGCGAGCACCCCGGTCGGCGGCCCCGTCGTACCGGACGGGGAGGCGGGGTCGGCGCCGGTCACCAGCAGCCTCGGCTGCCGGCGCCGGGACAGCGGCAGCAGGCCGCCCTCGTTGACCAGCAGGGTGGTGGTGCGCTCGGCGATCCGGTCGGCGGCGGCCAGGTGCGCACGGGTGCCGACGGTGCGGTCGACCCCGGCGTGCGAGACGTACGGGTCCTCGAACAGGCCCAGTCCCGCCTTCAGCCGCAGCACCCGCAGGACCGACTCGTCGAGCCGCTCCTCGGTCAGCTCGCCGTCGCGCACGGCGTTCAGGACCGCGTGCCAGGCGACGTCCAGGGAGGGCGGGTTGAGCAGCTGGTCCACGCCCGCCTTCAGCGCCAGCACCGGCACCCGGTCGTCGCCGTACTTCGTGCGGACGCCCTCCATGCCGAGCGAGTCGGTGACCACGACCCCGTCGTAGCCCAGCTCCTCGCGCAGGATGCCGGTGAGGATGGGGCGGGAGAGGGTGGCCGGGTCCTCGGAGGCGTCGAGGGCCGGGACGACGATGTGCGCGGTCATGACGGAGTCGATGCCCGCGCCGATCGCGGCCCGGAACGGCGGCGCGTCCAGCCGCTCCCACTCCTCGCGGGTGTGGTGGATGTACGGCAGCTCGGCGTGGCTGTCGGTGACCGTGTCGCCGTGTCCGGGGAAGTGCTTGGCCGTCGCGGCGACGCGGGACGACTCGTAGCCCTCGACCTCCGCCGCGACGAGCTCCGCGACGGCCCGCGGGTCGGCGCCGAAGGAACGGACGCCGATGACGGGGTTGGCCGGGTCGACGTTGACGTCGGCCACCGGGGAGTAGTTCTGGCGGATGCCCAGGGCACGCAGTTCACGGCCCGCGATCCGGCCGAGGGTCCGGGCGTCGGAACGGGAACCGCCCGCGCCGACGGCCATCGCGCCGGGGAACAGGGTGGCGGGTTCGCCGACGCGGGCCACGATGCCGTGCTCCTGGTCGGTGGAGATCAGCACGGGCAGCCCGCGCTCCAGACCGAGGGACGCCTTCTGGATGCCGTTGGACAGGTCGGCGATCTGGTGCGGGTCGCGGGTGTTGTGCGCCCAGGTGAAGTAGATGATGCCGCCGACCCGGTACCTGGCGAGCAGTTCGGCGGCCGTGCGGACGCCGATCTCCTTCAGGTTGGCGTCGACGTCGGCCTGGTCCGGGTCGGTGGCGGAGTGGCCGTAGACCCGCGTCACGAACAGCTGGCCGACCTTCTCCTCCAGCGTCATGCGCGAGACGAGGGCGCGCAGCCTCCTGTCGTCGTGCGCGGACGGGCCGCCGGCCGCGTGGGCGGTGCCGCCGGCCGCGAGGGCGGTGGTGACGCCCGCCGTCGCGGCGAGGACGGCGCGTCTGGACGGACGTGCGGTGCATCCCGTGCTTCCGGCGTTGCCGGTACTGCTGTCGGGCACGTGCGCTCCTTTGGAAGGTGATCCGCGGGGACCGGGGATCCGCTTGAAGGAAACTGCCGGGAAGCCACCAATATCCGGGAAGTTTCTGCCAGTCAAGGGCGTGCGCGGCAACCGGGAGGGGCCGTCATCGGCGCAAAGGGAGGGGGCGCGCCGATGACGGCGTGCTGCCGGCCGCGGCACGGCGGAGAGGGGTGGTCAGCGATCGCAGCCAGCAGCGAGAGCCGACACCGCGCCACGGAGACTCATCCGGCAGCCGCACATGGGACGGACGGAGGCGGGGACGGGTTCCCCGCCCGGGGCGTGTTCCCCGAAATCGGGAACCGAGGGGCCGGTGGGGGTCAGCGGGGCGTGCGGGCCGACACTCCGGGCCAGTGCGCGCCCAGCGCGCGGACGGTCTCCGCGATCGCCGGGCGGCGGGCCGCCCCGGTGCGCCACAGCGCGTACAGCCGCCGTACGGGCACGGGGTCGAGCGGCACCTCCACCACCCCGGCGGGCAGCGGGCCGCGCCCCAGCCGGGGGATCAGCGCGATGCCGAGCCCGGCGGCGACCAGGGCGACCAGGGTCGGGTTCTCGTCGGCCTGGTGGACGATCTCCGGCTCGTGCCCGGCCGTGCGCAGGGTGCGCACCAGCCACTCGTGGCAGACCCGCCCCGGCGGCTGGCAGATCCACCGCTCACCGCCCAGTTCCTCCCGCCGTACCGCCGTACGCCCCGCGAACCGGTGCCCCTCGGGCACCAGCAGATCGCACAGGTCGTCCCCGATGACCGCCTGCTCCACGCCCGCCGGAGCGGGCAGCGGCGCGATGTCCCAGTCGTGCGCGACGACGAGGTCGACCGCGCCCTTGGCGACCAGGTCCACCGAGAGATGGGGGTCGATCTCGGTGAGCCGCGTGTCCAGCGTGGGATGCCGGCGGGCCAGGTCGGCCAGGACGGACGGCATCAGCCCGCGCGCCGCCGACGCGAACGCGGCGACGGTCAGCCGCCCGGCCGGCACTCCGCGCCGCTCCTCCAGCTCGGTCTCCGCCCGCTCCACGATGGCGAGCAGCTCCCGCGCGGCGCGCACCAGCTGATGCGCCTCGTCGGTCAGCCGCACGCCCCGGCCCTCCCGCTCCAGCAGCACCGTCCGCGTCTCCCGCTCCAGCTTGGCGATCTGCTGGGAGACGGCGGACGAGGTGTAGCCGAGCGCCACGGCGGCGGCGCCGACGGTGCCGTGGACGGAGACGGCGTGCAGGGCGCGCAGCCGCTGGAGGTCGAGCATGACGGCTCCCCGATCGGTTAGTAATGCTTCATCCAACCATGCAGGAATCATCGCTGGTGCTGAAGTGTGGTGGGCGGCGATCCTCGACGCATGCGCCCTTCCCACCTGTTCCTCGCCGTCCTCGTCACCGCCGTGTGGGGAGTGAACTTCACCGTCATCGAGATCGGGCTCGGCCACTTCCCGCCGCTGCTCTTCTCCGCCCTGCGCTTCCTGGTGGCGGCGCTGCCCGCGGTGTTCCTCGTGGGACGGCCCAAGGTGGCGTGGAAGTGGATCGTGGGGGTGGGACTGGCGCTGGGGGTGGCCAAGTTCGGGCTGCTGTTCGTCGGCATGGACGCGGGGATGCCGGGCGGACTGTCCTCGCTGGTGCTCCAGATCCAGGCGGTGTTCACCGCCCTGTTCGCCTTCGCGCTCCTCGGCGAACGCCCCTCGCGCGTACGGCTGGTGGGCATGGCGGTGGCGCTGGCCGGGATCGGCGTGGCCGCGGTCGACGAGGGCACCTCCGGGCCGCTGCTCGGCTTCGCCCTGGTCGTCGCGGCGGCGGCCTGCTGGGGCGTCTCCAACATCCTCACCCGCAAGGCGGCACCCCCCGACGCCCTGAACTTCATGATCTGGGTGAGCACGGTGCCGGTACTTCCGCTGCTGGGCCTCTCCCTGCTCCTCGAGGGCCCGTCACGGGACCTCGACGCCCTGCGCGGCCTGGACTGGCAGGGCGCGGGCACGGTGCTCTTCGTCGCCTGGGTCGCCACGGTGTTCGGCTTCGGCGCCTGGGGCTGGCTGCTGCGCCGCCACCCCGCCTCCACGGTCGCGCCCTTCTCCCTGCTGGTCCCGGTCTTCGGCATGTCGTCGGCCGCGCTGTTCCTGGGCGAGCCGGTGACCCCGCTGCGCTGGTGCGCGGCGGCACTGCTGGTGGGCGGGGTGGCGCTGGCCTCGGTGACCTTGCGGCGGCGGCCGGTGGCGGTGCCGGCGGTGAAACCCGTTCACCGGACGGGGGCGCGTACGGAGGACTCCCCGGTCGGCGGGTGAGGGGACCGCCCGTGCGACTCGGTGGTCCGCTCGGTCACGGGGGAGGACCGGCCGGAGGTCCACCACCGGCCGGAACGGAGGGTTTCGGGACACGCCGGGGAGCGGAGCGTTCCTCAGGGGCACGGGGCTGTGACATCCGCGGCTCCGCCGCGTGGGCGCGACCAACCACGACGCACCCGCACCCGCCCCACGACACCACCACCCCGAGCCTTCCAGCCACCCCACCCCCGGAGGGTCAGGGCGCCTCCGGCGCGGGAGCCCTCTCACGCAGCTCCGGCGTACTCACCCCCACGTACACCACCGCGACCACGCACAGGAGCCCGCCCGTCACCAGCGCCGTCACACCGGACGTCGCGCCGGCCACCAGCCCCGCGCGCATGTTGCCGAGGTGCGGGCCGGCCTGCCCGACGATCTGCTCGGCGGCCGTGACCCGGCCCAGCAGGGCGTCGGGCGTACGGGTCTGCACGATCGTGGTGCGGGAGAGCACCGACAGGGCGTCGGCCCCACCGGCCACGACCAGCAGCCCCAGACCGACCCAGGGGCTGCTCATGACGCCGAACGAGGCCAGCGCGGCACCCCACACGCCGGCCCCGCACAGCATCACGAGGCCGGGACGGCCCAGGTGGGTCACCGCCCCGGACAGCGCGGACGCCAGCACGCCGCCGATCGCGATCGCCGACAGGAACAGGCCCAGCGTGCGCGGATCACCGCCGAACCGTTCGTCGTTGATCAGCGGGAACAGGCTGGCCGGCATCGACAGGACGGTGGCGGCGAGGTCGGTGACGAGCGCACCGCGCACCACCCGGTGGCCGGCCAGGAAGCGCAGCCCGTCCAGCACCCCGTGCAGCCCCGCGCGGGACGGCTCGCCCTCGGGTGGCAGCGCGGGCAGACCGAACGCGCCGTAGAAGGACAGCAGGAAGCTCAGCGCGTCGAGCAGATAGCAGACGCCGATGCCGAACCAGCCGAGCAGCAGGCCCCCGAGCGCGGGGCCGAGGAGCATCATCGCCTGACCGGTGACCTGGTAGAGCGCCAGTCCGGAGGCCACCTGCTCCTTGGGCAGCAGCCGGGGGACGAACACACCGGCCGCCGGACCACCGACCGCCGCGCAGGCGGACTGGGCGGCGACCAGGGCGAGCACACCGGCCACCGGCACGTTCCCGGTGAACCCCTGGACCGCCAGCAGCAGTGAGCACAGCGCCTGGCCCACCGTCGCCGCCAGGAAGATCCGGCGCCGGTCCCCCCGGTCCACCCAGGCCCCGGCGAACAGGCCGAAGCAGACCAGCGGCACCGCCTGGGCGAGCCCCACCGCGCCGCTCCAGGCCGCGCTGTGCGTCATCTCCCAGACCTGGTACATGACGGTGACCATGGTCATGAAGCCGCCGAGCGTGGACACCGTCCGCCCGATCAGCAGACGCCGGAAGACCGGCGAGGTACGCAGGGGACGCACGTCGATGAACGTGCGCGACAGGCTCATGAGGGCATGGCGGAGGAGCGGCGGGCGTACTGAGGCATGGAGGGGACGCTAACCGGACGCCGGCCGCCCCGGCCAGTGAATTTCCGCGGCCGGTCAGGCCGACTCGTTCAGCAGCCGGGTCAGGTGCTCCCGGCCGGGGGTGAGCAGGCCGGGCAGCGGGGCGGCGTCGGCGTACCAGCGCTTCTCGTACTCCCAGCAGAGCCAGCCGTCCCAGTCGTGGCGGGAGAGGACCTCCACGCAGTCCGCCAGCGGGAGGACGCCCGCGCCGAGCGGCAACGGCGTCGTGTCGTCGGCGGAGGCGATGTCCTTGACCTGGACGTAGCCGAGGTGCGGGGAGAGGGCCGCGTGGCTCTCGGCGGGCTGTTCGCCGCCGAGCCAGGTGTGCATCACGTCCCACAGGGCGCCCACCTGACGGTGGCCGACCAGGCCGAGGACCCTGATCGCGTCGGCGCCGGTACGGTGCGAGTCGTGGGTCTCCAGCAGGATCCGTACGCCCAGGTCGGCGGCGTACTCGGCGGCCGTGCCCAGCCGGCGGGCGGCCGTCGCGTCCGCCTCCTCGGGGCTCTGCTCGCCGCCGCCGGGGAAGACCCGGACGAAGGGGGCGCCGAGGTCCCGGGCGAGGTCGAGGAGGGCGCGGATCTCGGCGAGGACGGGCTCGTCCTCGCCGGGCGCGGCGACCCGGGCGTACCCGGCGAGGCCCAGGACCTCCACGCCGGCCGCCTTGAACGCGGCGGCCGCGTCGGCGCGTTCGGCGGGGCCGAGCCCCGGATGGACGGGTTCCTCGGGGTGGGCGCGCAGCTCGACACCGTGATAGCCGTGCGTGGTCGCGAGGCCCAGCACGTCGGTGAGGGGCAACCCGGGGACGCCGAGGGTGGAGAACGCCAGCTTCATGAAACCGGACCCTACCCGCGTCGCCCGGACCGACTCCTCTCCCTCACCGTGGTGTCGGCGTCGCGAATCCGCAGGGGTTCGCCGCGACCCTGGGAGACCTTCGGTCGGGTGCGGGTCCGTCGTGGCTTGTCGCGCAGTTCCCCGCGCCCCTGAGGAGGTGCCCGCGCCGGAGTCACGAAGAATCCGGCGAACAGCCCCCACGGACCCGCGCTTGACGACGCACCTTTTCAGGGGCGCGGGGAACTGCGCGAATCCCCCGACGGAGCCGCACCTTTCCAGGGGCGCGGGGAACTGCGCAGAACCCAAACGAACCCGCACCGGCGGTGCAAGACCCCGGACCGAGGTCCGATCAGTCCCGCGGCCCCGCCGTGGACCCCCGCACCATCAACTCCCCCCGCACCGACGCGATCCCCCCGTGCGGCGCCTCCTCCCGCCCCATCGCGATCCGCCCCGCCCGAGCCCCCGCCTCCGCCAGCGGCAACCGCACCGTCGTCAGCGCCGGCACCGCGTCGATGCTGAACGGCAGGTCGTCGAACCCGGCCACCGACACGTCGTCCGGGATCCGCAGCCCCGACTCCCGCAGCGCCGCGCACGCCCCCAGCGCGACGGAGTCGTTCGCGGCGACGACGGCGGTCAACGACGGATCACGGCGCAGGAGTTCGAGCGTCGCCTCGTACCCCGACCGCCGGTCGTACCGGCCGTGGACCGTCCACCGCGGGTCCTCCTCGATGCCGTGCGCGGCCAGCGCGTCCCGGTGTCCCTCCAGCCGGTGACGGGTGGTGGTGCGTTCCCGGGGGCCCGCGATGTACGCCAGCCGCCGGTGCCCCAGCCCGATGAGGTGCTCGGTGAGTTCCCGCCCGCCGCCCCGGTTGTCGAAGGTCAGCGCGATCGCCCCGGTCTCCGGTGCCGGCGGCCGGCCGCACAGCACCACCCGGGTCCCGGCGTCCGCCAGCTTCCGCAGCTTCGCGTCCATGGCCGCCTTGTGCGGCGCGTCCTCGATCGCGCCGCCGGTCAGCACCACCGCCGCCGCCCGCTGCCGCTGGAGCAGCGTGAGATAGGTCAGTTCGCGTTCGGGCGAGCCGCCCGTGTTGCACACGACCGCGAGTCTCTCCCCGCCCGCGCGCCCGCCCGGCCCGCCGATCTCCGCCTGGATCGCGCTCGCCATGAGCCCGAAGAACGGGTCGGCGATGTCGTTCACCAGGATGCCCACCAGGTCGGAGGTGGCGGCGGCCAGGGCGCTCGCGGGGCCGTTGAGGACGTAGTCCAGCTCGTCCACGGCCTTCAGCACCCGTTCACGGGTGGACGCGGCCACGGGATAGTTCCCGTTGAGCACGCGCGACACCGTCGCGGGGGAGACCTGCGCGCGAGCCGCCACGTCCGCCAGGGTCACCGTCATGTCTCGTCCTCCGCCTCGCACGTTCGCCGTACGCCGTCGTACACACCCACACCCACGCCCACACCCGTGGTTCCGACCAGACCCTACGGCCATCCGACCGACTGTTCGCCCCCTCGAACAACTCGGGTTCGCCGTGGTCTTGTCCGCACCGCTGTCCAGAGGCTAGCTTCTACGTACATAGAAAGCGCTTGCTGTCACGCTCACCAGTGGGGCGTACGCGGCGCGCGAACCGCGTACGAAGGGAATGACGTGACACGCAAGACGGTGCGTATCGCCATGAACGGCGTGACCGGGCGCATGGGCTACCGCCAGCACCTCGTCCGCTCCATCCTGGCCCTGCGCGAGCAGGGCGGCCTCGACCTCGGTGACGGCACCGTGCTGTGGCCGGAGCCGGTCCTGGTCGGCCGCCGCGAGCACGCGCTGAGGGCGCTGGCCGAACGGCACGGACTCGAGCACGTCTCGACGGACCTGGACGCCGTCCTCGCCGACGACGACGTCGACATCTACTTCGACGCCCAGGTCACCTCGGCCCGCGAGGAGGCGATCAAGAAGGCGATCGCCGCCGGCAAGCACGTCTACACCGAGAAGCCCACCGCCACCGGCCTCGACGGCGCCCTGGAACTCGCCCGCCTGGCGAACGCGGCCGGTATCAAGCACGGCGTCGTCCAGGACAAGCTCTTCCTCCCCGGCCTGCTCAAGCTGAAGCGCCTCATCGACGGCGGCTTCTTCGGCCGGATCCTCTCCGTGCGCGGCGAGTTCGGCTACTGGGTCTTCGAGGGCGACTGGCAGGAGGCCCAGCGCCCGTCCTGGAACTACCGCAGCGAGGACGGCGGCGGCATCGTCGTCGACATGTTCCCGCACTGGGAGTACGTGCTGCACGAGCTGTTCGGCCGCGTGAGGTCCGTCCAGGCCCTCACCGCCACCCACATCCCGCAGCGCTGGGACGAGAACGGCAAGCCCTACGACGCCACCGCCGACGACGCCGCCTACGGCGTCTTCGAGCTCGAGGGCGGCGCCATCGCCCAGATCAACTCCTCCTGGGCGGTCCGCGTCCACCGCGACGAACTCGTCGAGTTCCAGGTCGACGGCACCGAGGGCTCCGCCGTCGCGGGACTGCGGGGCTGCCGCGTCCAGCACCGCTCCGCCACCCCCAAGCCGGTCTGGAACCCGGACATCCCCGCCACCGAGGTCTTCCGCGACCAGTGGCAGGAGGTCCCGGACAACGGCGCGTTCGACAACGGCTTCAAGGCCCAGTGGGAGCTGTTCCTGCGCCACGTCTACGCCGGCGCCCCCTACCACTGGGACCTGCTGGCCGGCGCCCGCGGTGTCCAGCTCGCCGAGCTGGGCCTGAGGTCCTCGGCCGAGGGCCGCCGCCTCGACGTCCCGGAGATCGCGCTGTGACCCTCCACCTGCCCGACGCGAACGGCACCCTGCGCGCCTACGAGCCCCGCACCGAGCCCCTCGCCGTCACTCCGGGAAGCGCTTTCACCTCCCGTACGGTCTTCTCGGCCGCGCACGTCGTCGCCGACCCGTACGCCGACACCACCCCCGACTCACCGGCCGCCGTCGACTGGGACGCCACCCTCGCCTTCCGCCGCCACCTGTGGTCGCACGGCCTGGGCGTCGCCGAGGCCATGGACACCGCGCAGCGCGGCATGGGCCTGGACTGGGCGGGCGCGGCCGAGCTGATCCGCCGCTCCGCCGCCGAGGCGAAGGCCGTCGGCGGCCGCATCGCCTGCGGCGTGGGAACGGACCAGCTCACCGCCGCCGCCACCCTCGCCGAGGTCCGCGCGGCCTACGAGGAACAGCTCGCGCTCGTCGAGGAGTCCGGCGCGCAGGCCATCCTGATGGCGTCCCGCGCCCTGGCCGCGACGGCGCGGGGCCCGGAGGACTACCTGGAGGTCTACGGCCACCTGCTCCGCCAGGCCGCCGAACCGGTGATCCTGCACTGGCTCGGCCCGATGTTCGACCCGGCCCTCGAGGGGTACTGGGGCTCCTCCGACCTCGACGCGGCCACCGACACCTTCCTGCAGGTCATCGCCGCCCACCCCGACAAGGTCGACGGCATCAAGGTCTCCCTCCTCGACGCCCGGCGCGAGGTCGACCTGCGCCGCCGCCTCCCGCAGGGCGTGCGCTGCTACACCGGCGACGACTTCCACTATCCCGAGCTGATCGCCGGCGACGAACAGGGCTTCAGCCACGCCCTGCTCGGCATCTTCGACCCGCTCGGCCCGCTCGCGGCGGAGGCGGTCCGCGTCCTCGACACCGGGAACACGGAGGGCTTCCGCGCCCTCCTCGACCCCACCGTCGCGCTCTCCCGCCACCTCTTCCAGGCCCCCACCCGCTTCTACAAGACGGGCGTGGTCCTCCTGGCCTGGCTGGCCGGCCACCAGTCCCACTTCACGATGGTCGGCGGCCTGCAGTCGGCACGCTCCCTGCCGCACTTCGCCCGCGCCTACGAACTCGCCGACGGCCTCGGCCTGTTCCCCGACCCCAAGCTCGCCGAGGACCGCATGAGGACCCTGCTGCACCTGTACGGAGTGACCCCGTGACCGCCGACCTCACCCGCTTCAGCATCAACCAGATGACGGTCCGGCAACTCTCGCTGCCGGAACTCGTCGACGCCTGCCGGGACCTGGGCGTCCCGGGCGTCGGCCTGTGGCGCGAACCCGTCCAGGCGTACGGCGTGGAGGCGGCCGCGAAACTGGTCCGCGACGCGGGCCTGACGGTGACGACGCTGTGCCGGGGCGGCTTCCTCACCGCGACCGACCCCGGCGAGCGGGCCGCCGCCCTGGCGGACAACCGCCGCGCCGTCGACGAGGCGGCCACCCTCGGCACCGACACCCTGGTCCTGGTCTCGGGCGGCCTCCCGGCCGGTTCCAAGGACCTGCGCGCCGCCCGCGAGCGCATCGCCGACGCGCTCGCCGAACTCGGCCCCTACGCCGAGGAGCACGGGGTGAGACTGGCCATCGAGCCGCTGCACCCCATGTTCGCCTCCGACCGCTGCGTGGTCTCGACGCTCGCGCAGGCCCTGGACATCGCGGAGCGCTTCCCCGCCCACCAGGTCGGCGTCACGGTCGACACGTACCACATCTGGTGGGACGACCTGGCCCCCGCGCAGATCGCCCGCGCGGGTGCCCAGGGCCGCATCCACACCTTCCAGCTCGCCGACTGGACCACCCCGCTGCCCGAAGGCGTCCTCAACGGCCGCGGTCAGATCGGCGACGGCGCGGTCGACATGCGGGAGTGGAAGGGGTACGTGGAGGCGGCCGGCTACACCGGCCCCATCGAGGTCGAACTCTTCAACGACGCCCTGTGGGCCCGTGACGGCCGCGAGGTCCTCGCCGAGACGGCGGCACGGTTCGTGGAACACGCGGGATGAGGTTCCCCGCGCACCGAGGCGCGGGCCGCTGAGGCGCGGGGCACGGAGGCGCGGGGCACGGAGGCGCGGGGCACGGAGGCGCGGGACACGGGAAAAACTCTGGGGAGAGGTCTTCCCGTGCCCTGCCGTCCCGCGCGGAGCGCAAGCCGTGCGGTGCCGGACCGGACGCCGACGTTCGCCGGCACCGCACGCTGCTTCCCCCCTGCTCCCCGCTGGTGCACAGCCCCCACTGTGCACGGGCACCAGCATGCGCCCATCGAACAGGTGAATCCTTGACCATCCGTGCAGGTTTCTTGTCGATTCCGGCAGGACGGAACACGGAACCAGGACGGAACACGGAACCAGGACGGAACCCGGAACCAGGACGGAACACTTCCCCCTATGGGCCCGCGTGGTGATGGCGGTGGTCCGTCGGCGTCATGCCGTACGCACGCCGGAAGACGCGGCTGAAGGTGGCCGCGTCGGTGAAGCCCCACCGCGCGGCGATCGCGTGGACGGAGCGGCCCCGCAGCCGGGGGTCGGCCAGGTCACGGCGGCACCGCTCCAGACGGCGGTGGCGGATCCAGGCCGCCGGGGTCTCGCCCTCCGCCGCGAACAGCTGGTGCAGATGCCGCACCGAGATGCCGTGGGCCGCCGCGACGGTCGCCGGGGACAGCGACGGATCGCCCAGGTTCCGGTCGATGAAGTCCCGGATCCGGGTGCGCAGGGCGCGCCGGCGGGACTCCGGCGGCAGCGCGTCCTCCAGGTCCACGCAGCCGCCCAGCACGGAGGCGAGCAGATCGGTGGTCACCGAGGCCAGCACCGGCACGTCCGCGTCGGTGAACTCGTCGGCCCGCCGGGTGACGTCGACGATCCAGCGGTGCAGCGACCCGCCCATGCCGTGGTCCAGCCGCACCGGCACCGCCAGCAGGCGGCGCAGCGCGCGCGGGGGCAGCGGCAGCCGGGCCCGGGGCATGCTGACGATCACCGTCGTGGACCGCTGCGACGTGCGGTTGATCCGGGCGTCGTAGGGGAGGCTGCTGTCGGCCATGATGAGGTGGCCCGCCTCGAACGCCGCCTCCGTGCCGTCCTGCGCCAGACCGCCGTCGCCGGCGAGCTGACAGTCGATCTGGAGGACCTCGGGGTCGAAGCGCCGGATGGAGCGCGGTGTGCGCACGGTGTCCAGGTGCGGCATGTCCAGCTCGGCGATCTGCACGTCCCCCAGCGGCAGCACCCGCATCGTGGCCCGGAAGTCGTCGCTGCGCTCACTGCGCAGCACATTGGGCACATGCGTCTGGGTGGACACGTCCTGCCACAGATCCCACCGCTCGGCGGGCGGCACCACCTCGGTCCGGAACTCCTGCACCAGCATCGCCACACGCCCCCACCGCGTACCGGACGACCGCATCCTGCCCAGGAGGACATCGTAGGCAACCGGAACCGGAAAAATTCCGCGGAGATCACGCAACCGTCCCCGCACCCCGCGGGTCCTACTCGGCGTCAGGACTTCCGGGAGGGGACCCGGGGGGACTTGAGGGGTCCTGACGGGGAGGGACGAGGGGGCCCGGTCGACGGACCGGGCCCCCTCGAAGTGCGTACGCGTCCCGTACCGGGCGTCGCTAGAAGAACACCCCGCAGCGCAGCAGCACGTTCGCGTACGGCCGTGCCTCGCCGGTGCGGACGACGAGCCGCGCGTCCGCGCTCAGCTCCTTGAGCCGCTCGTGCGGGACCAGGCCGAGGCCGGGGAGGCGGTCCGACAGGAGCCGGGCCGCCGCCGGGTTGGCCTCCCGCACCTCGGACGCGGCCGTGGCGCCCTCGACGACCAGTTCCTCCAGCAGCCCCTCCAGCACCTCCGCGAACGACGGCACCCCCGCGCGGAACGCCAGGTCCACCACGCGCGGCCCGCCGGGGATCGGCATCCCGGCGTCGCACACCAGCACCCCGTCGCCGTGCCCGAGCTCGGCCAGGGCGCCGGCGAGGTGCCGGTTCAGGATTCCGTGCTTCTTCACCGGGCGCCGCCTTCCCGATCCGCCCCGGACGCGCTGTCCGGCCCCCGGCCGGGACCGGCACAACCCACCGCCGCGACCTCCGCCGCCGTCGGGAAGGACACCTGCGCGCCCTCCTTGGTGACCGTCGCCGCCCCCACCCGGGCCGCGTACGCCGCCGCCCCGGCGAGCGGCTCGCCCGCGCCGAGGCGCCAGGCCAGCGCGGCGGTGAACGCGTCCCCCGCCCCGGTGGTGTCCACGGCGCGCACCTCGACGGACGGCACCCGGGCCACCCCGTCGGCGGAGGCCACCAGCGCCCCCTCGCCGCCCAGCGTCACCACCACCGACCGCGGGCCCCTCGCCAGCAGCAGCCGCGCCCACTCCTCGGGCTTGTCACCCGCCCCGGCGTCGTCGCCCAGGATCACCTTCGCCTCGTGCTCGTTGACGATCAGCGGGTCGCAGGCCGCCAGCACCTCCGCCGGGAGCGGGCGCGGCGGGGACGGGTTCAGCACGAACCGGCTGCCCGGCACCAGGCTCCGCACCACCTCCACCACCGTCTCCAGCGGGATCTCCAACTGCGCGGAGATCACCCGGGAGGCGTGGAACAGGCTCCCGGCCGCCCGCACGTCCGCCGGTGTCAGCCGGCCGTTGGCGCCCGGCGAGACGACGATGCTGTTGTCCCCCGACGGGTCCACCGTGATCAGCGCGACCCCGGTGGGCGCCCCGCCCACCAGCACGCCCACCGTGTCCACCCCGGCCGCCCGCTGCGAGTCCAGCAGCAGCCGCCCGTGCCCGTCGTCGCCGACCCGCGCAAGCAGGGCCGTACGGGCACCGAGCCGGGCGGCCGCGACCGCCTGGTTCGCGCCCTTGCCGCCCGGGTGGACGGCCAGGTCGGAACCGAGCACCGTCTCCCCGGCGCCGGGCCGGCGCTCGACCCCGATCACCAGGTCGGCGTTGGCCGATCCGACGACCAGGAGGTCGTAGTCGTACATGAAATCGCTCCCCGATCCCGGCGTCAGCCCTCGAAGCCGGCCACGTTGTCCTGGGTGACCACCTTCACCGGCACCTTCACCGTGTTCTCCACCTTCTTCTCCTCGGCGGCCCGCAGCGCGTTCCGTACCGCGATCCTGCCGAGTTCCGACGGCTGCTGCGCGACGGACGCGTACAACGTGCCGGCCTCGACCGCCTTCAGCCCGTCCGGCGTACCGTCGAACCCGACGACCTGGACCGACTTCCCGGCCTTCGCGCCGAGCGCCTTGATCGCGCCGAGCGCCATCTCGTCGTTCTCGGCGAAGACACCGTCGATGTCGGGGTGCGCCTGGAGCAGGTTCGTCATCACGTCCAGGCCCTTGGTGCGGTCGAAGTCCGCGGGCTGCTCGGCGACGACCTTGATGCCCGGGTAGTCCTTCAGTCCTTCGGCGAAGCCCGCGCCGCGCTCGCGGCTGGCGGAGGTGCCGGCCTGCCCCTGGAGGATGACGATGGTGCCCTTGCCGCCGAGCTTCTCGGCGAGCGCCTTCGCGCCCAGCGCGCCGCCCTCGACGTTGTCGGAGGCGACCAGCGCGGCCGTGTCCGCGTCGTTGACCCCGCGGTCCACGGCGACGACCGGGATGCCGGCCTTGTTCGCGCCGCGCACGGCGGGAGCGGCGGCGTCGGAGTCCACCGGGTTGACGACGACCGCGGAGAGCGAGCCGCTGGTGAAGTTCTGCAGCTGGTTGGCCTGCTGGGAGGCGTCGTTCTGCGCGTCCGTGACCGTCAGGTCCACGCCCAGCTTCTTCGCCTCCTCCTCGGCGCCGGCGCGGATCTGCACGAAGAACGGGTTGTTGAGCGTCGACAGCGACAGACCGATCCTCTGCGTCTTCCCGGCGGACGACCCGTTGTGCAGCAGCGAGGTCGCGCCGACGACCGCGACGGCGACGACCGCCGCGATGACGTACGTCAGTGCCTGCCTGCCCTTGTTCCCGCCTCCGGACGCCCCGGCGGCCGGGGTGGTCGCGCCCGCCTTGCGGCGCAGCGTGTCGAAGAGGACGGCCAGCGCGATGACGACACCGATGACGACCTGCTGCCAGAACGCGGAGACGGACAGCAGGTTGAGCCCGTTGCGCAGCACCGCGAGGATCAGCGCGCCGATCAGCGTGCCCGACGCCTTGCCGGTGCCGCCCGCGAGGGAGGCGCCGCCGATGACGACGGCGGCGATCGCGTCCAGCTCGTAGCCCTGCGCGGCCTGCGGCTGCGCGGAGGCCAGCCGGGAGGCGAGCACGATGCCCGCGGCGGCGGCGAACAGCCCGGAGAAGGCGTAGATGGCGAGCTTCTGCCGCTTCACCCGCAGGCCGGACAGGCGCGCGGCCTCCTCGTTGCCGCCGATGGCGTACATGGAGCGGCCGATGTACGTCCGGCCGAGCACGAAGGCGGTGAGCAGCCCCATGACGACCATCACGAGCACCGGCACCGGCAGCCAGCCGCCCAGCGTGTCACCCAGGTGGGAGACCGAGTCCGGGAAGGCGATCGGCGAGCCCTGCGAGATGACGAGCGACAGACCGCGCCCCACCGACAGCATGGCGAGCGTCGCGATGAACGGCGGCAGCTTCCCGTACGAGATGAGGAAGCCGTTCACCAGACCGCAGGCGATGCCCGTCGCGACGGCGAGGAGGACGGCCAGGGGGACCGGGATCCCGGCCTCGGTCGCGCTCCACGCCAGCACGGTCGCGGACAGCGCGGCGACCGAGCCGACCGACAGGTCGATGCCCGCCGAGACGATCACGAAGGTGACGCCGAAGGCGAGGATCGCGGTCACGGCGGCCTGGACGCCGACGTTGAGGAGGTTGTCGGCGGTCAGGAAGTCCCCGGACAGCGCCGACATGGCGATGACGAGGACGATCAGCGCGGTCAGCGCGCCGTTGTCGAGGAGCAGGCGGCGCAGGCCGGCCGTGGCGCCGCCCTGCGCGCCCTTGAGCGTGTCAGTGGCCACGGGAGGCCTCCGTTCCGTTGCTGTGGGGAGTGGTGGTGCTGACGGCGAGGGCCATCACGGCGTCCTGGGTGGCCTCGTCGGCGGGGAGTTCGCCCGCGACGCGCCCCTGCGCCATGACGACCACCCGGTCGCTCATGCCGAGCACCTCCGGCAGATCGCTGGAGATCATGAGCACGGCGGCACCGGCGGCCGTCAGTTCGTTGATCAGCTGGTAGATCTCGACCTTCGCGCCGACGTCGATGCCGCGCGTCGGCTCGTCGAGGATGAGCACCTTGGTGTTCGCCAGCAGCCACTTGCCGATGACGACCTTCTGCTGGTTGCCGCCGGAGAGCGTCCGCACGTGCTGGCCGAGCCCGGCCATCCGCACGCCGAGCTGCCCGGCGATCCGCTCGGCGGCCTCGTGCTGCCCCTTGAGGTCGACGAGCCCCGCGCGGGTGGCGGACCGGAGGGTGACCAGGCCGAGGTTCTCCTCGACGGAGGCGTCGAGGACGAGCCCTTGACCCTTGCGGTCCTCGGGCACCAGCCCGATCCCGGCCGCCATGGCGGCGTTCACGTCGTGCCGGCGCAGCGGCGCCCCCGCGACGTGCACGGTCCCGGCGTCGTACGGGTCGGCCCCGAACACCGCCCGGACCACCTCCGTCCGCCCGGCCCCGACGAGCCCCGCGATGCCGACGACCTCACCGGCCCGCACCTCGAAGCTCACGTCGTGGAAGACGCCGTCCCGGGTGAGCCCCTCCACCTTCAGCAGCGCGTCACCGGCCTCGGCGCGCTCGCGCGGGTACTGCTGTTCGATCGACCGCCCGATCATGAGCCGTACGAGTTCGTCCTCGGGCGTGGCGGCGGGCACCTGCCCGACGCTGCGGCCGTCCCGGATCACGGTGACCCGGTCGCCGAGGGCGGCGATCTCCTCCAGATGGTGGGTGATGAACACGATCCCGACGCCGTCCTCGCGCAGCCGCCGCACGATCGCGAACAGCTTCTCGACCTCCTCGGAGGTCAGCACGGCGGTCGGCTCGTCCATGATGAGCACCCGCGCGTCCAGGCTGAGCGCCTTGGCGATCTCGACCATCTGGAGCCGCGCGATACCGAGCTCACGCACGCGGGCCCGGGGGGACACGTCGACCCCGACGCGCTTCAGCAGCACCTCGGCGTCGGCGTCCATCCTCTTGCGGTCGATCATCCCGAGGCGGCGCGGCTGCCGCCCGAGGAAGATGTTCTCGGCGACCGTCAGATCGGGGACCAGGTTGAACTCCTGGTAGATGGTGGCGATCCCGAGCCGCTCGGAGTCCTGCGCACCGTGGATGCGCACCTCCTCGCCGCCGACCGTGATCCGGCCGGCGTCGGGCGTGTAGGCACCGGAGAGCATCTTGATCAGCGTGCTCTTGCCGGCGCCGTTCTCACCGAGGAGCACGTGCACCTCTCCCCGGCGCAGGTCGAAGTCGACGCTGTCGAGCGCGACCACGCCCGGGAAGGTCTTGCGGATGCCCTCGATGCGCAGCAACTCGTCCGGGCTGCTCACGACGTACTCCTTCGTACGGGGGACTGTGGTGCGGGGGACTGCGGGGGCGCCGGCTCACCGCACGAGCGGCGTACGACGAGCCGGGCGGGGAGGGTGACGGACGCGCCGGGTCTCCCCTCGATCCGGTCGACGAGCGCGCGCACGGCGGCCCGCCCCAGCGCGCCGGTCGGCTGGGCGATCGCGGTGACCGGCGGATCGGTGTGCACGAACCAGGGGATGTCGTCGAACGCGGCCAGCGCGATGTCGTCGGGCACCCGCAGCCCGCGCGCCCGTACGGCGTCCAGCGCGCCGAGCGCCATCAGGTTGTCGGCGGCGAACACGACCTCGGGCGGCTCGGGCAGGCCGAGGAAGCCCTCGGTGACCCGGCGCCCGCTGTCGGCCTGGAAGTCGCCCTGGCCGATGTAGGCGTCGGGAAGGGGGAGCCCGTACGCGCCGAGCGCCTCCCGGAAGGCGTCCACGCGCTCGCGGCCGGTGGTCGTGGCGGCGGGCCCGGCGATGATCGCGAGCCGCCGGTGCCCGAGCCCGTACAGGTGCGCGACCAGGTCCCGTACGGCGCCCCGCCCGTCCGACCTGACGACGGGCACGTCCACACCGGGGATCCACCGGTCGACGAAGACCATGGGCGTGCCCGCACGGGCGGCGGCCAGCATGCCAGGCGACCCGCCGTCGGTGGGGGAGACGAGCAGCCCGTCGATACGGCGGTCCAGCAGCGTCGTCACGTGGTGGTCCTGGAGATCGGGCCGCTCGTCGGCGTTGCCGATGATCACGCTGTACCCGAGCGCGCGGGCCTCCTCCTCGACGGAGCGGGCCAGCTCGGTGAAGTACGGGTTCATCACGTCGCTGATGACCAGCCCGAGGGTGCGGGTCTGGTCGGTGCGCAGGGAGCGGGCGACGGCGTTCGGGCGGTAGCCCAGCGCCTCGACGGCGGCCGTCACCCGCCGGCGCGCGTCCTCGCTGACCGACGGGTGGTCGTTCAGCACCCGCGACACCGTGGCGACGGACAGTCCCGCCTCGGCGGCGACGTCCTTGATGCTCGCCATCGCCGTTCCACCTCCTTGTGGAATCGATTACACGGAGGATTGGAAACGATTACACGGGCGGCTGGCAAGAGGGTGCGGGGTGTCCGAAACTCAATCGTGACCGGGACGGGCGAGTGGGTGCGCGCATGGCGTGACGGACCGGCGGCGTAATGGCGTGCGGGATGAGGGGCGACGACGCGGCCGACGGGATCCCCGGGGTCCGTCCCGAGTGGCGGGAGGCCGGTCGTGGTGGTGGAGTGGATCACGGGGAGCATGGCGTTCCGGCCGGCGGGAGCCCGCGTGCGGAGGGAAGGGAGACACGCTGTGGAACCGCTGATCGCGCTGGTGGTGGGATTCACGGGGGCCCGTCTCGCAGGGCTGATCGGTGTGGACGCTCTCGACGGGTGGCAGCCCGCCTTGAGGGCCGGGCTGGTGACGATGTTCCTGCTCACCTCGCTCGCGCACTTCGTACCCCGGCTGCGGTCCGAACTCATCGGCATGGTGCCGCCGTGGATGCCCCGTGCGGACCTGCTGGTGACCGTCACCGGTCTGCTCGAAGTGGCCGGGATGGTCGGCCTGCTGATTCCGGCGACCGCTCGCTGGGCGGCCGGTGGGCTCATCCTGCTGATGATCGCGATGTTCCCGGCGAACGTCTCGGCCGCCCGCAGGGGCGTGGCCCAGGGAGACCCGCTCGGCCGGCGCACTCTGCTGCAGCTCGTCTTCATCGCCGCTGCGGCGGCCACACTGGTCCGAACCCAGCAGACACACCGGCCCGCCGCGCGTGGCCTCACTGTCTTCACGCCCTGAGCGCGGCTTCGGGGATCGAGGAACACGTCCCGCACGCCACGGAGGCGGCCCCGGCGTGCTGGACTCCTGCCCGGCGGCCTCTTGTGTGCCCGGGGAACGCCCCGCCCTGTCACACCCCACGGGTACCGTCGGATCATGCCCAACCAGTCCGCAGCCGCCGCCCCCGGTGAACGCCGGCTCGCCACCCTCGAAGGTGTGCTGGAGCGCATCACGTACGCCAACGAGGAGAACGGCTACACGGTCGCCCGCGTCGACACCGGCAGGGGCGCCGGTGACCTGCTCACCGTCGTCGGCGCGCTGCTCGGCGCTCAGGTGGGGGAGTCCCTGCGGATGGAGGGGCGCTGGGGATCGCATCCCCAGTACGGCAAGCAGTTCCACGTCGAGAACTACACGACCGTGCTGCCCGCCACCGTGCAGGGCATCCGGCGTTACCTCGGCTCCGGCCTCGTCAAGGGCATCGGGCCGGTCTTCGCCGACCGCATCACGCAGCACTTCGGCGTCGACACCCTCACCGTCATCGAGGAGGAGCCCAAGCGCCTCATCGAGGTCCCCGGGCTCGGGCCCAAGCGGACCAAGAAGATCGCCGACGCCTGGGAGGAGCAGAAGGCGATCAAGGAGGTCATGCTCTTCCTCCAGACCGTGGAGGTGTCCACCTCCATCGCCGTGCGCATCTACAAGAAGTACGGCGACGCCTCGATCTCCGTGGTGAAGAACCAGCCGTACCGGCTCGCCGCCGACGTCTGGGGCATCGGCTTCCTCACCGCCGACAAGATCGCCCAGTCCGTCGGCATCCCGCACGACAGCCCCGACCGGGTGAAGGCCGGCCTGCAGTACGCCCTCTCGCAGGCCACCGACCAGGGGCACTGCTACCTCCCCGAGGAGAAGCTGATCGCCGACGCGGTGAAGCTGCTCCAGGTGGACACCGGCCTGGTCATCGAGTGCCTCGCCGAACTCGCCGCCGAGCCGGAGGAGGACGGCGAGGACCCCGGCGTCGTACGGGAGAAAGTGCCCGCCCCCGACGGCGGCGACCCCGTCACCGCCGTCTACCTCGTCCCCTTCCACCGTGCAGAGCTGGCCCTGGCCGCCCAGTTGCAGCGCCTGCTCCGCACCGATGAGGACCGGATGCCGGCCTTCCGGGACGTGGCCTGGGACAAGGCGCTCGGCTGGCTGAAGGACCGTACCGGCACCGACCTCGCCCCCGAGCAGGAGGCCGCCGTCAAGCTGGCGCTGAGCGAGAAGGTCGCCGTCCTCACCGGCGGGCCCGGCTGCGGCAAGTCCTTCACCGTCCGGTCCATCGTGGAGCTGGCCCGCGCCAAGAAGGCCAAGGTGGTCCTCGCCGCCCCGACCGGCCGCGCCGCCAAGCGGCTCGCCGAGCTGACCGGGGCCGAGGCCTCCACCGTCCACCGCCTCCTCGAGCTCAAGCCCGGCGGCGACGCCGCCTACGACCGGGACCGCCCGCTCGACGCCGACCTGGTGGTGGTCGACGAGGCGTCCATGCTGGACCTCCTCCTCGCGAACAAGCTGGTCAAGGCGGTGCCCCCGGGCGCTCACCTGCTCTTCGTCGGCGACGTCGACCAGCTGCCCAGCGTCGGCGCGGGGGAGGTCCTGCGCGACCTCCTGGCCGACGGCGGCCCCGTCCCCGCCGTCCGGCTCACCCGCGTCTTCCGCCAGGCCCAGCAGTCCGGCGTGGTGACCAACGCCCACCGGATCAACGCCGGGCAGCACCCCGTCACCGACGGCATGAAGGACTTCTTCCTCTTCGTCGAGGACGACACCGAGGAGGCGGGCCGGCTCACCGTCGACGTGGCCGCCCGGCGCATCCCGGCCAAGTTCGGCCTCGACCCCCGCCGGGACGTGCAGGTCCTCGCACCCATGCACCGGGGCCCGGCCGGCGCGGGCACGCTCAACGGGCTGCTCCAGCAGGCCATCACCCCCGGCCGCCCCGACCTCGCCGAGAAGCGGTTCGGCGGCCGGGTCTTCCGCGTCGGCGACAAGGTCACCCAGATCCGCAACAATTACGAGAAGGGGGAGAACGGCGTCTTCAACGGCACCGTGGGCGTGGTCACCGCCCTCGACCCGGTCGACCAGCGCCTGACGGTGCTGACCGACGAGGACGAGGAGGTGGGCTACGACTTCGACGAGCTGGACGAGCTGGCGCACGCCTACGCCGTGACCATCCACCGTTCCCAGGGCAGCGAGTACCCGGCGGTCGTCATCCCGGTGACCACGGGCGCCTGGATGATGCTCCAGCGCAACCTGCTGTACACGGCGGTCACCCGGGCCAAGCGGCTGGTCGTCCTCGTCGGCTCCCGCAAGGCGATCGGGCAGGCGGTGCGCACGGTCTCGGCGGGCCGCCGGTGCACGGCGCTGGACTTCCGCCTCGCCGGTTCCCGCCTCTCACACCCCTGAGCCGTCCCCGTGAGCGGCCCGTCACCAAAAAATGATCGATCAAATGAGTCACGAAGGTCACAGAGCACTTCCGGATGGGGGACACAGGGGGCAGGATGGGCAAGTTGACGGCACTCAGTGCCGCCAATAGGCCCGATGGTCGACCCCGAGTGCACTCTCCTGCGCCGAGTGGGGGATGGTGGAGACAGTCAGGGCACCTCGAAGATGAGGCACTAGGTCGGTGAGGGAAGACGTGAGCGACAACTCTGTAGTACTGCGGTACGACGGCAGCGAGTACACCTACCCGGTGATCGACAGCACCGTCGGCGACAAGGGCTTCGACATCGGGAAGCTCCGCGCACAGACCGGTCTGGTGACACTGGACAGCGGCTACGGCAACACCGCCGCCTATAAATCCGCCATCACCTACCTGGACGGCGAGGCCGGCATCCTCCGGTACCGCGGCTACCCGATCGAGCAGCTGGCCGAGCGCTCCACCTTCCTGGAGGTCGCCTACCTGCTGATCAACGGCGAGCTGCCGACCGTCGACGAACTGTCCGCGTTCAAGGGCGAGATCACGCAGCACACCCTGCTGCACGAGGACGTCAAGAACTTCTACAAGGGCTTCCCGCGCGACGCCCACCCGATGGCCATGCTGTCGTCGGTCGTCTCCGCGCTGTCGACGTTCTACCAGGACAGCCACAACCCGTTCGACGAGCAGCAGCGCAACCTCTCCACGATCCGGCTGCTCGCCAAGCTCCCGACGATCGCGGCGTACGCGTACAAGAAGTCGGTCGGTCACCCGTTCGTCTACCCGCGCAACGACCTCGGCTACGTCGAGAACTTCCTGCGCATGACGTTCTCGGTCCCGGCGCAGGAGTACGAGCTCGACCCGACGGTCGTCGCCGCCCTGGACAAGCTGCTGATCCTGCACGCGGACCACGAGCAGAACTGTTCGACCTCCACGGTCCGCCTGGTCGGCTCCTCGCAGGCGAACATGTTCGCCTCGATCTCCGCGGGCATCAACGCGCTGTGGGGCCCGCTGCACGGCGGTGCCAACCAGTCGGTGCTGGAGATGCTGGAGGGCATCCGCGACGCCGGCGGCGACGTCGACTCCTTCATCCGCAAGGTGAAGAACAAGGAGGACGGCGTCCGCCTGATGGGCTTCGGCCACCGGGTCTACAAGAACTTCGACCCGCGCGCCAAGATCATCAAGGCCGCCGCGCACGATGTGCTGTCCGCCCTCGGCAAGTCCGACGAGCTGCTGGACATCGCGCTGAAGCTGGAGGAGCACGCGCTCTCCGACGACTACTTCGTCTCGCGCAGCCTCTACCCGAACGTCGACTTCTACACCGGCCTGATCTACCGGGCCATGGGCTTCCCGACCGAGATGTTCACGGTCCTGTTCGCCCTCGGCCGCCTTCCGGGCTGGATCGCCCAGTGGCACGAGATGATCAAGGAGCCGGGTTCCCGCATCGGCCGCCCGCGCCAGATCTACACGGGCGTCGTCGAGCGCGACTTCGTCCCGGTCGAGGAGCGCTGACACCTGCCGGTGGGGCGCGCGACGCGCCTGCCGGCTCGTCGCTGAAGGAGCGTGGGCGACCGCGGGCCGGCCTGCGGGCCGCTCGCGCCCACGCGGCGGAGCCGCATGTAGGTACAGCCCCGCGCCCCCGAGGGTGTCGTACGCCCGCGCACGGCCTCACCGTCTGAAGGCGCGTCGCGCACCCGCGCACGGCCTCACGGTCTGAAGGTGCGTTGCGCGCCCGCCCGCGGCCTCACGGCCTGAAGGCGCGTCGCGCACCTGCCCGCGGCCCTGGGCGGGTCGCACCGTCCGCGTGCGGCCCGCGGGCCCTTCGGGTGTGTTGCCCGGCCACACGCGAGCCCGCACTCCTGTGAGTGTGTCGCACGGCAGCGAAGAAGAAGGCGCCCCGGTCGACGGTCCCCCCACGGGCCGCCGAACCGGGGCGCCTTCCCATGTCCCGGTGCGGATTCCCCCCACGGGATCCGGCCGGGCGTCTATGAGGACAGCGCCTGAATCGCTGTGCGAGCACGGACGGACCTGAACCCGTCGTCCTCGTCGATGTGCGGTCTGCCGGGACAGCGCACGTGTCGGGAGGGCCGCTCAAAGCTCCCCGCTGGTACGTGCCCCGGCAACGCAATCTCCGGAGAAAGTCCCCCAAGACATTCCCCAGATGTCAGACGACGCCCCCCAAGACGCTGCCTGACATCGTCAACTTAGACCTTCGAACCCCTTCGATGGTTACGTTCAGATCACTGTGATCTGCGTCTCTTGCATATCCCCCAAAGGTGCGCAAGAGCCCGCAAACCTCTCACGGGACTCAAGCGTAAGGATGATGCGCGAGCCTTGTGAAGAGCTTATGGGAGGCTCGTACCGGACGACAGGGGTACACCCCAACTTGAGACCTCAATGAAACGCTCGCAGGCGCAGGCTGTTCGTCACCACGAAGACCGAGGAGAACGCCATCGCCGCACCCGCGATCATCGGGTTCAGCAGGCCGGCCGCGGCCAGCGGCAGCGCGGCCACGTTGTAGCCGAAGGCCCACACCAGATTGCCCTTGATCGTGCCGAGTGTCCTGCGGGACAGCCGTATCGCGTCCGCCGCCACCCGCAGGTCGCCGCGGACCAGGGTCAGGTCGCCCGCCTCGATCGCCGCGTCCGTGCCGGTGCCCAGGGCGAGACCCAGGTCGGCGACGGCCAGCGCGGCCGCGTCGTTGACGCCGTCGCCGACCATGGCGACGCTGTGCCCCTCGTCCCGCAGCCGCCGTACGACGTCGGCCTTGTCCTCGGGCAGCACCTCGGCGATCACCCGGTCGATGCCCACGCTCCGCGCCACCGCCTCGGCGACGGTCCTGTTGTCACCGGTCAGCAGCACCGGCGTGAGCCCCAGGGCGCGCAGCTCGCGCACCGCCTCGGCACTGGTCTCCTTCACGGCGTCGGCGACCGCGAGGACGCCGCGGGCCGCCCCGTCCCAGCCGGCCACGACGGCCGTACGCCCGTCCCGCTCGGCCTCGTCCTTCGCCCGCGCCAGCTCCGGGGGCAGCTCCCCGAAGAGCTCGGAGAGCCGCCCCACGGCCACCTCGTGGCCCTCCACGCGCCCGCGCACGCCCCGGCCGGGGACGTTCTCGAAGTGCTCGGCGCGGGGCAGCGCGCCGACGCGGTCCTCGGCGCCCGCGGCGACCGCCCGCGCGACGGGGTGCTCGGAGGCGTGCTCCAGGGCGCCCGCGAGCCGCAGCAGCAGCCGCTCGTCGGTGCCCTCGGCGACGTGCACCTCCTGGAGGGTCATGCGGCCGGTGGTGACGGTGCCGGTCTTGTCGAGGACGACGGTGTCGACGCGGTGGGTGGACTCCAGGACCTCGGGGCCCTTGATGAGGATGCCGAGCTGGGCGCCGCGTCCGGTGCCGACCATCAGCGCGGTCGGGGTCGCGAGCCCGAGGGCGCAGGGGCAGGCGATGATCAGGACGGCGACGGCGGCGGTGAACGCGGCGACGGTGTCGCCGGTGGCGCCCAGCCACACCCCGAAGGTCCCGACGGCGATCAGCAGCACCACGGGGACGAAGACCCCGGAGATCCGGTCGGCGAGGCGCTGGACCCGGGCCTTGCCGTTCTGCGCCTCCTCCACCAGCCGCGCCATCCGCGCGAGCCGTGTGTCGGCGCCGATCCGGGTCGCCTCGACGACGAGCCGTCCGCCCGCGTTGACCGTGGCGCCGGTGACGGTGTCGCCGGTGGTGACGTCCACGGGGACGGACTCGCCGGTCAGCATGGACGCGTCCACGGCGGAGGAGCCCTCGAGCACCATGCCGTCGGTGGCGATCTTCTCCCCGGGCCGTACGACGAACCGGTCGCCCACGGCCAGCCGCTCCGCCGGGATCCGCACCTCGCGTCCCCCGCGCAGTACGGTCACGTCCTTGGCGCCCAGCTCCATCAGCGCCCGCAGGGCCGCTCCCGCGCGGCGCTTGGAGCGGGCCTCGAGGTAGCGGCCGAGCAGGATGAAGGCGGTGACGCCGGCGGCGACCTCCAGGTAGATCGTGGAGGCGCCGTCGGTGCGCGAGACGGTGAGCTCGAAGGGGTGCCGCATGCCGGGCATGCCCGCGTCACCGAGGAACAGCGCCCACAGGGACCAGCCGAACGCGGCGAGCGTGCCGACGGAGACCAGCGTGTCCATGGTGGCCGCGCCGTGCCGGAGGTTGGTCCAGGCGGCCCGGTGGAAGGGGGCGGCGCCCCAGATCACGACGGGCGCGGCAAGGGTGAGCGAGAGCCACTGCCAGTTGTCGAACTGCAGGGGCGGGATCATCGCCAGGAGGACGACGGGGAGGGCGAGGAGCGCGGAGACGGTCAGGCGCCGGCGCAGGCCGGCCAGTTCGGGGTCGGCCTCCCCGGGGGCGGGCGCCCCGTCCTGCGGGGGCCGCGGGGGCGCGGGTTCCTCGGCGGTGTAGCCGGTCCGTACCACCGTGGCGATCAGGTCGGCGACCTCGGTGTCCGGCGGGCAGGTGATCCGGGCCTTCTCCGTCGCGTAGTTCACCGTGGCGGTGACGCCGTCCATGCGGTTGAGCTTCTTCTCGACGCGGGCCGCGCAGGAGGCGCAGGTCATCCCGCCGATGAGCAGCTCGACCTCCGTGAGGGCCGACTGTCCGGCGGCCGCTTCCTCGGGGGCGGTGGTGCTGGTCATGTCCGTACTCCAGGGACGTCCGGGGCCCCGGGGACGTCCGGGGCTCCGATGGCGGTGGCGTGCCGGGCCGCGGGGAACGGGTGGCCGCCGCGGCCCGGTTCACGTCGTGCGGGGGCGGGGCTCCCGGTTCAGGCCCGGCCGGCCAGCTCGAAGCCGGCCTCGTCGACGGCGGCGCGGACGGCCTCCTCGTCGAGCGGGGCGGCGGAGACGACGGTCACCTCGCCGGAGGAGGCGACCGCCTGTACCGAGCTGACGCCGGCGATCTGGGAGATCTCGCCGGAGACGGCGCCCTCGCAGTGCCCGCAGCTCATCCCGCTCACCTTGTAGACGGTGGTGACGGAGCCCTGGGTGTCGGTCTGGGAGGTCATGTCGTTACTCCTCGTCGAGGCGTGTGGGGGCGGTGTGGCCTTGGCCATGACTTCAGGCTATACCCCTAGGGGGTATGAATCCAAGTCTGACGGCCGGGGTGGCGCCAGGCGGACCGAGGGCCCCGTGACGGACCGAGGCATCCGCGACGGACCGGGGACCCTCGCTACAGGCGGGAACCGGGGGATACCGTTCCGCCGGAAGTGACGATCACCGAAGGGCGGGACCGGTCATGCGGGCGGTGGTGTTCGAGCGGTACGGGGAACCGGCCGAGGTGCGGGAGGTCGCGGACCCGGAGCCGGCGGAGCACGGGGTGGTGGTCCGCGTCGAGGCCACCGGCCTGTGCCGCAGCGACTGGCACGGCTGGCAGGGCCACGACCCGGACATCGTCCTGCCGCACGTCCCCGGCCACGAACTCGCCGGAACGGTCGAGGCCGTCGGCGCCCGGGTCACCGGCCGGCGCGCCGGGGACCGGGTCACCGTCCCCTTCGTCTGCGCCTGCGGTTCCTGCCCCGCCTGCGCGGCCGGCGACCAGCAGGTCTGCGAGCGCCAGACCCAGCCCGGCTTCACGCACTGGGGCTCCTTCGCCCAGTACGTGGCGCTGGACCACGCCGACGTCAACCTCGTCGCCGTCCCCGACGGGATGTCCTTCGCGACGGCCGCCTCGCTCGGCTGCCGTTTCGCCACGGCCTACCGGGCGGTGGTGCAGCGGGGCCGGGTGGCGGCGGGGGAGTGGGTGGCCGTGCACGGCTGCGGCGGGGTGGGGCTGTCGGCGGTGATGATCGCCGCGGCGGCCGGTGCGCGCGTCGTCGCCGTCGACGTGTCACCGGGGGCCCTCGCCCTGGCACGGCGGTTCGGCGCGGCGGAGTGCGTGGACGCGGCGGCCGTACCGGACCCCGCCGAGGCGGTCCGCGACCTCACCGGCGGCGGCGCCCACCTCTCCCTGGACGCCCTCGGCGCACCCGCCACCTGCGCCGCCTCGGTCGACGGCCTGCGCCGCCGGGGCCGCCACGTCCAGGTCGGCCTGCTGCCCTCACCGACGGGCACCACGCCCGTCCCCATGGCCCGGGCCATCGCCCTCGAACTCGAACTCCTCGGCAGCCACGGCATGGCCGCGCACGCCTATCCCCCGATGCTGGAACTGGTCCGGGCCGGCGTGCTCCGCCCCGATCTGCTGGTGACCTCCACCATCGCCCTGGACGCCGCCCCGTCCGCCCTCGCGGCCATGGGCGGGGCGGCGGCGGGGGCGGGCGTGACCGTCATCGAACCCTGGAGCTGACCGGGACCCGCCCGGAGGGGCGACGGGAGGTCAGCCGCCCCCGCGGCCCCGGTTGCCCGGGCGGGAGGCGACCCACGCCCGGACGGTGTCGGCGTACCAGTAGGGCTTGCCCGCCTCCACGTGGTCGGGCGGGGGCAGCAGCCCGTGCTTGCGGTAGGAGCGGACGGTGTCCGGCTGCACCTTGATGTGGGCCGCGATGTCCTTGTAGGACCACAGCGATCGGTCGGTCATGGTGGCACCTCCCCGCGCGCACCGCGGCGACGGCCGGGGGCGGCCGTCAGGGGGAGCCGGGCGCGTGCTGGTGATCAGGTATGCGTTGTGCCCGGTGAACGAGGCCCGTCGGCGGCAGGGCAGGGTTTGTGCGCCGGATGTGACGGAAGACCCACGCACGTGTGACGCCCGTGACCGAACGGAAGCGTCTGTGACAGGGATGCCACACGGACGCGCGTCGGTCCGTCGGCGGGGCGCGTTGACTTCCCCCGTGGACACGGGTCCGGGCGGATCCTCACCAAAGTTTCGTCCGAATGTCCGGACAAAACATTGACAGGGCTTCACGTCCGGGGCTAGAACCGGGGAGAACCACACAGACGTGGAGCCGTACGAAGGGGACGCGATGACGTACGACGTGATCGCCGTGGAGCGGATCGGAGTGGACCCCCACCCGCCCCGGACGGGCGCACCGCTGCCGCGGGTCACGCCCTTCGGCGAGCTCCCCGGAGGCCCGGCGACCGACTCGGCGACCGGCGCCGCGATCGCCGCAGCGACCGGCGTCGCGATCGCCTCCGCCCGCCCGGAGCGCTCCCCCTCGACGCCCACCCCCGACGAGACCGACGAGACCGACGCGGCGCTCGCCGCGGGAGCCGTCACATGACAGAGCCGTACGTCCCCCGGGGCGCCACCACCGGCACCCCGGCACCGATCGCCTCCGGCGCGGAAGGCCGCATCGCTTTGGCAGGAGCGAAGAGCGAGCGACGACTCCCCGCCCGCCGCGGCCCCGCGCCGGAGGTCCCGTCGAAGTGTCATGTGTCCACTCGGGAACCCGAACGGCCGACACTGTGTCGGGCCCGCCCCGGGCCCCGCGGCTGGTGGGATGTACGCGTGGCCGGAGCCGCGGCGCGTCCGCCCGCCGCCGGGCCGCACGAGCTGTACGAACGGCACGTCTCCACCCGTCGCCGCCATCTGCGAAGGAGTTCTCGGTCATGACGAAGATCGTCAACCACTGGATCGGCGGCAGGACCGCCGAAGGCGCCTCGGGTACCTACGGCCCGGTGACGGACCCGGCGACCGGCGAGGTCACCACGAAGGTCGCGTTCGCGTCCGTCGAGGAGGTGGACGCCGCCGTCGCCGCCGCCAAGGAGGCGTACCTGAGCTGGGGCCAGTCCTCCCTGGCCACCCGCACCACCATCCTCTTCCGGTTCCGCGCGCTGCTCGACGCCCACCGCGACGAGATCGCCGAACTGATCACCGCCGAGCACGGCAAGGTGCACTCCGACGCCCTCGGCGAGGTGGCGCGCGGCCTGGAGATCGTCGACCTGGCCTGCGGGATCAGCGTGCAGCTGAAGGGCGAGCTGTCCACGCAGGTCGCCAGCCGCGTCGACGTGTCGTCCATCCGCCAGCCGCTGGGTGTCGTCGCCGGCATCACGCCGTTCAACTTCCCGGCGATGGTGCCGATGTGGATGTTCCCCCTCGCCATCGCCTGCGGCAACACCTTCGTCCTGAAGCCGTCCGAGAAGGACCCGTCGGCCTCGATCCGCCTCGCCGAACTCCTCTCCGAGGCCGGTCTCCCCGACGGCGTGTTCAACGTCGTCCACGGCGACAAGCTGGCCGTCGACCGCCTCCTCGCCCACCCCGACGTCAAGGCGGTCTCCTTCGTCGGCTCCACCCCGATCGCCCGCTACATCCACACCACCGCCTCCGCGAACGGCAAGCGCGTCCAGGCCCTCGGCGGCGCCAAGAACCACATGCTGGTCCTCCCCGACGCCGACCTCGACGCGGCGGCCGACGCCGCCGTCTCCGCGGCCTACGGCTCGGCCGGCGAGCGCTGCATGGCGATCTCCGCGGTCGTCGCCGTCGGCGCGATCGGCGACACCCTGGTGGAGAAGATCCGCGAGCGCGCCGAGAAGATCAAGATCGGCCCCGGCAACGACCCCACCTCCGAGATGGGCCCGCTGATCACCAAGGTCCACCGCGACAAGGTCGCCTCCTACGTGGCCGGCGCGGCCGACGAGGGCGCCGAGGTCGTCCTGGACGGCACCGGCTACACCGTCGACGGTCACGAGAACGGCCACTGGATCGGCATCTCCCTCCTCGACAAGGTGCCGACCACGGCGAAGGCCTACCAGGACGAGATCTTCGGCCCCGTCCTGTGCGTCCTGCGCACGGAGACCTACGAGGAGGCCCTGGACCTCATCAACAGCTCCCCCTTCGGCAACGGCACCGCGATCTTCACCCGCGACGGCGGCGCCGCCCGCCGCTTCCAGCTCGAGGTCGAGGCCGGCATGGTCGGCGTGAACGTCCCGATCCCGGTCCCCGTCGGCTACCACTCCTTCGGCGGCTGGAAGGACTCCCTCTTCGGTGACCACCACATCTACGGCAACGACGGCACGCACTTCTACACCCGCGGCAAGGTCGTCACCACCCGCTGGCCCGACCCGGCGGACGCCCCGGCCGGCGTCGACCTGGGCTTCCCCCGCAACCACTGAGCCCGAGCGGAGCGGCGCCCCCGCCCGCCGGGGGGGCGGGCCCCCCCCGCCACCCGCCCCAAACGCGCCGGGCCCCCCCCGCGCGGACGCCCCAACGCGGGCCGAGTTGCCCCCCCCAGGCCGGCGCGTACGCGGTGACGTCCTGAAGCGCCCGACCCGCCCCGAACCCGGATCCTCCACCAGCGCCCGCGCGGGATCACGCCCGTGCCGCGCGACGGCGCCAGCCGGTCCGCGTCCGGCGCGACCGTCCGTTCACCGCAGCGCGCCCCGGCGACTGCTCCGGCGGTCGAGCTCCCGCGACGCGGCCTCACGCGCGGGGCAGCCCCGCAAGCCGGCCAGGAGACGCAGCAGGAGACGGCACTCCTCGGCCGCGAGTTCGCGGGCGGTCGGGAGATCGCACCGCCCGAGGTCGATGAGCGGCTCGGCGTGCCACGCCGCGACCGTGGACGGGCGGCAGTCCAAGGCTGCGGAGCACAGAGAAAACCATCGGCGCGGACACCCGTGCCCGCCGTGCGCCGAACCCCGCCCACCATTGGGCGATATCCGCCGAAAACTCTCTTTTAGTTCCCCCGTGCTACCCGATGCACCGAAATGCAACCGCCATTTGATCCTCGACACCATGAAGAGGGACACTGCCCGGCGGATGCGTGTTCCCGGCCCGGTGGCACTCGCTTCAGTATTCTCCCGTGCGGGTCGTCAGAGACTATCTACCCAGGGATTACTGGGCAGTTGACCTCAGGGTTTCGTGGTAGCGTCCTTGTTCGGAGGGACAGTGCGACCTGAAAGGGAAATCGTGAACACGGAGAAGATCGCCGCTCGCCGCCTCTCGCTGGAAGAGGTGACGAAGCTCGGTGTGAAGGACAGGATCTTCGTTTCCGCCGACACGGCAGAACTCAAGCTTCCCGACTGCTATGTCCCTGCCTTTCTGACCAAGTCCGGTGAGGATTTCGAGGGCGGCTCGATCACGGCGAGGACCGTATTCCAGGAAGAGGTTTCCTGCCTTCCCGACGACGAGAATGAAGCCGGAATCTACGTGGCCGACGAGAACGGCCCGGTGACCATCGAGGTCCTTCAGTCCGCCGGTGTCGTGCTGGACCTGGCGCTTTTCGTCCCCGGTGGGGACAAGGGGTCCCTCTCGGCCCTTTACGCCGCGGCCCGGCAGGCGTTCGGCGCCGACGTCGTGCAGATCTGGCGCCAGGGCCTCAAGGAGGTTCCCGACGTGAAGGTCGACATCTTCGAGGAGCAGGTTCCCCGGGGACGCAAGGCGAGCGACAGCCCCAAGCGTGACCGTCGCGCGATCGACACCTACCCCACCCGTGCGGACTTCATCGAGTTCTCCGCGGGGTGGAAGCCGGTCGTCGAGATCCACAGGCCGGTCGTCGACGACACCCCGACCATCTGAGACCCCGACCGTCCGAGGCGGCGTTCCCTCTCGTCCAGGCCTGAGAGAACGCCGAGAACGCACGCGCCGGACCCGGTTCGTTCCTGAGCGGCCCGGGGAGCCGTCGGAAAACACCTCACGAACAACGCCCGGGGCGGACGGGCCGTCCGTGTACCACGGACGCGGTACGCGGCAGCCCTCCCGTACACCCCCGGGAGGTGCCCGGGTTCGGTCTCCGGTCGACATCTCGGCGACAGGTCGACCCCGTACCGTTGACGCATGGATCTTCGACTGCCCGGATCGCGATGGCCGCTGTCACGGCGGCCGCTGTCACGGCGGCCGCGACGGACCATCACCGCCGCGGCCGCCGCCGTCGTCGTGCTCGCCGGCGCCGGTACGTGGAGTGCCGTCGCCTCCGACGACGCGCTCGCGGTCACCCGCGCCGACCGGGTCATGAGCACGGGCGACGGGGTGCGCATCGACACCTCGTACTTCACCGCGGGACCCGGCGGCCGCCGCCCCGCCGTCCTGCTCGGGCACGGCTTCGGCGGCAGCAAGGACGACGTGCGGGAACAGGCCGAGGACCTCGCGCGCGACGGGTACGCGGTCCTCACCTGGTCCGCGCGCGGCTTCGGCGGGTCGACCGGGAAGATCGGGCTGAACGACCCCGACGGCGAGGTCGCCGACGTCTCCCGGCTGATCGACTGGCTCGCGGAGCGGCCCGAGGTCGAACTCGACGAGGACGGCGACCCGCGGGTCGGGATGGCGGGCGGTTCGTACGGGGGCGCCATCGCGCTGCTCGGCGCCGGGTACGACGACCGGGTCGACGCCATCGCCCCGGCGATCACCTACTTCGACCTCGCCGAGGCGCTCTTCCCGAACGGCGTCTTCAAGAAGCTGTGGGCCGGCGTCTTCGTCAACTCCGGCGGCGGCTGCGACAAGTTCGAGCCCGCGCTGTGCGCGATGTACGAGCGGGTCGCCGAGTCCGGCGTCCCGGACGCCGAGGCGCGCGAACTGCTCGAGGCGCGGTCGCCGTCCGCGGTCGCCGACCGCATCGACGTGCCCACGCTGCTGGTGCAGGGCCAGATCGACTCGCTCTTCCCGCTCGGCCAGGCCGACGCCGCCGCGCGGGCGATCCGCGCCAACGGCGCCCCGGTCGACGTCGACTGGATCGCCGGCGGGCACGACGGCGGCGACCCGGAGGACGACCGGGTGCGGGATCGCGTCCGGGCGTGGTTCGACCGGTACCTCAAGGACGACAAGGGCGCCGACACCGGCCCCGCCTTCCGCGTCACCCGCACCGGAGGGGTGGACTCCACCGACGGCCGGGCCGTGCTGAACGGCGCGAGCGCCGACACCTACCCCGGTCTGACGAACGGCGGCCGGTCCATCCCCCTCACCGGGCGTGAGCAGAGCTTCGCCAACCCGGCGGGAGCCGGCCCGCCCGCGATCTCCTCCCTGCCCGGCCTCGGCGGCTCCGGCGGACTCGCCCGGCTGTCCTCGCTCGGCGTCGGCGTCTCCCTGGACTTCCCGGGCCAGTACGCCCGCTTCGAGTCCGCCCCGGTCGGCGACGACCTGCGGATCACCGGCTCACCCACCGTCACCGTGCACGTGGAGTCGACCGGCGGCGACGCCGTCCTCTTCGGCAAGGTGTACGACGTCGGCCCGGACGGACGGCAACAGGTACTGCCCTCGCAGCTGGTCACACCGGTCCGCGTCGAGGACGCCGAGGCCGGCGAGGACGTGACCCTCACGCTCCCCGCCGTCGACCACGAGGTGCGCGAGGGCCACCGCCTGCGCCTGGTCCTGTCCTCCACCGACCTCGGCTACGCCTCCCCGGCCGCCCCGGCGACGTACACCGTCTCCCTGAAGAGCGACCTCACCGTGCCCACCGCGCCCGGCGTGACCACCGCCGCCGCCCCGCTGCCCGCATGGGTGGTGTGGCTGCCGGTCGCCGGCGCCCTGATCGCGCTCGCCCTGCTGCTCACCGGCCGCCGCCGCACCACCGCCCCGGCGCCCGACCCGGACCTGGCCGACGTGCCGCTCCAGATCACCGGCCTGAGCAAGCGCTACACCCGCTCCTCTGACCGGTACGCCGTGCGGGACCTGTCCTTCCGGGTCGAGAAGGGGCAGGTGCTCGGCCTGCTCGGGCCGAACGGCGCCGGCAAGACCACCACCCTGCGCATGCTGATGGGCCTCATCAAGCCCGACGGCGGCGAGATCCGCGTCTTCGGCCACGCCATCCGTCCCGGCGCCCCGGTGCTCTCCCGGGTCGGCGCCTTCGTCGAGGGCGCGGGCTTCCTGCCGCACCTGTCCGGCCGGGAGAACCTGGAGCTGTACTGGCGGGCCACGGGACGGCCGCCCGAGGACGCCCACCTGGAGGAGGCCCTGGAGATCGCCGGGCTCGGGGACGCGCTCGCCCGCGCGGTGCGCACCTACTCCCAGGGCATGCGCCAGCGCCTCGCCATCGCCCAGGCCATGCTCGGCCTGCCGGACCTGCTCATCCTCGACGAACCGACCAACGGACTCGACCCGCCGCAGATCCGCGAGATGCGCGAGGTGATGATCCGGTACGCGGCCGCCGGACGCACGGTGATCGTCTCCAGCCATCTGCTGTCGGAGGTCGAGCAGTCCTGCACCCACCTCGTGGTGATGGACCGCGGGCAGCTCGTCCAGGCCGGTCCGGTGCAGGAGATCGTCGGCTCCGGCGACACCCTGCTCGTCGGCACCGTCGCGCCCGTGGACGAGCCGGTCGCCGAGAAGATCGCCGCGCTGCCGGGCGTCGCCTCCGCCGTCCGCACCGACGAGGGGCTGCTGGTCCGGCTGGACGCCGACGGCACCGCCCCGCGCCTGGTCGCCGAACTGGTCCGGCTGGAGGTGCCCGTGGCGTCGGTGGGCCCGCACCGCCGCCTCGAAGACGCCTTCCTCACCCTGATCGGAGGTTCCGCATGAGCACGCTCACCGAGCGAGCCGAGCCCACCGAGCGGACCGAGGTCGCCGTCGGCTACCGCGCGGGCCGCACCCTGCCGCTGCGGGTGGAACTGGTCCGCCAGCTCAAGCGCCGCCGCACCCTCGTGATGGGCGCGATCCTCGCCGCCCTGCCGTTCGTGCTGGTGGCCGCCTTCGCGATCGGCGGCACACCGGACGGCGGCCCGGACGGCAACCGCGTCAACCTGATGGACACGGCCACCGCCTCCGGAGCCAACTTCGCCGCCGTCAACCTGTTCGTGTCCGCGGGCTTCCTGCTGGTCATCCCCGTCGCCCTGTTCTGCGGGGACACGGTCGCCTCGGAGGCCGGCTGGTCCTCCCTGCGCTATCTGCTCGCCGCGCCGGTGCCCCGGATGCGGCTGCTGTGGTCCAAGCTGATCGTCGGACTGGGGATGAGCCTGGCCGCGATGGTGCTGCTGCCGGTGGTGGCGCTCGTCGTCGGCACCGCCGCCTACGGCTGGGGTCCGCTGCAGATCCCCACCGGCGGCGCGCTCGACCCGCTTACGGCGGCGCAGCGGCTCGTGGTGGTAGTGGCGTACCTCTTCGTGTCGCAGCTGGTCACCGCCGGGCTCGCGTTCTGGCTGTCGACCCGCACCGACGCCCCGCTGGGCGCGGTCGGCGGCGCGGTCGGCCTGACCATCGTCGGCAACGTCCTGGACGCCGTCACCGCCCTCGGCGACTGGCGTCACTTCCTGCCCGCGCACTGGCAGTTCGCCTGGGCGGACGCCGTCCAGCCGACCCCGGAGTGGTCCGGGATGATCCAGGGCGCGTCGGTGTCCGTGACGTACGCGCTGGTGCTGTTCGCGCTGGCGTTCCGCGGTTTCGTCCGCAAGGACGTGGTGTCCTGACCCCCCCGGACCGCGCGCCCGCCGGCGCGGTCCAACCGGGTGAACCTGCGCAACCGATTCCGCCGAGTCGGGTTGATGAGGGAGTAGGCCATGCGGCAGCGGAGGGCCAGAACGCGTGGCCGCTCCCAATTCTTCAAGCAGGAAGACAACCACATTGCGACAGACCCTGAGCAGGGGAGTGTTCGTGGCGGCCGCCGCCGCCACGGGCATTCTGTCCCTGTACGGAACCCCCGCCCTCGCCGACTCGTACGCGGTGGGCGCTGCCGAGGACTCTCCCGGTGTGCTGTCCGGGAACAACGTGCAGGCGCCGGTCCACGGGCCGGTGAACAAGTGCGGCAACTCCGTCAACGTGGCCGGAGCCTTCAACGAGGCGGCCGACAACACCTGCGTCAACGGTTCCAGCGCGTCCGGGCACGGCAAGCACGGTGACTCCGCCGGTGGCGCGTACGCGGTGGGCGGCGCCAAGGGCTCTCCCGGTGTGCTGTCCGGGAACAACGTGCAGGCGCCGGTCCAGGGGCCGGTGAACGTGTGCGGCAACTCCGCCGACGTGGTCGGAGCCGGCAACTGGACGGCCGGCAACACCTGCGTCAACGGCTCCCACGGCCACGCGGAGAAGTCCACCGACAGCACGAAGGAGGAGAGCGCGTACGGCGACCCCTCGCACGGCGACTCCTCGTACGGCGACTCCGGTGGCGCGTACGCGGTGGGCGGTGCCGAGTGGTCGCCCGGCGTGCTGTCCGGGAACAACGTGCAGACATCGGTCGACGCACCGGTGAACGTGTGCGGCAACTCCGCCGACGTGTACGGCCTGTTCAACGGCGCCTACGGGAACGACTGCGCCAACGAAGGCGGTTACGACGAGGACGGGCCCGGCAAGGACGGGCCCGGCAAGGAGGAGCCGCCCGGCGGGGAGGACGAGCCGGGCAAGGAGGACCAGCCGGGCAAGGAGGACGAGCCCGGCAAGGAGACGCCGCCTCCGCCCACCCAGGTGAAGACGCCTCCCACGCACGAGGCCGAGAAGCCCCCGGCCGAGGAGGAGCAGCCGCCCGGCAACCTGCCGCACCTGGCGCTGACCGGCACCGAAGGCATGATCGCCGCCTCGGCCGCCGGTGCCGTCCTGATCACCGGCGGTGCGATGCTCTACCGCCGGAGCCGCCTGGCCTCCCGGAGCTAGCCCGGCCCTCGACGCCCGGCGTCGAACGGCGCCTCGGGACGGAGCGCCGGCCACCCCGCGGCCCCGCCGCACGGGCCGAGGACCGAACCGGGGGCGTCGGCTGCCGGGCCGCCCCCCACCGGCAGCCGCACCCGCACGGCGACGCGTCCCCCGGACCGGTCCCGGTCCGGGGGACGCCGCCGTCGGCACCGGTCGGTGCCGGACCTCCGACGACGGTCAGCCGCGCACCGGCGACGGCGCCCCGCTGCGACTGCCGGCCCCCGGAACGGAGACCATGCCGCGCGCCGGGGCCGACCCCAGCCGCCGGCGCACTCCCTGGACCAGGGTCGACGCCGTGAACGTCGCGCCGTACACGAAGCGCATCGCCGGGCCGAAACCGGACGCGGTCACCAGGCCCGCCAGGAACAGCCCGGGGTGCGACGACTCGAAACTGCGGCCGAGCAGCGGGGAACCGTCGGGCAGCGCCGCCAGCGTCCCGCGCAGCTCGGCGGAGAGCAGGGAGAGCCGGTCGCGGTGCGCCTTGAACCCCGTGGCGGCGATGACGTGCTCGGTCTCCAGGGAACGCCGGGAGCCGTCACGGCCGGCCAGCTCCAGGCGCAGCCCGCCCGGCACCGCGGCGGCCGCGGTGACCTCCTGGCCCGGCAACAGGTCCACCGCCCGCTCCACCCGGTCCCGCACCCACCACGCGCCCGCGGGGCCCAGCGCCGTGGCCGCGATCCGTAGCCGGGACGTCTGCGGCAGCCGCCGGAACAGAGCGGGACGCTCGGCGTAGAACCAGTTCCGCCAGCCGGGCCCGAGACCGCTGTGCGGTGAGCGCACCGACCGCCACCACGGACGCTCCCAGGGCGGCGGCACGTCGTTCCACCGCAGCCGCTCCGCCCGCGCCAGCACCCGTACCCGCGTGCCCTGTTCCGCGAGGAGCGCCGCCGTCTCCAGGGCCGCCTGGCCGCCGCCGATCACCGTGACGTCCTTGCCCTGGAAGTGGCCCAGGTCGCTGTGGTGGCTGCTGTGCGTCACCAGCGTCGGGTGCAGCCCGCGCAGGGCCGGCGGCACCTCGATGAACGGCATCACCCCGACCGCCAGCGCCACCGTCCGCGCGTGCAGCGCCTGCCCGTCCTCGGTGACCGCCGTGAAACCGCCGGGGCCGGACGACACCCGGGTGATCATGCGCTCGTCCACCTCCGGCACGGCGTTGTGGGCGAACCACAGGCCGTACGACGCGAACACCTCCACCGGGATCGGGTGCGCGTGACGTGCCGCCAGGCCCTGCTCGGCGCAGTACGCGTCCAGCTGCCAGCGCCCGTCCGGATCGGACAGGTTGGAGGCCCACGGCTCCGACTTCAGGAACATGCCGCCGGGCATGTGGTCCCGCCAGGACGCCATGGGCCGGCCGAACACGCGCAGGTTCAGCCCGGCGGCCGCGGCGTGCGACGCGATCGACAGACCGTACGGACCGGCGCCCACCACCAGGAGGTCGTACATCATCAGCTGCTCGCTTTCTCGTTGTCGGTCAGGGGGGACGTGGCCGCCCGGGGGGCCGGGCGGGGCGCCGGGGAAGCCGCCGGGAGCAGCCGCCGCCGCAGCCGGCCGGAGACATGGCGGGCCCACAGGGCCCACATCGCCCATCCGGGGGCGCGGTCGTCCCTGGCGTACCAGGCCAGTTCGCGTCCGCCGGGTGCCGTGCGCAGCGCGGCGAACGGCGCGTAGTTCTCCACCACGAACGACCGCCCGGCCACCGGATCCCCGGCCGGCAGCGGCCGCCCGGTCAGATCCAGGTGCAGGGCGCGTACGACGTCCACTCCCGCGCTGTCCGCGAAGAGCCGGAACTGGGCGCCGGGGCGCGGGTTGAAGTCGAGGAGGTGGTAGCGGCCGGTCGTGCCGCAGCGGCGGAAGTCGAGGTCGAAGACGCCGCGGTAACCGAGTTCGCCGGTGAGCCGTTCGGCGAGCTCCCGGACCTCGGGGTTGGGCGTCCAGTGACCCACCGCGGTCAGCCCCGCGCCGCGCGGCCAGGACAGCTGCTTGCGGCCCGGGCCGCCGGCGCGCACGGCGCCCGTACGGTCGGCGTAGCCGTGGAAGAACCAGTCCCGGTCCTCGCCCGGCGGCAGGTACTCCTGGAGCAGCAGCGGGCTGCCCGCCTCCGCGGTGCGCGCGTACAGCTCCCCGGCCTGCCGCGCGGAGTGCACCAGCTGGGTGCTGCGCAGTCCGCCGCCGGCCGGCAGCGTCCAGGGCCGGCTCCACTTCGCGACCAGCGGCAGTCCGAGCCGGTGGGCGTCGGCGGCGGCCCGCCGCGGGCTGTCCGGGACGAGCGTGAGCGGGTGCGGAACGTCCGCGGCGGCGCACACGGCGGCCAGTTCCGCCTTGTCGGCGACGCGTTCGGGCAGCGTGGCCGGCATCTCGGGCAGCAGGTAGGAGGGCGCGAGGTCGTCCCGCAGCCGGCCCGCGGCGATCGCGGTCGCGTCGTCCAGCGGGATCAGCACGGCCGGGCGTCCCACCCGGGCGGCCACCCGGCGCAGCACGGCGAGGACCTGCTGCGCGGACGCGCCCGGCGGCGGCGGGACGTGCGTGCCGCGGACGTAACGCGAGTGACGGACGGGACTTCCCGTGGAATCGGCGACGAGATGCACCTCCGCTCCCGCCCTGCCGAGCGACCGCACGGCGCCCAGCGTTCCGTGGTGAAAGGGATTCCGGTCGGTCCGCAGCAGTACGGCGGGGACACGGGTGTCGAGCAGCGACACGAATACTCACTTTCTTCTGGTACCGGCTCACCCGCACGGGCGAGCCCGGCACTCGAAAGCCGCAGTGACATTGGCACCGTCGTATTTCCTGTGCCTGAATCCATATGACTGTCCGTCAAAAAACAAGGATGTCGGGCAGAAAGCGGATGTGAATGAGAAGAGGAGCAGCCAATGGCCCCACAGCACAGGCGGGTCCGGGCCCGCGGAATGGCCGTGGGCGCGGCGGCGGTCGTCGTGTCCGCCGCCCTGGCGGCCGGACCCGCGGCCGGGTCGGCGCGCACCGGCGACTCCCGTCCGGCGGTGCCGTCCCCGGACGGGCCCGCGGCCACTCCCATGGCTCCCACGGCCTCGCAGGTCCCCACGGCCCCGCAGGCCCCCGTGGATCCGCAGGCCCCCGCGGACCCCCAGGCCCCCACGGCCCCGCAGGCCCCCGTAGACCCCCAGGTCCCCGTGGATCCACAGGCCGTGGTCCCTCAGGCCCCCGTGGTCCCGGACGTCGGCTTCCCGCCGGTCCCCGCCGTCCCGGACCTCGGCCTCCCGCCTGTTCCCACCCCGCTCCTGCCGGTGCCGCGCCCCCAGGTTCCGGCCTTCGGCGCCTTCCTCGCCTCCGACGCGCGCGGCGTGACCCGCATGAAGCAGCTCAGCCGCTGGCTGGGCGGCGCCGAGCTGCGCGTCGGCCACACCTACCTGCCCGGCAACCACTGGAGCGACATCGAGGGGGACATCGGCTTCCTCACGTCGTGGGCGCGCTGGCGCAACGCCGACGACGACCGGATGCTCGTCCTCAACGTCCCCATGCAGGAGCGCAACGAGGAGGGAGTCCCCGACCACGAGGTCCGGCAGTTGCTGCGGCGGGGCGCGGCCGGGGAGTTCGACCACCACTTCCGTGCCCTCGCCGAGCGGCTGGTCGAGCTGAAGGTGCCGGACACGGTGCTGGTGCTCGGCTGGGAGATGAACGGCGTCACCTACACCCACCGCTGCGGTCCCGACCCGGAATCCTGGAAGACGTACTGGAACCGGATCGTGAGAACCATGCGCGCGGTGCCGGGCCAGGAATTCCGTTTCGACTTCGCACCGAGCCGCGGCCGGGACGCCGTTCCCTGGACCCGGTGCTACCCCGGGGACGACACGGTCGACATCGTCGGCATGGATTCCTACGACCAGCCCGCCGGGCACTCCTTCGACGAACAGGTGAAGGAACCGTACGGACTCCAGGCGCACGTCGATTTCGCGAAGGCCCACGGAAAACCCATCTCCTATCCCGAATGGGGGCTCTTCCGCAACGGCGACAATCCCGAGTACATGCGGCGCATGCTCGCGTGGATCGACCGGCACAAGCCGCTCTACAACACGCTGACCGACTACTGCCCGCACGGAGTGTGGCAGTGCGACGACAACCCCGACTCGTCCCGCGTCTACAAGAGCGTGCTCTACGGACGCACGCACGAGGGGGAGCAGGACACCCCGGCACCCGCTCCCGTACCGACCGCGCCCGGCACACCGCCGCCGGGGAACTGCTCGCCGCTGGACCTGGGCCGGTGGGTGGAGTACTGGCTCGGCGGGAGACTCTGCCTCCGCTTCGACTGGTGGTCGCGCACCCGCTAGCGCCACCCCGGCCGCGTCACCGCTGCACATCGGCGGCGGTGGCCGGGCCGGGCACCGAGGCGGCGGGGGCGGGGTCGTCGTCCCGGCCGGACCGCCCCGGCCGGGCGAGCAGCACCAGGCCGCCCAGCAGGCCGCCCGCGCTCGCCCCCACCAGCGCGGTCACCGTCGGCGACGCGGACGAGGGCTTGCCCGGCTTCACCGCGCGCGAGAACTGCACGAGCCGGACCTGGGTGCTGCCCTTGGTGTCCTCGGCGTGCCGGGTCAGCGCGCGCGCGACCGCGTTGGCCATGTCGACGGCCAGTTCGGGCTGCTCGGAGGTGGCCGAGACGGCGACCATCGGCGCGTCCGGCGACGTCGCCGTGCGCACGCTGTTCCGCAGCGTCCGCACCGGCACCCCGGCCCACACCTGCGCGTCGCCGAGCACCGCGACCTGGGTGGCGACCCGGCCGTACGCCTGTGCGAAGCCGCTGGCCGTGTCCGGGGCGGCCTTGCCGGTCGGTACGGCGACGACGTAACTGGTGGCCGTGTACGCCCGGGGCGTGAGCAGGCCGTACGCGCCGCCGAGCAGGCCGCCGAGGAGCGTGCCCGCCACCAGCGCGGACCAGGCGGGCAGCTTTCTGACACGGTCCAGGGACGGACGGAGCCGACGGGGCGGGGTGTCGGTCATGACGGGCTTGCTCCCTCGAAGGTGCGGTGGGGGCTCATGGCGCGGCGGACGGCGACGAGCCGGCGACGGCCGCCGCGTACACGTCCATGAGGCGGGCTGTGCTGCGGGTGATGCTGTAGTGGTGCGCGGCCTGCCCGGCCGTACGCGGTCCGGGGCCCGCGGCACGGGCCTCGGTGATCGCGCGGGCGTACGCCCCGGGGCCGCCGCGCACCCGCCGGGCGTCGGCGCGGGCCCCGGGGGGCAGGTCCTCGATCGCCGGGCAGGAGGCGTAGAGCACGGGCAGGCCGCACGCCAGCGCCTCCACGGCGGCCAGACCGAAGGACTCCTCCGCGGACGGGGAGGCGAACAGGTCCATCGCCGCCGTCAGCGAGGGCAGGTCGGGGCCGGGGGTGCCGTCGGGGACGACGGGACGCTCACCGGTGAACAGGACCCGCCCTGCCACCCCGGCCTCGCGCGCGGTGCGGCGCAGCACGTGCTCCTCGGGACCGCCGCCCACCAGCAGCAGCCAGTGGTCCTCCGGCAGCAGGGTGAGCGCGCGGACGAGGACGTCGAACCGCTTGCCCCGGGTGAGCCGGCCGACGCCGCCGACGACGAACGCGCCCTCCGGCAGGCCCAGGCGCCGGCGGGTGTGCTCCCGCCGCTCCGGGTCGAAGCGGAAACGGTCCAGGTCGATGCCGTTGGGGACGACCTCGATGCGGGGGGCGGGCACGCCCCAGCGCTTCAGCCGGTCGGCCACCGTCGGGGAGACGGCGACCGTCGCCGACCCGAGCCGCTCGCTCGCCAGGTACAGCGCGCGCACCCCGGCCGTCAGCCTGCGGCCCTCCATCTGGGTGTCGCCCAGCGAGTGCTCGGTCGCCACCACCGCACGGACCCCGGCGATCCGGGCGGCGATCCTGCCGTAGACGCAGGCCCGGTACAGGTGCGTGTGCACGAGGTCGTAGCCGCCGGCGCGGATCACCCGGACCAGGCGGGGGAGCGCGGCCAGGTCGCGGTTGCCGCCCATGCCCAGGTGCACGACGCGCACGCCGTCGGCGCCGAGCCCGTCGGCGACCGCGCCGGGGTTGGTGAGCGTCACCACGTCGCAGTCGACCGGCAGATGACGCAGCAGCAGCCGCAACTGCTGCTCGGCACCGCCGACACCGAGCCCGGTGATGATGTGCAGCGCCCTCATCACACGCCCTCCACCGGGCGCCGGCGCAGCCGGTGCAGCCGGAGCTTGAGGCGCAGGCGCAACGCCGTGTCGTTCTGCCCGACGTGCGCGCGGGGCAGGGCGTGCGGGCCGGTCAGCGGGCCGGGGTCGATGGCGCAGGCGTAGGTGTAGCCCGCTTTCCGCACGGCCTCGACGGCGCGCGCGTCGACCGTGCCGTACGGGTAGCAGAACCCGTGGACCGGGGCGCCGGTCAACTCGGCGAGCAGGGCGCGGCTCTCGGCGACCTCGGCGGTGAGCGCGGCGTCGTCCGCGCGGGTCAGGTCGATGTGGGTGAGGCCGTGCGAGCCGATCTCCACGCCCGCGTCGGCGGCGCGCCGGATGCCGTCCGCGGTCAGCAGCGGCTTGCGCGGGCCGAGCGGGTCCCAGGCGTTGTCGCCGCCGAGCCGGCCCGGCAGGACGAAGAGGGTGGCGCCGCAGCGGAAGCGGCGCAGCAGCGGCAGGGCGCCGGTGAGGAAGTCGGCGTAGCCGTCGTCGAAGGTGAGGCCGACCAGGTTCCGGCCCTCGCCCCGGGCGCGCGCGGCGAGGAGTTCGGCGACGGACACGCCGCGCAGCCCCTGCCGGCACAGCCAGGCCAGCTGCCGCCCGAGCCGCCCGGGAGTGACGGTGATGCGGTACGGATCGTCCGAGCAGTCGCCCACCGAGTGGTACATCGCCACCCAGGGGACGGGGCCCGGACGGGGCGCGGAGGGTCTGCCGGCGGCGACGGAATCAACGGGAGCGGCCATGTGTGAGCCTTCGTGTGACGGTGCGCACGGAGCGCAGTGCGGATGCTGATGCGGATACGGAACGCCGGGCGACCGGGACGGGCAGGGCGAGCGGCACGAAGACGGCGGCCACGGCCGGACAGCCGGCCGCGAGGGCGGCCACCGGGGACTCGAAGCGGCTCGCGGCGAACACCCCGGCGGCGACGGCGAGGACCGAGGCGAGCACGGGCCGGCCCAGCCGGCCCAGGACCTCGCGGACGCCGACCGTGACGCCGGCCGTGCCGCCGGGGCGGGACGCGCGCAGGCCGGTCAGCAGCAGTACGGCCGTGGCGGTGATGCCGAAGGCGTTGGCGGCGGCGATCCCCGCCACCCCCCAGCGGCCCACGGTCGCGGCACCGACCAGGGACGTGACGACGATGCCGGCCGCCATCACACCGAGGGGGTACCAGCTGGGGCGGCCCGCCGAGAAGTAGCAGCGGACGAGGGCGCCCACGAGGGTCTGGCCGAGCAGGCCCAGGGCGTACACGCGCATGACGTTCGCCGTGGCGGTGGTGTCGGCTGCGGTGAACGCGCCCCGCTGGAAGAGCAGTTCGATCATCTGCGGGGCGCAGGCGATCACCGCGCACATGCCGGCCAGCACCACACAGGACGCCAGCACCAGGTCCCGTTCCACCCGGGCGCGGGCCCGGCGGGTGTCGCCCTCGGCGAGCGCCTGCGCCACCACGGGGAAGGTGACGGTGCACACCATCAGCGACAGCGTCATCGGGATCTGGGCGACCTTCTGCGCGTAGTTGAGGTGCGAGATGGACCCGGCGGGCAGGGACGACGCCAGGAACCGTTCGACGAGGACCTGCGACTGGCGGCACAGCGCGAACAGCAGCACGGCGGCGATCAGGGCGAGCCGCACCGGCCGCTCCCCGTCCGCCGGCCCGGTCGCGGCGGGCGCGGGCGCGGGCGCGGGCGACGCCAGCCGGCGCCACAGCGACGGCAGTTGCACCGCCACCATCAGACAGCCGCCCACCGCGACCCCGACCGCCGCCGCGCGCACCCCCCACGCGCCGCCGAGCAGGAACATCGTCGCCACGATGCCGGTGTTGTACGCGACGTAGATCGCCGCCGGCGCGAAGAAACGGCGGTGCGCCCGCAGGGCGGCGCTGCAGTACCCGGCGAGCCCGAAGGCCAGCAGGCTGAGCGCGGTGATGCGGGTGCAGTCGACGGCGAGGCGGGGATCGGACAGGCCGGGCGCCAGGACGCGGACCAGGTACGGGGCCCCGGCGGCGACCAGCGCCGTCACCGCGGCGAAGGCGAGGCACAGCCGGGGCAGGGTGGCCCTGACCAGATCGCGCACCGGGTCGCCGGGCGCACCCCGGGCCCGGCGCGCCAGCGCCACGCTGAACGCCGGGATCAGCGCGATCGCCAGCCCGTCCTCGATCAGCAGCGTCGCGGCGATCTCCGGCACCGTCCACGCGACCAGGAAGGCGTCCGTGTCGCTCCCGGCCCCGAACAGCCGCGCCAGCGACTGGTCCCGCACCAGCCCGAGCACCGACCCGGCGATGGACAGCGCCGCCGTCCCCAGCGCGGCCCGGGCGAGGAACCTCCGGGACACCGTGCCCGACTCGCCACCGTCACCACCCGCCCCGACGGCACGCGTCACGGACGGCACCCCCGGACCACCCCCCGCCACGCCCTCGGCCCCACCGGGCACGGAGCCACCGGCTGCCGTGCATGTGCCGGCCGCCGTACCGGTGGATCCGGGTTCCGCGGGCCGGGGTCCGTCCGGTGTGGGGGCGTCCGTCGCGGGCCGATCGGAGGCGGGGCCGCCGGTGCTGAGCCCGCCGGGCGCGGGGCCACCGGCCACCGTGCGTGCGTCGGCTGTCGTGCGTGTGCCGGCCGTTGTGTGAGTGCTGGCCGCCGTACCGGTGGATCCGGGTTCCGCGGGCCGACCGGAGGCGGGATTGCCGGTCCTGAGCCTGCCGGTCGTCGTGTGTGTGCCGGCCGTCGTGCCGGTGGGTCCGGGTTCCGCGGGCCGGGGTCCGTCCGGTGTGGGGGCGTCCGTCGCGGGCCGGCCGGAACCGGGAGTCCGTGAAGGCAGCATCGTCATCGGGTCGCGGCCTCCTCGGTGCGGGCGGGCGCTGCGCCCCGCGGGGCGGCGCCCGCCCGGTCCTCGTGGGACAGCGCCCACCACGCCGTCAGGCCCAGCGCCATGCCGGTCAGGACGGTCGAGGGGCCGCCGATGTCGCCGTAGACGAAGTCGGTGAGCAGCCAGAGCAGGAGGCCGACGGCGACGAGCGCGCAGTCGAGGCCGGGGCCGCGGCGGCGGACCCGCAGCAGGCGCCGCAGCGCGCACACCAGCAGCGCCAGCCAGCCCCCGGCGAGCGCCAGCAGCCCGATCAGGCCCTGCTCGCTCAGCACCAGCAGGTACATGCTGTGCGGCGACAGCAGCGCCTGCTTGTGGTACTCCGTACCCGCGCCCGCGATGTCGCTGCCCGAGGACAGCGCCAGAGTGGCGTGCCCGTCGCGGTACTCGGGGAAGTTCTTCAGCCCCACCCCGGTCCACGGGTGCTCGCGCCACATGCCGGTCGCCGCCGCCCACAGGGTGTACCGGTCGACGACGGACTGGTCGGGCGTGCCGGTGACCTCCGTGATGCTGTCGATCCGCTCCTGCAGCATCGCCGTACCGGTCCCGAGCCCGCCCACCAGCACGACACCCGCCGCGACCACGGCCGCCGCCACCTTCACCGCGCGCCGCAGCCCCGCCAGCACCAGCTGCACCGCGCACGCCAACGCGGTTGCGATCCAGGCGCCCCGGCTGAAGGACAGCGCCAGCGGCAGCACCAGGGCCAGGGCGCACCCGGCGGCGGCCGTCCGCTGCCGCACCGGGGCCCGTCCCAGCGCGATCCCCGCCGCGCACACCACGCCCAGCGAGACCGCCGTCGCCATGCCCATCACGTCCTGCGCCCCGAAGGTGCCGACCGCGCGGACGGTCTCGCCCTGGTACGAGGCGCCGGTCCCGGTGACGTACTGGTGCACCCCGACGGCCCCCTGCCACAGGGCGAGCCCCACGAACGACCAGGCCAGCACCCGGAAGTCGGCCCGGCCGCGGAGCAGCACCAGGACAACGGCCGGGACGAGCACGAAGACCTGCAGGTAGCGGCCCAGGCCGTCGAACGCCGCCTGGGGCGAGGCCGCCCCCATGGCGGCGAGCGCCACCCCCGCGACCGGCAGTCCCAGCACCACGGCCGCGCGGGGCGACAGCGGGCGCCGCCGTTCCCGCAGCAGCCGGATCACGCAGTACCCGGCCACCAGCGCGGACACCACGTCGGCGGGCCCCGCGCCGCCCCCCGCCGACGGCAGGCCCGCCAGGGCGACCACCGCCACCAGCGGCAGGACCGGCGCCAGGGCGGCAACGGCTCGGCGCGGCGGGACGAGGACGTGACTCACGTGACGTCAGCTCCCCGTCGGCCGGACCAGCGTGGCCGCGGTGCGCAGCAGGATGCAGACGTCCCGCCACAGCGACCAGTCGTCGATGTAGGCGTTGTCGAACCGGCACCGGTCCTCGATCGAGGTGTCGCCGCGCAGCCCGTGGACCTGCGCCAGACCGGTGATGCCGGTACGCATCCGGTGCCGGGCCGCGTAACCGGGATACGTCTGGCTGAACTGCCCGACGAAGTAGGGGCGTTCGGGCCGGGGCCCGACCAGGCTCATGTCGCCGCGGAGCACGTTCCACAGCTGGAGCAGCTCGTCCAGCGAGGTGCGCCGCAGCATGCGGCAGAACCAGCGCATCTCGTGCTCGCCCGCCACGCTCCACCGGGTCGCCGACTCGTGTTCGTCGACCGGGCGGTGGGTGCGGAACTTCAGCAGCGTGAACGGCTCCCCGTCGCGGCCGATGCGCTCCTGCCGGAACACCACACCCGGCCCGTCGGCCAGCCGCAGCGTCACGGCGCACACCAGCAGCAGCGGGCCGGCCAGCAGCAACAGCGTCCCCGAGACCAGGATGTCGAGCAGCCGCTTGCCGAGGCCGCCGCCGCGCACCGGGGCGAAGTCCAGTCGGCGGCAGGAGAACCCGGCCAGCCGCTCCCGCGCCGGGTACGGCGCCGGAGCGGCGTCGATCTCCCAGACCGCGCAGCCCGACCCGGCCAGTGCCCGCAGCAGCGGCCCCTGTTCGGTCCGTACCGAGGGATGGACGGCGAGCACCACCCGCACCCCGTTCTGGATGACGGCCCGCTCGACCTCCTCGTCCGTGCGCAGCACCGGCACGCCTTCGGCGCCGTCCGGCTGGTCGGTGACGATTCCCACCGGCCGCATCCCGCAGCGCGGGTGGCGCAGCACGGCGGCGGCCACGCGCTGCGCGGTCCCGGCCGGCCCGATGACGAGCGCGGCGTGCGGGCGGCGCAGCAGCGCGGCCCGCCGCCGCCCGTGCACGGCCGCGCGCAGCACGCAGGCCGTCGCCGCCTGCACGGCCAGTCCGGTCAGCACGGTGCCGGCGGACAGCGCGTGCTCCGGCCGGTACGCGGCCCACAGCGCGGCGCCGGCCGTCCAGACCACCGCGACACGGCCGCACACGGCGGGCAGTTCCTCCAGCAGTTCCGGCACCGGCGGCCGGGTGTCACGCGGGCGCAGCAGCAGCGACACCGCGATCAGCAGGGCGATGAGCAGGGGATGGCGCAGGGCCCCGGGCAGCACCAGCGCGGCGGGCAGGACGGCGGCACCGTCCGCGACGAGCAGCGGCAGCGGTGAGGCCGTCCGGGGCGGCGCGGCGGACAGGCGGGGGCCGGTGTCGGTGCCGCGCGGCGACATGACGGAGACGGGCGAGGAGGGGAATCCGTGGTCCCGCGGCGGCACGCCGGGGGAGGGCACGGTGTGTTCGGCAGTCACGAGTGGAGGCACTCCCTGTGCTCGGGGGGATCGACGTGGGATGTCGTCCGGTCGGCCTCGGCGTCACCGGCCGCCCGGCACGGGCGTGTCCTCGCCGTGGCGGGCCGGGTGCCGAGCAGGTCGTGGTAGACGTCGGCGACCGCACGCGCGGTGTGCCGCACGTCGTGGAGGGACAGCACGTGCCGGCGGCCCCGGTCGCCCAGGGACGCGCGCAGTGCCGGGTCGAGCAGCAGCCCGCCGACCGCCCCCGCCAGGGCCCGGGGATCCTCCGGCGGCACCACGCACGGAGCGGTGAAGGAGGGCGGCAGGCTCTCGCGGGCGCCGTCGACGTCCGTGACGACCACGGGCCGCCCGCAGGCCATCGCCTCCAGCGGGGCCAGCGCCATGCCCTCCCAGCGGGACGGCAGGACGACGAGGTCGGCGGCCTGGTACCAGGGGGCGGTGTCCGCGACGGCCCCCGCGAACAGCACGGAGCCGGGCGCGGCCGCGCGCAGCCGGTCACGGTCCGGCCCGTCGCCGACCAGTACGAGACGGGCTTCGGGCACCCGGCGCAGCACGGCGTTCCAGGCCCGCAGCAGGACGTCCTGTCCCTTCTGCCGGCACAGCCGGCCCACGCACACGACGAGCGGCGCCCGCGGGTCCGGCCCGGCCGGCGGCACGAGTCCGGCCCGTACGGGGCCGGCGGGCGCCGGGCGGAAACGGTCGGGGTCGATGCCGTTGGGCACGACGACCCAGTGGCCGGTGATCCCGGCGCGCACGCCGGTGGCGCGTTCCGCCTCGCTCACGCACACCATCCGCGCGGCCCAGCGGGCCGCCCACCGCTCCCAGCGCAGCGCGAGGGCCGCCGTGCTCCCGCCCACCGCCTCGAACGACCAGGCGTGCGGCTGGAACACCGTGGGGATGCGGCCGCGCACCACGAGCCGCCCGGCGAGCCCGGCCTTCGCGCTGTGCGCGTGCACCAGGTCGGGGCGCACCTCGTCGATCAGCCGGGCCAGCTGCCGCACCTCCCGCGCCAGCGAGACGCCCGGCGAACGCGTCGCCTCCCAGTGCCGTACGTGCGCGCCGAGCGACCGCAACCGGCCGGAGAGCGCGCCGGCGGGACAGACCGCGGTGACGTGCAGGCCGTCCGCGAGCTGGGCCCGCACCAGGTCCGTCACGACACGCGCCACTCCGCCGTCCACCGGCTGGGTGAGGTGCAGGACCCGTGGCCGGCGGCCACCGGCCACGGGGGTCGCGAGGTCTGCGAGGTCCGCGGGGTTCGCAAGGTCCGCGGGGACCACAGGGTCCGTGGGGGTCGCGGGCAGGGTTTCCGTGTTCCCGAAGGCGCTCGGCGCGGACGCGTTCACCGCCGGGCGTCGACGGCGGCGAAGAGCACGCCCGCCCATGCCGCGTCCCGCTGGGACATGAGTCGGAGGGCCACCTGGTCACCGGCGCGCGGCAGGCCCCCTTCGAGGTCGAACACGTCGGAGTCGTAGCCGAGGGTGTTGGCGTACGCCGGTACCCGCCGGGGGGACGCTCCGCGGGAATCGGTGATGGTGGAGTTCAGGACGTCGTCGAAGGGGTTGGCCCGGTCGGCGAACGCGGTGGGGACGGGGCCGCCGGCGGTGAGGACGAGCGAGTCGCCGGCGGTACCGCGGTCGCCGTTGTACGCCACCAGTCCCGCCCGGCCCCCGGCGCCCGCCGGGAACGGCAGGCCGCTCAGCTGCATCTCGACCCCCGAGCGGCCGCCCAGCGGGGCGAATCCGTCCCAGAGCGCGAGGTGCCGCAGCGGTTCCTCCGGGTTCTCGTACGCCACCACCAGCGTCCAGCCGCCCCAGGCCCCGGCCGCCGATCTGCCCATCGCCACGTTGACCTGCGCCACCGTGTACAGCCCCGGCGCGCTGTCCCGCACCAGTTCCGTCACGTCCGCCGAGGCCTGGAAGGCGTCCGCGCCGTCCGCCACCCGGTGTCCCACCACCGTGTCGGCGAGCAACTCCTTGTACTCCCCGCCGGGCTCGGCGATCAGCACCCGCCCGTTGTCCTGCCAGGGCTTCTGCTCACCGACGAGCAGGTTGCCGCCCCAGTACAGGCGGGCGTACGTCACCCGGGAGCCGGCGGGCAGACGGAGCTCCGCGCGAGAGGAGTTGTACGTGTTCGGGTCGCTGTCGACGTCGATGTAGAACATGTTGAAGTCGCCGTTCACCCCCTGCGCGCCGGCCTGCACGTTCCGGCACGAGGGCGTCTCGGCACGGCAGGTGGCGGAGGTGTTGGCGGCCCGCACGATGCCACCGTGCTGGACCGCGCGGTACCGCTGGGAGAAGGCGAGGCCGTCGGCCTCCGGGGAGGGCGCGACCGGCGCGGCGGCCGCGGAGCCGCAGGGTGTCCACATCACTGCGAGGGAGAAGACGCCCACTGCCGCATGGCGGAGCATCTGACCCAGGGATTGACGCATGACCGTCGTAGCCTTTCGAACGGGGAGCGGCGGTGGCGGACAGCGGGACGAGTGCGCTGCGTCCGCCCGGAGGAATGCGCGGGGAGGTTCATCACTCTAGACACCAAACGGACAAATCGACTGAAACTCAGCGAATGTCGACATGTGTGTTGGAATCGTGAAGCCGGCTCTCGCTGTGCCGCTGCTGTGGTACTGCCGCCCCGTCGCCCCGCCGAACGGGAACCGGACCCGCCCGTCAGGACGGGCGACGGGGTGAACGGGGGGATCTCGAACGGCGTATGACCCGTCGTGGACGGGCGTGGGCACTCCCGCCGGGGTCCGTGATCCGGGATCCGGAATTCACCCGGAGGAACGCGCATGCGTGCTCTGCCCGCACGGCGTGTCGTACTCGGCGCGTGCTGCGCCGTTCCGGCCGCGGAACGCGGCCGATCACCTGCCCGGACCCATGGAATTCCCCGCCCTCCGGGATTCCGGTGTCCGTGAGGAGCCGGTTCGTACTCGCCCCCGAACGGCGAGTGCGGGGCCCCCGGGACGGGCATTGCTCCGAGCGAGTGGGTCGACCTCGTCACCCTTTTCCACGGCTCCGGAACGAGGTCACCGGATTCCTGGCCCGAGGTAATCGGAAATCTGCCGAGCAGGTGAATGGCGCATGCCGGCCCCGAAAGGGACGGATGACCGCCGGGCGGATTCCATCCGTCGCCCGGACCGGCGTGGCACCGATCCGCTCGCAGGCGGAAGCGACCTGATGTCCCGCTCCTCATGAGGATTCCAGTGCGCCGGCCCGAGTCGTTCCGGCGGCACCGGCGGACCGGCCGGAGACGCGAAGAAGCCCCCAAATGATGGGGGCTTCTCCTTGTTTATAGTGCCGCTCCGGCCATGCCGGAGCGGCACGGTACCTTCTCGGCTCGCCCAGCTACACGCTGTTCTCGGCGGGCTGCGAAGGTCAGTGCTTCTTGCCCTTGTCGTCCTCGTAGAGGGGGAGGAGAACGGCCGACTGAGCGCTGTCCTCGTCCTCGACGTGCAGCGACGTCTCCTCCTCGACGCTCTTCGAGCAGTCGATGTTGTTGTTGGCGGACGACAGGATCGGGATGTCGATGACCTCGGTCACCTTGCAGCTCTCGGAGAGGGTGTCGCCGTCGTTCGCGGCCTGGGCGACTCCGGCGCCGGCGCCGACAATGGCCATGGCGGTGGCGGCGGTGGTGATGAGGGCCTTGCTGAGCTTCACTTCTTCTCCTCGTGGAGGGATGTTTTTCTCTTCATCTTTCCGGGACTGGCAGAGCGGAAAGTCTCTGTGACTGGGATTTGTAGCACACTCTTTCCCAGTTCTAACGCCGGCTCCGCAGATATCCGCTAATTTACATCTTCTAGCCGAGTGTTCTGCGATGCCCTCCGGCGTTACCAACCAGTGAACGAGGGGGCTCACCGGAAGGTTTTGCTCCATCCGGGTCAGTTCCGGTGGTCGTCCTCGGTCGACACGTACTCCTTTTGCTCGACGTTGTAATTGGTCGAGCAGTCGATGTTGTTGTTGGCGGACGACAGGATCGGGATGTCGATGACCTCCAGAACCGTGCAGGAGAAAATCTTGTTGTCGTTCTGGAACTTGGGCCCGTCCTGGGCGTGAGCGCTCCCTCCTCCCGCCATCAAGAGGGCGGCAGCCGACAGAGAGAGAACGGCTACTTCTTTCCGGCGCAAGATGGACCTCCGCTGTTGGCTCGTACATTCGATACGAGCGGACGATGGTGCGCCGGGCTCCTCAGGAGGCCCGGCACGAGTATCAGCATCGAGGTAACGACGGTGAATCGCATGAGTCATGCCGCTGAAAGGGTGATCCATTGAATCCAATGGCGTTATGGGGCGCTGTCCGTGACGACTCTTCCGCTTCTCCGGCCGCCCGCTCCGCGTCGCACGCCACGCTGCCGGGCCGCCGTCCGGCGGCGGGGAAAGAGGTGGTCCCGGTCGTGGACGTGACCGTCCTCCGCAGCCCGGAGGCCGTTTTCCCGTTTCCCGCGGAGGGGAGCCGCCCTTTCGTGTGTACGGCCCCCGCTTCTGGCGCGGCGGTGACCACAGAGGGCGACCAGCGGTTATTACTACGGACAACCGCACGCACGAAGGAGTGGACCATGGTCGTCGACACCGGTGGAACACCGGTGGGTACCACGGACGGAACACCGGGCGCGGCACGGCCCGGCCCGGTGGGCGTGACCCGGCGGGAGGCGGTGCGCGGTCTGCGTGCCTGCGCCCTCACCGTCACCCTGGCGCCGCTGCTCGCCGCCTCCCGGCCCCCGTACCTGCGGCCCGCGCGTGAGGACGGCGTCCCGGCCGGCACCGCCTTCGACCGCACCCACCGGGGCCGCCGCATCCGGGGGACGTGGTTCCCCGCGGGTGATGCGGCCGGGGACGGCCGGTGGCACGTCACCGTCGACGGCCGGCCCCTCCATCTGATGCGCCGCGCCGACGGCACCTGGCTGAGCGAGGTCGACCACTACTGCTCGTACCGGACACCGCTCGAGGCCGCCCGCGCGGCCGTCGACGCCCTCCCGCCCGGCCAGGGGCTGCGCGCGGACCCGGACGACGGCACGGCACACTCGCCCGGAGGGGGCCACCATGGCGTACGTGCGTAAGGACGCCGGCACACTCACGGCCGACGAGAAGCGCCGGTTCGTCAACGCGCTGCTCGAGATCAAACGGCGGGGCGAGTACGACGAGTTCGTACGGATACACATCGCCTACTATGCGTCCGACGGTGAGCGCGGACTGCGCACCGCGCACATGGCGCCCTCCTTCCTGCCCTGGCACCGCCGGTTCCTGCTCGACCTGGAGAGCGCCCTGCGCCGGGTCGACTCCTCGGTGACCCTTCCGTACTGGGACTGGACCCGCGATCGCACGACCACCTCCACCCCGTGGACGGCGGATCTCCTCGGCGGCAACGGGCGCGGCTCCGACCACCGGGTGATGACCGGACCGTTCGCCCACCACGAGGGCAACTGGAACCTCAAGGTGAGGGTCACCGAAGGGGAGTTCCTCACCAGGGACCTCGGCCGCAGGAGCGCCCCGATCGAACTGCCCGCCAAGAGCGACCTGGAGTGGGCGCTGGGGGAACCCGACTACGACGTGGCGCCCTGGGACTCGACGGTCACCCGGGGTTTCCGCAACCGGATGGAGGGCTGGGGCTCAGGCCGGGGCAGCGCCTCGTGGCGCAATCACAACCGGGTGCACCGCTGGGTCGGCGGTGTGATGCTCACCAGCGCTTCCGTCAACGATCCCGTCTTCTGGCTGCACCACGCGTTCGTCGACCTGCAGTGGCACCACTGGCAACGCCGGCACGGCGGGGCCCGCTACCTGCCCGCGACCCCGCCGGGTTCCGGCGACGCGCAGCACGGCCGGATCGTGGCGCGTCAGGAACGGCTGCCGCCGTGGGACGTGACACCGGCCGAACTGGAGGACGTCGGCCGGATCTACCGGTACGCGTGAGGTGGGCCGGCGGCACGGCTGAGCCGCCGGCCCGTCACCGGCGGCGACCGCCCACGCGGCCCCCGGACGGCAGCGGCCTCACCCGGCCGCGAACCCCAGGGACTCCACGGCGTTGCAGTACGGCAGGCCGTCGATCGGACGGTCGGTGAAGAACCGGCCGATCAGGTCCGAGGACTCCTCCCGGCGTTCGACGGTGACCAGGTGGTCCGTCTCCTTGAGGGTGGTGAACAGCGCCGAGGGCATCGCCGCGGCCAGCTCCCGGCCCATCTGCGGGGTGCACAGGGTGTCGTACTCCCCGTTGAACACCAGGGAGGGCACGTCGGGGACGGGCAGGGGTTCGTAGCAACCGTGCATCAGCAGCCTCGTGTTGTGCTCGACCACCTTCTCCAGCTCGTCCGGCGTCTGGTTCAGGAACTGCCGGTGGAGCAGACGGGTCACGGCCGCGTGCCGGCGGACCCGTGCGGCGCCCGGGTTCGACATGAACATCCGCACCAGTCCCTCGGCGGCCTCCTCGATCTCGCCGCGTTCGAGGGCACGGGTCAGGCGGGGGACGGCGTCGGTGTACAGCTCGGGAAAGCGCTTGGCGGCGCCGCAGAACACGATGCGGGTGACGAACTCGGGGTGGAGTTGCGCGAAACGCAACCCGATGACTTCACCGAAGCAGCCGCCGAAGAGGTTCACGCGCGGCATTCCGATCTCGACCAGCATGTGCCTGACCGCGGCGGCGAGGAAGTCGATGCCGTACCGGGCGGGCAGGAAGTCCGCGGTGCCGTAACCGGGGAGATCCACGGTGACCAGGGTGGCGAGCGGTGACAGGTACTTCTCGTGCCCCTGCCACGAGTACTTGTTCTGGGACGAGCCCCCGAGCAGCACCAGCGGCGCGGTCAGCGGCGCGGGCCGGTGGACGATGCGGCACTCGTACGCGAAGCCCTCGAAGACGAGCTCCCGTTCCTCCACCCGCCCCGGCGCCGGGGGAACGGGCCCGGGGTGTCCGACGGCGGGCGGGTTCTGGGCGGTGATGACGGCAGTGCGCATGAGCGGCTCCGGAAAACGGCGGGAAGAGGGGAAAACGGAAAGACGGCAGACATTCCGTAACCATCAAGAAGCACACAGTACTGGCGCAATTGCCCCGTGCCGGGTTATTCCGAAGGAGTCGTTCACCGGCCGGGAAGTCCCGCAGGCCCCCGAACGGGGCGAAGACACCCTTCCGGAGGTGCCAACCCATCTGTTCTTCCCGCCGGTTGAGCTGTCCGGCGGGTGGTCGGGGTGATTCCGTCCCCGAAGGTGATCCGGAAGGCGTTCAGGGGGCGCCATCCCAGGCATGGTCCGTCGTTTGCGGCCCTTATCCGGCGGGATTCAGACTCACCGGCGCCGTGTATGCGCACTTCGGGTCGCGGTCTCATCGGGGAAATGCCCGCGGGCGCGGACGGCTTCGGCCTTTCCGTGATCACGGCCGCTGTGACCGAAGCGCTTGCGGACCGTCCGAACTCCTCGGAATCCCCGTGGTGTTGCCACCCCTTGGTCCGAGTGGTCCGCGGTGCCGCCCGTCACCGCGCCGCCCGGAGGAACCGACCGCGTTTCCCGGGCGGGACCCGGCCGCACACGGCTGAGTACGGGGGAGCCGGTGTGGACCGCGGCCCGGGTGACCACGCCGGGCGTCAGGGAATTCCACGTCTTCGCGCACGGAGGCCGTACCCGGTTCGGCGCGGGCGTCGCACCGGCGGACGCGGGCGGCCACGGCGCCGTTCCGCTCGCCGTGGCCGCGATGGCCGATGCCGAAGCGGTGACCGAGAGGAAATCGCAGCCAATTGGACGGTGTCGGCGCCACCTGATCGGAGTAATGCCGTCTCGCGCGGGACTTCGTTCGCTGCGTGGTACAGATGAATCATATAGCTTGCAGATGCAACTGACCGCGGCGACAAAAGGATTCCGTAGCACTGGGTTGTCGACCGGTCGCGCAGGTCTGTGTCAGCGCACCCGCGTGAGGTAATTCCGAGAGGAAAGAAGCACATGAAGTTCAAGAGTGCCGTCGTCTGTGCGTTCGCCGTCCTGGCCTTCGCCGGTGGTGCCGCCGGGACCGCGTGGGCGGACGACGGCGCCCGGTCGGATCCCGGCAGCGACGAGCAGACTCAGAGCTGCGAGGTCAGCGAGGTCATCGACCAGTCGAACCTTTCGGCCTCCGACAACAACATCGACTGTTCCAGGAACGTCAAGAAGGAGACCGACCTGGTACGCGTGGTGAACGATGCGTTCCTCCCCGTCCCCCGTGAAGACTGCTGACCGAGCGTCCCGCTCTCGTACCCGTCAAGATCTGCCGGGAATCGACCTGTACGGGTTCTGAGACGTGGCCCACAGGCCGGTGCACCGCCCGCCCGCGTGTTGTTCTCCGGCACGCTCCGGGCCTCGATCCCGCGTAATGGTCCGCCGACTCAGTCGGCGGACCATTACGTGCGCCGTGCCGGACGAGGCGGAGGATCCGGCGCCGGCCGGCCGCCCGGAACCCTCGACGCCGGCTCCGCCCGGCGAAAAGCCCTTCCGGAGGGGGAGGCGGAGACCGGCGCCCCCGGCAGGACTCGAACCTGCGGCCAAGCGCTCAGAAGGTGCCTTGCGGGTTGCGTCCCACCCTCCTGATGACCTGCGGCTCTTCCTCGACTGAGCGGTGTGTCGGTGGAGCTTCGACACGGATTCGACATGCACTGTACTGGCGGCCGTACGGCGCGAACGTTACGCACACCGGCCGATGGTCTGCGGTACAGGAGGCTAGGCCGATCAGGTACGGAGCAGCCCCGGGATGGGCTTGCAACGGGGCAGAATGAAGCCTCTCAAAGGCGAGACGTGGGGGTGGACGTGACGACGTATCTGGCTGAGGCCGATCCGCGGTGGGCTGAGCATTCCGGGGAAGAGGGGCACTACGAAGCTCCGGAATGGGGTCCCGAGGACTTGGAACGCGCCGCGGTGTTCCTGACCCAACTCGCCCCGCAGGCCCGGCAGGTGTTCGAGTACCTGCTACGCAACCCCGGCCGGAGGATCCACTGCACAGAGCTGGTGGACAAGGTCCTGGGTGGGCCCAATGGGAGTGATCCGGCGCGACGCGTGGCAGGTGTTCTGTCCGGGACGAGTAGGGGGCACGGTAATAGTGGGCGGCGGTATCCGTTCTACTGGTGGGAGGCCCCTGAGGGAAGTGCGGGCGCAACGTACGCAGTGCGCCCCTCGGTGGCAGCGGTGTTCCTGGCCGCTCAACTTGACGAGTGACTCCATCGCCCGTGGTTTGAGGGCCGGTGGTCTCGTCGTAGTAGCGCCTCGTCGGCGACCATTTGTCGCCGACGGGGCGCACGCCTTTTGAACCTCGCCCGGTACATATCAACCGCCCTGCGAGTAGCGGCTAACGGTTGATCGGGATCTCGTAGACGATCTCGCAGTGCGCGGCGGGCACCACGATGTCCGCCGTCTCCACGGGCCGCCCCTGGTCGCTGTAGTACGTCCGACGGATGTGCGTGACGAGCGCGGACTTCTGGATGCCCAGGAGTGACGCCTCCTCCGCGGTCGCCTTCCTCGGCTCCGGCTGCTCCACAGCGTGGCAGACGCTGCACGACCGCTTTCGCCGTTGGGCCCTGGACGGCACGTTCGAGCAGATGCGCCCGGCAGCCCAGTCCCAGGCGGATGCGCCGGCGACATCGACTGGCTGGTGTCGGTCGACTGCACTGTCGTACGCCCCCACCGGCATGCCGCCGGGGCTCGAAATGGGGGCTCCGCAGCCCTTGCCTCGGACGCGCCCCGAGCCGACCCACCCTGATAGCTGTCAGGGTCACGACGTCCCTGGTGCGGTCTACGGTTCGAGACGTCGGTTTCGACTCCAGAGGGGACCCCATGAGACTGAGAAAACGAGCGGCTGCGACGGTCGTGACGCTGATCGCCGCGTTCCTTCTTCCGCTGGCTGCGCAGGCACCGGCCCAGGCCGCCGCGAACGCGTGGACGCCGGGGATCTCCCCCCTGTACTCGGGCGAGTGGGTGCAGCGGGACATACCAGGTGGTGACGATGCTGAAGAGGCGCTCAAGATTTGCGCCTGGGCATCAGGGATCGCCTGTGTCTCGGTCGGTCAGGGCGACGGCAAGCAGAGCATCTTCCACCTCTACAGGTGCGGTACGCGGTCGCTCTCGAACTTCATCGACGCGCTCTCCGTGCTCAACAACCAGACGGGCGGAGCCGAAGTCCGTTTCACGGGGCCCAACGTGGGTACGTACCGCGCCCCTGCCAACCCCAACGTCATCACCGTGTTCCCGAACGCGGCGACGTACGACTTCAACACCATGTCCGTCTGCTGAGGTCGCATCGCCCCGGGCACGCCGATGAGGGTGTCCGGGGCATCGCCCGTAAGACTCGCGAGCTACTCGACGACCCTGACCCTGGTCTCCGTCGCCCCGAACGCCCACAGTGCCGCGCCGTCCTCCTTGTGGAGCCGACCGCCCCAGCCACAGAGGGTTTTACCCATCTCATGCCCGCAGATCGCCAGCGCGCCGCCGGGCGCGGCCAGCCGGGGCGCGGACAAGAGGCAGGCCGCGCCGCAGAGGCGGCGCGCGCCCGCGCCGTGCGCGGGCACTTGAAGTCCCGCCACTACTCCACCACCCTCTGCGCCCTCCGCCAGGCACGCGCCGACTACCGCGCCGCACAGGAGGCCGGGGCCCTCGGCCTGGACGACCGCGAGCCGGACACCCCTCGTCCTGACGGACTGGCAGTACGCCGGCCACGGCCACACGCCGGGCAAAGCCGCACTCGCCGCGACCATTGCCCGCGGCCTCCGGACCAACCGCGAGACCGCCCGCGAAGCCCTCCTGAGCGAAGGGAGCGCGGAATGACCACGGCCGTCCGGTCGCGCAGCATGCTCACCCTCGCGGAGGTCTGCGAGGAACTGGCCATCTCGCGCTCGACCTTCTACGACTGGCGGGCCAAGCGTCGTGCGCCGCGCTGCATCAAGCTCCCGAACGGCGACCTCCGGATCCGGCGGAGCGACCTCGAGGACTGGCTCTACGACCGTGAGGGCGCCGCCTGATGGAGACGACGTACGACGTCAAGGTCTACAAGATCCTCGCGTACAAGGGTGCCCGGAAGAACACGTACACCGTGCGCTGGGTGGTCGCGGGGAAGCGCTGGCGTGAGCCCTTCGACACGGTCGCGCTCGCCGAGGGCTTCCGCTCCGAACTCATCCGGGCCACCGGTAAGGGGGAGGCGTTCGTCGTCACCACTGGTCTTCCGGTGTCCCATCGCTCCAAGTCGGCTGCCATGAGTTGGTACAAGTCCGCCGTTGAGTACGTGGATGCCCGCTGGTCCCAGCTCGGAGGCAACAGCCGCAAGAACATGGCCAAGACCCTCACCGCGACGACCATCGCACTGTTGCGGGCCGAGCTCACCCAGTTCGCGCCTGCGGCCGTGCGTACCGCCCTGCGTGAGTGGGCGTTCAATACGAACCGACGACCTGACGCGCCGCGGGATGTGGCGGCCATCCTCAGATGGGTCGAGCGAAACTCCCTGCCCGTCTCGGCTTGGGAGGACCCGGAGAAGGCCGACCAGGTCCCGCAAGCCATCGACACCCGCCTCGACGGCAGGCAAGCGGCGGCCTGGTCCCGGAAGCGCAACCGCCGGATCCTCAACGTCGTCATGAAGTACGCGGTCCGGCGGCGCATCCTGCGGCGGCACATCCAGGACGAGCGGCTGCGGCCGGGTGATCTGCTGTTCCAGGGAGAGTCGGGCGGCGTCCTCGCCGGGTCGGTCATCCGTCGGGCGTGGCGCAGCGCACGTAAGGCCGTGCTGCCTCCGCACGTCTTCGAATCGCCGACCGGACGGCGCGTGTACGACAACCGGCACAGGCGCCTGACCAAGTGGCTCAACGACGGCGTCCCGCCCGCCCAAGTGGCGGAGTGGGCCGGGAACAGCGTGGCTGTGCTGCTCGCCACATACGCCCGATGTGTCGACGGGCAGCTACCGGACCTGAAACGGCGGCTCGAAGCCGCGGGGGACCTGCCGGAGGCGTCCGGGGCCGGCTGATCCTCCGGCCGGGAACTTCGACACGTATTCGATACGGCCACCCGCGAAAACCCGGTGACAGCCGGACAACCCCGGAGCCCGCCTTTGGTCGCCAAAAGGGCGTCCGGGGCTTCGTCGTGTCGGCTGGCATACGCTCTGACCAGCGAAAAGCCCTCCCGAGGGGAGGGTGGAGAGTGGCGCCCCCGGCAGGACTCGAACCTGCGGCCAAGCGCTTAGAAGGCGCCTGCTCTATCCACTGAGCTACGGGGGCCGGTGTGGTGGCCTGTCGTCGTGGTGCCCGGGTCCGGGCCTGTCCGTGACGCTGCCGGAGACAAGGATAGGGCTCCCGCATCCTTGCCCCCTGTCGCCTCGCCTCCGTGGCTCCATGTGGAGGTTCGGTGAAGCGGTCCTGATAATCGCAGGCAGGTACGAATCGTGCACCGCTTTTGGTCTCTCGCGCACCGGGTGTTGTGCACTCGTTATGCCTGGAGCGCGTACGCGTCGCGGTCGTCCCTTCCGCCCCTTGTGTCCTGTCGGCGCGCAGGCATACTCATATGCTTCAGAATTCCCCCAAAATTGGGCATTCTTCGCATGTGGTGACCTTGGACGTACGGCCCCAGCTGCTCGACGCGCTCTCCGCCCTGCGCGACCGTGTCGCCGCCGCCCGCTTCCCGCTGCCCCTGGCGGGGGCCGCACGCGCGCGTGCCAACCGTGACGAACTGCTCGCGCAGCTCGACGACTATCTGGTGCCCCGGCTGAGAGATCCCGAGGCGCCCCTGCTGGCCGTCGTCGGAGGATCCACCGGAGCCGGGAAGTCCACCCTGGTGAACTCCCTGGTGGGCCGCCGGGTCAGCGAGGCGGGCGTGCTGCGGCCCACGACCCGGACACCGGTGCTCGTCTGCCATCCGGAGGACCACCACTGGTTCAGCGGGATGAGGGTGCTGCCCGACCTCACGCGCGTGTGGGTGCCCCACCACCGGGACCCCGCGGACGACCTGCTCCTGCCCGGGGAGAACCCCGCGCGGGTGCTGCGCGTCGAGACCGCCGACACCCTGCCGCCCGGCCTCGCCCTCCTGGACGCGCCCGACGTCGACAGCCTCGTCTGCGACAACCGGGTCCTCGCCGCCGAACTCATCAACGCCGCGGACATCTGGGTCATGGTCACCACCGCCGCCCGCTACGCCGACGCCGTGCCCTGGCACATGCTGCGCACCGCCAAGGAGTACGACGTCACCCTGGTGACCGTCCTGGACCGCGTACCCCACCAGGTCGTCTCCGAGGTGTCACGGCAGTACGGCGCCCTGCTCACCAAGGCCGGACTCGGCCACGTACCGCGCTTCACCGTGCCCGAGCTGCCCGAGTCGGCCTGGGGCGGCGGGCTGCTGCCCGCCACCGCCGTGGCCTCGCTGCGGACCTGGCTGGTCCACCAGACGCTGGATCCCGCGGCCCGGCAGCACGTGATGGCCCGCACCGCGTACGGCGTCCTCGGCTCCCTCGACGCCCGCATGCCCGAACTGGCGGGTGCCGCCGCCGCGCAGTACGCGGCCGCGCTGCGGCTCACCGCCGCCGTCGAGGGGGCGTACGACAGCGAGCACGCGCGCGTGCGGGGGCGGCTGCAGGCCGGGGCCGTACTCGCCGGCGACGCGCTCAGACGGTGGCGCGCCTTCCCCCTGGACTGCACCCCGGGCGAACTCCTCGACGCCCTGGTGGAGAGCCTGAGCGAGCTGCTGCTGTGCGCCGTCGCCGCCGCCGACGAACGCGTCGACGACGCCTGGCGGCGCGAACCCGCGGCGGACGCCCCCGAGCTCGCCGGCCGCGACACCGCGCCCGAGAGCACCGAGCACCGCATCGGACTGGCCGTACGGCGCTGGCGGCGCGAGCTCGAGGAGTACGCCGAGGACGAGGTGCGGGTGCTGGACCGCGGCACCGCGCCCGACCCCGAGACGGTCGCCGCGCTGGTCGCCACGGCCCTGCTGGGCGGCCGCCGGGCCCGGACCGCCGGGGAGGGGATCGCCGAGCGGATCGGCGCGCACGGCGCGCTGCGGCTGCGCGACCGGGGCGGACGGCTGCTCGTCGAGCACGTGGACCGCGTCATGCGCGCCGAACGCGAACGCCGGCTCGCCCCGCTCGACGCGCTCGAGGTGCACGCGGAGCCCCAGGCCGAACTCATCGCCGCGTTGTCCGTACTGCAGAAGGAGAGGTGACCGGTGACCGCCGTCACTGACCAGGACCACACCGAGCACCCCGAGCGTCCCGAGCGTCCCGGCCACGAGGCCGAAGGGGCGCCCCGTACGGACACCGCGAGCACCGCGGGCGCCGCGGGCCCCTGGGACGACGGGCTGATCGCACGCCGGGTGAACGGGGGCGCCGGCGAGGAGCAGGGCGGGGCGGCGGCAGCCCGCGCGCCCGCGCCGCAGACCGTGGCCCCGCTCGCCTACGACTCGTGGCTGCGGACGCGGCTCGACGCGCTGCGCGAGCTGGTGGGGCTCTCCCGCGCCCGGCTCGACAACCGGACCCTCGCGCAGGCGGGCCGGGTCCTCGAGGAGTCCACCGCGCGGCGCCGGCTCTCCGGACAGCACACCGTCGTGGCCATCGCGGGCGCCACCGGCAGCGGCAAGTCGCAGCTGTTCAACGCGCTGGCCGGAGTGCCCGTCTCGGAGACCGGCGTACGGCGGCCGACCACCGCCGCACCCATCGCGTGCAGCTGGAGCGACGGCGCGGCCGGCCTCATCGAACGCCTCGGCATCCCGCCCAGGCTCAGGCGGCGCCCCCTCCAGGCGACCGCGGACGCCGACGAGCGGCTGCGCGGGCTGGTCCTGGTCGACCTGCCCGACCACGACTCGGCGGCCGTCCAGCACCGGGAGCAGGTGGACCGCGTCCTGGGACTGGTCGACGCGGTCATCTGGGTCGTCGACCCCGAGAAGTACGCCGACGCCGTGCTGCACGAGCGCTATCTGCGGCCCATGGCGGCCCACGCGGAGGTCATGTTCGTCGTCCTCAACCAGACCGACCGGCTGCCCGGGGAGGCCGCCGAGCAGGTCCTGGACGACCTGCGGCGGCTGCTCGACGAGGACGGCATCGTGCTGGGGGAGTACGGCGAACCCGGCACGACCGTGCTGGCGCTGTCCGCGCTGACCGGGGACGGGGTCGGCGAACTGAGGGAATCGCTCGCCCGGTTCGTGGCCGAACGGGGGGCTCCGGCCCGGCGGATCTCCGCGGACGTGGACGTCGCGGCGGCCCGGCTGTGGCCGGTGTACGCCACCCGGCGGCGCACCGGGCTGAGCGAGGAGGCGCGCGAGGAGTTCGCCGACCGGCTCGCGGACGCCGTGGGGGCCACCGCCACGGGCGAGGCGGCCGAACGCGCCTGGCTGCGCAACGCCAACCGCGCGTGCGGCACGCCCTGGCTGCGGCTGTGGCGCTGGTGCCAGGAGCGGGGCGAGCCGTCCACCGGCCGGATCGCCCCGCGCGGTCAGCCCGAGGAGGAGGCCACGGCCCGGCAGCGTGTGGAACAGGCGGTGCGCACGGTGGCCGACCGCGCCTCGGCCGGGCTGCCGGCGCCGTGGGCGCTGGCGGTGCGGGAGGCGGCCGTACGCGGCTCCCAGGGCCTGCCGGAGGCGCTGGACGAGCTGGCCGTGCGCGCGGGACTGCCGCCGGGGAGGCCGCCGCGGCCCGGGTGGTGGCCGCTGGCCGTGTTCGCCCAGGTGTCGATGACGATCCTCCAGTTCGTCGGCGGGCTGTGGCTGCTGGCCCAGATCGTCGGGGTCATGGCGCCGAACCTGGGGGTGCCGGTGCTGTTGATGGTGATCGGCATCGTCGGCGGCCCGCTCATCGAGTGGAGCTGCCGCATGGCGGCCCGGGGGCCCGCCCGGCGGTACGGGCAGGAGGCGGAGAGACGGCTGCGGGAGGCGGCCGCGGGGTGCGGGCGGGCCCGCGTCCTGGACCCGGTGGCGGCGGAGCTGCTGCGGTACCGGGAGGTGCGGGAGCAGTACGGGCGGGTCGTGGGGGCGGGCGCCGGCCGCGCCTGACGGCGGCGGGGCGGGAGGGGGCTGGGCAGGACGGGTCTGGGGCCGGGGAGGACGGGTCTGGACAGGGCTGGGCGGGACGGGGCCGGGCGGGACGGGGCCGGGGCGGAGCGCCTCGTTCGGGTGGCGGGGATGTCCACAGGCCGGAGGTGGTCCACAGCGCTCGGCGGGTCCGGTCCGACGGAGGCAGTCTGGCCGTACGGCGATCGCGGGACGGTCCGCGGTCGCCCTGCCGTACGGCAGCCGTACGGGACGGGCCCGTACGCGTACCGGCCCGGCGCCGGTGTCGTGACCGGCGGGCGGGCGAGGGAGGGAAACACGATGAACGAGACGACGGTGTGCGTGGTGGGCAACGTGGCGACGCGGCCGGTGTACCGGGAGACGGTGTCCGGCCCCGCGGCCAGGTTCCGGATCGCGGTCACGTCCCGGTACTGGGACCGGGAGAAGAGCGCCTGGGCGGACGGGCACACCAACTTTTTCACGGTGTGGGCCAACCGGCAGCTCGCCACCAACGCGGCGGCGTCGCTGTCGGTGGGCGAACCGGTGATCGTGCAGGGCCGGCTGAAGGTGCGTACGGAGACGCGCGAGGGGCAGGGGTGGATGTCGGCGGACATCGACGCGGTGTCGATCGGCCACGACCTCGCCCGCGGCACGTCCGCCTTCCGGCGCGCGCAGCGACCGGAGCAGGCCCCCGTGCCGGAACTTCCCGAGCCCAACTGGGAAAGCGGGACGGGGAACGCGGCGACCGCGGCCGGAACCGCACCCCAACGGCGGCCGGAGCCCGCGACGGTGACATGAGGTCAGTGATACGGCCTCGGTACCGACACTGACCGAACTGAGGCTTATCGACGGATGTGTATCGAATCACCCCGGGTGGATTTGTCGATAAGCCCCGCCCGCGGCGGCTTCCGCGATAACGATTCCGAGTCGGATCACCCCTCCGGCGCGATCACCGGCAAGCGCGCATCGCCGTCTCCTTAGGATGCCGGGCATGGCACCCGGGACTCTCGGGGCCGGTGATTCTGCTGGTGGGACCGTCCCCCCACGTCAACGGGTCCCACCCGGAAAGGATTTCGGTGTTTGCTTCGTTCTCCGCGGGACCCGCGCGCGGACGCTGGTCGGCCCGCCTCGCCGCAGGGACGCTGGCGTCCGGACTCGTCGCCACAGCCGTACTGGCCGGTGCCGGGACGGCGGCCGCCGACGAGGAGACGGCACCGGACCACGGCGGGGCGGCCGCGACCATAACCGGACTCAAGACCTACGGCGCGGCCGTGATGCACGGCGCCACCGGGGACCAGCAGGTGTCGGCGGGACTGTTCGAGATGTCCGTCGAGGGCGGCGGCATGCTGCAGACGTACTGCGTCGACATCCGGACGCCCACGCAGAAGGACGCCAAGTACCACGAGACCGCCTGGAGCGGGACCTCACTGGGCGTCAACAAGGACGCCGGCCGGATCCGCTGGATCCTGCGGAACTCCTACCCGCAGGTCAACGACCTCGCGGCACTCGCGAAGAAGGCCGGCGTACGAGGCCGGCTCACCGAACAGGACGCGGCGGCCGGCACACAGGTGGCCATCTGGCGGTACTCCGACGACGTCTCCGTGGACGCCGTCGACCCCCAGGCCGAGCAGCTCGCCGACTACCTGCAGAAGAACGCCCGCGACGAGGAGGAGCCCAAGGCGTCGCTGGCTCTGGACCCGCCCGCGGTCTCCGGCCGCCCGGGTGAGCCGATCGGCCCGGTGACGGTGCGCACGAACGCGCGCAGCGTGACCGTCTCCCCGCCGGCGGACGCCGCCACGAGCGGGGTGCGGATCGTGAACGAGAAGGGCGAGCCCGTCACCACCGCGGCCGACGGCGGCCAGATCTTCTTCGAGGTGCCCGAGGACGCGGCGGCGGGCACCGCGAAGCTCACCGCGCAGGCGTCGACCACGGTGCCCGTCGGCCGCGCCTTCGTCTCCGAGGGCCGGAGCCAGACGCAGATCCTCGCCGGGTCCAGCGAGTCGACCGTGTCGGCGACGGCGAGCGCCGGCTGGGCGCTCAAGGGCGCGATACCCGCGCTGTCCGCCCGCGAGAACTGCGCCAAGGGCGGTGTGGACGTCACCGTCGCCAACCAGGACGACGAGCCGTTCACCTTCGAGGTGGCGGGCGCGGAGCACACCGTCGCGGGCGGCGAGTCCCGGACGGTGACGGTCGCGCTGAGCGAGGACCGGCCGTACGACTTCACGGTCGAGGGGCCGGACGGCTTCGAGCAGCGGTTCACCGGCATGCTCGACTGCGTCACCCGAGCCGCCGAGATCGGCACCACCACCCACACCCTCACCGGCCCGAGCCCCACTCCCGTCGCCGTCACCCCCACCGACACCAACCTCGCCGAGACCGGTTCCTCCAGCGCCACCCCGTGGATCGCCGGCACCGCCATCGCCCTGGTCGTCCTCGGCGGAGCGGGCCTGGTCCTCACCCGCCGCGGGAACACCCCCACCGGGGACTGAGACACCCCCGGCGCCCGCTCATGCCGACGTCCGGCGGCATGAGCGGACCGTGTCCCGGCCGTCCCGCCGCCGGTGCCTCCACCGCCGCCACGAGCGCGGGCCGGAACGCTTCGGCGCCGTCACCGCCGTCGCCGCGACCCCTCGGAGGCCGTGGAGGTCCGCCGGTGCAGGACCGCGCCGGCGCAGGCCAGGACGACGGCAAGACCCGCCGGCAGGCAGACGAACACGTTGACCGACGTGGAGACGTGCTCCACCGTCGCACCGTCGGCGTAGACGCAGGCGCTGCGAAGGGGCCAGTACGCCTGCTCGACGCCTGCCAACTCCGCACCGGAGGCGTTCCGGTCCTCGCACAACTGGGGGAACGGCCCTCCCGCGGTGACGGAGAACCAGCCGTAGCAGTACACGGCCGCCGCCGAGGAGACGAAGACCAGAACGAGAACCGCGCAGAGCCTGGACAGGGGCAGGGGCGGGTTGTTCAGCAGCAGGACAACGGTCACGATGCCGGCCACCGCGGTGGCCGGACCGATGAGCAGCAGCACACCCATCAAGAACAGCGGCACCGTGTCTCCTTGTCTCTCTTCTCACCGGGAGGAAGCGCGAGGGGTGGGGAACCGGTCGGTCCCGCAGCCGGGGCCGGCCGTCCCGGTCGTGTCCGGCTGCCCGCGGCGGCCGTCAGCAGCGGGGCGGTTCCGTCGAGGGCGCGCCGCCGGATCCCTGGGGCGGTGCTCATTCCGGCACGACGGCATCGAGCCACCGGGCGAGCGCGTGGAAGTCGGCGTCTTCGAGGCCCTTGGCCGGGTCGACCCGATGAAGCAGTGACGGCCCGGGGTGGCCGGCGGCGACCCAGCGGCGGTCCATGGCGCCGATCTCGTCGTCGACCCAGATGAACGGCCGGCCGCCGGCCCACTCGACGAGGGGACGGGTCTTCCAGTGCAGGCCCCGCGGGCCCTCCTCCGCGCCGGTGTCCGGCCACCTCACCACGGGCAGCCTCGGCAGCCCGATGCGCGGGGTGACGACCTCGTGCGCCTCCTCCAGCCACGTCGTCGCCCACACGGGACGGCAGTCCAGAGCCAGGAGGCGCGCCCCGATCCCGGGATCGAGCCGGGTCAGCAGCGGGTTCCCCGGACCGGCGGGCGCCGGGGCGGCGGCAGCGGCCCGCGGGTGACCGGACGGCGGCCCGAACGGGATCAGGGGCCCGTCGACGTCGAGGAAGAGGAGGGGGCGCTCCGCCGGGCTGGTCACGGCGGCACGATAGCCCGAGAACGGCTGGCGGTGACGGTCGGGTCTCCGGTGCCGTCCGTGAAACCCCAGGTCGAAGGCCCCGGACCATACGCGTTTCCACCCAGGGGTGGCGGTGCGGCAAGATGGGGTGTATCTGCCCACTGCCTGATTTCAAGCTGCCGGACGGTTTCTCTTGGCTGAGTTCATTTACACCATGCGCAAGGCGCGCAAAGCGCACGGCGACAAGGTGATCCTCGACGACGTCACCCTGAGCTTCCTGCCGGGGGCGAAGATCGGTGTCGTCGGTCCGAACGGCGCCGGTAAGTCGACCGTTCTGAAGATCATGGCGGGGCTGGAGCAGCCGTCCAACGGTGACGCCTTCCTCACCCCCGGTTACACCGTGGGCATCCTGCTCCAGGAGCCCCCGCTGAACGAGGACAAGACCGTCCTGGAGAACGTCCAGGAGGGTGTCGCCGAGGTCAAGGGCAAGCTCGACCGGTTCAACGAGATCGCCGAGCAGATGGCGACCGAGTACACCGACGAGCTCATGGACGAGATGGGCAAGCTGCAGGAGCAGCTCGACCACGCCAACGCCTGGGACCTCGACGCCCAGCTGGAGCAGGCCATGGACGCCCTGGGCTGCCCGCCCGGCGACTGGCCGGTCGCCAACCTCTCCGGTGGCGAGAAGCGCCGCGTGGCGCTGTGCAAGCTGCTGCTGGAAGCGCCCGACCTGCTGCTCCTCGACGAGCCCACCAACCACCTCGACGCCGAGTCGGTGAACTGGCTGGAGCAGCACCTCGCCAAGTACGAGGGCACCGTCGTGGCCGTCACCCACGACCGGTACTTCCTGGACAACGTCGCCGGGTGGATCTGCGAGGTCGACCGCGGCCGGCTCCACGGCTACGAGGGCAACTACTCCAAGTACCTGGAGACCAAGGCCACCCGCCTCAAGGTCGAGGGCCAGAAGGACGCCAAGCGGCAGAAGCGGCTCAAGGAAGAGCTCGAGTGGGTGCGGTCCAACGCCAAGGGGCGGCAGGCCAAGTCCAAGGCGCGTCTGGCCCGCTACGAGGAGATGGCCGCCGAGGCCGACAAGATGCGGAAGCTGGACTTCGAGGAGATCCAGATCCCGCCGGGTCCGCGCCTGGGCAACGTGGTCGTCGAGGTCAACAACCTCAGCAAGGCCTTCGGCGAGAAGGTGCTCATCGACGACCTCAGCTTCACGCTGCCGCGCAACGGCATCGTCGGCATCATCGGCCCGAACGGCGCCGGCAAGACCACGCTGTTCAAGATGATCCAGGGGATCGAGGAGCCCGACTCCGGGTCCATCAAGGTCGGCGACACCGTCAAGATCTCCTACGTCGACCAGAGCCGCGAGAACATCGACCCGAAGAAGACGCTGTGGGCGGTCGTCTCCGACGAGCTCGACTACATCAACGTCGGCCAGGTCGAGATGCCGAGCCGCGCCTACGTCTCGGCCTTCGGCTTCAAGGGCCCGGACCAGCAGAAGCCGGCCGGCGTGCTCTCCGGCGGTGAGCGCAACCGCCTGAACCTCGCGCTCACCCTCAAGCAGGGCGGCAACCTGCTGCTCCTCGACGAGCCGACCAACGACCTCGACGTCGAGACGCTCTCCAGCCTGGAGAACGCCCTGCTCGAGTTCCCCGGCTGTGCCGTGGTCGTCTCCCACGACCGGTGGTTCCTGGACCGGGTCGCCACCCACATCCTCGCCTACGAGGGCGAGTCCAAGTGGTTCTGGTTCGAGGGCAACTTCGAGTCGTACGAGAAGAACAAGGTCGAGCGGCTCGGCGCGGACGCCGCGCGCCCGCACCGTGCCACCTACAAGAAGCTGACCCGGGGCTGATCTCTTGCGGCACATCTACCGCTGCCCGCTGCGCTGGGCGGACATGGACGCGTACGGCCACGTCAACAACGTGGTGTTCCTCCGCTACCTGGAGGAAGCCCGCATCGACTTCCTGTTCCGCCCGGAGAAGGACTTCAAGCAGGGGTCCGTGGTGGCGCGCCACGAGATCGACTACAAGCGGCAGCTCGTCCACCGGCACCACCCGGTCGACATCGAGCTGTGGGTCACCGAGATCAGGGCGGCGTCCTTCACCCTCACCTACGAGGTGAAGGACGACGACCTCGTCTACGTCCGCGCGTCGACGGTGATCGTGCCGTTCGACTTCGAGGCGCAGCGTCCGCGCCGGCTCACCGAGGAGGAGCGCGAGTTCCTCCGGGAGTACACGGACGACCCCGCCGGTGAAGAGGAGGAGGCCGCCGCCGCATGACGGCGCTCCACCTCGCCGACGAGGGGGAGACCGCGGACCTCGCGGCCTTCCTCTCCCGGCTGCTGCACTACGACCGTTCCGCCGCGGTGCGGTTGCAGGCGGCCGGCACGGCGCTCGCCGTCTTCGGCCGGCCGCCCTCCTTCGAGGTGCTCGCCGTGCGCGCCGTACGGCTGGCGAAGCCGTACGAGGACGGGCTCGACGTCGCCCTGGACGTGACCGTGTCCGCCGGTGAGCTGCTGGAGTCGGTGGACGAGTCCGCCGCCACGGCCACCGTGCCGGGCGCGGTGACCGGGCCGCCGTGGGCCGGGGTGCTGCCGCCGCGCGGCGGCTGGCGGGCAGAGCCCGGACTGCCGGCGCCGCGGGAGCTGCGCGGGCTCGTCGCCGCGTCGGTCGCGGAGTTCCGTTCCCGTACGGAGGAACTGGCGCCCGAGCGGCGCACCAGGGCGGAGCTCGACCGGATCGGGCGGGAGATCTGGTCCCGCACGGTCGCCGAGACCGGGCTTCCGGTGCGGGCGGTGCACGCCGCCCAGTCGCTGGGGTTCCTGCGGGGCGGCGAACAGGGACTGTTCTCCTCGGGGGCCTGGCTCCGGCTGCGCACGCCCTACGGGTCGGTCGCCGTGCGCCGGGCGGGCCTCGGGGCGCTGGGCCTCAGCGTGCGCTGAGGTCGGCCCGTTCACCGTCCTTCGCTGTCGTCCGGGCGGACGGCGATGTGGTCGGCTTCCAGTTCCAGCGCGACGCGGTCACGCATGTCCAGCGCCTTCGTGTACTCGGCGGGCAGTTGGAGGCGGCCGGCGCGGTCGAGCATGGCGTACTCGCGGGCGACGACGGTCTCGTGGCCGGTGGCCGCGTCGACCTCGCTGCGGCGCAGCACCTCGGTGGAGGTGCGGCCGTCGCGGATGGCGACCGTGCGGCGGACCTCGCCCGCCACCGCCTGGTCGTGGGTGACGATCACGACGGTCGTGCCGAGCCGCTCGTTCGCGGTGCGGAACGCGGTGAAGATCTGCTCCGCGGTGTGGGAGTCCAGTTCGCCGGTGGGTTCGTCGGCGAGGAGCACGGAAGGGTCGCCCGCGAGGGCCACGGCGATGGCGACGCGTTGCTGCTGGCCGCCGGACATCTCGTGCGGGCGGCGGTCACGGCAGTCCGCCACCTCCAGCAGCTCCAGCAGCTCCAGCGCGCGTTCGGCGCGGGCCCGGCGCGCGGACCGGGAGCGGCCGCCGCGGCGGCCGGCGAGCTGCATCGGCAGGGCGACGTTCTGCGCCGAGGTCAGATAGGGCAGCAGGTTGCGGGAGGTCTGCTGCCAGACGAAGCCGACGACCTCACGGCGGTAGGCGAGCCGGTCCTTCGCGGTCATCGTGAGCAGATCGCGGCCGGCCACGCGGGCCGCGCCGGCCGTGGGGGTGTCCAGGCCGGCCAGGATGTTCATCAGGGTCGACTTGCCGCTGCCGGACGCGCCCACGAGCGCCATCAGCTCGCCCTCCCGCACCAGGAGGTCCAGCCCCTGGAGCGCCTGCACCTCCACCCCGTCCGCGGTGAAGACGCGGACCAGGCGGTCGCAGGTGATGAGCGCGTCATGGCCGTAGGCCGGGCGGCCGCGGTCGGCGGCGACGCGGCCGGCCAGCTCGGCGAGCGTGGGATCCGGGATCATCGGGGGCCTCCTGGGCGGGAGTCGGGCGCCGCGGCACCGCGCGGGCGGGCACGGCCGCCGTGCGGCCGGGCGGCCACCGGGATCCCGAGCCGGGAACGGGGGCGACCGTGCCACGGCCGTGGCGGCCGGGGCGAGGCGGGGGAAGGCGTGGGTGAGCCGGGAGAGGGAGTGGGCGAGCCGGGAGAGGGTGCGGGCGAGCCGGGGGAGGGCGTGGGCGAGGTGGGAGAGCGCACGGGCGAGCCGGGAGCGGGTGTGGGCGAGGGGCGGAACGTCGCGGGCGACGGGCGGGACGTCGAGGGGAGCGCCGCCGGGGAGGAGGCCGGGCGGATCACCGGGCGTCACCCGCCCTCAGCTCCCGCACCGACCCCACGCGGCCCGTCCACCACGCCTGTGCCGCCGCGATCCCGACGGTGACGGCCACCACGGCCAGCGCCGGCACCAGCAGGGACACCGGATCGGTGCGCAGCACCGCCCGCCCCGCCGGGGACGAGGAGGCGGAGACGGCGACGGTCGTCAGGTCGATGCCGGGCGACAGCAGCCGGACGGCGGCCCACGCCGTGACGGTGCCGCCGGCCGCCGCGAGCAGCGCCTGCGGCAGGGACTCCAGCACCAGCAGGCGGCGGCCCTGGGCGCGGGTGAGGCCCATGGTGCGCAGCCGGGCCAGCAGCGCGGCGCGTTCGGGCGCGGCCCGCAGCAGGGTCAGCAGCAGGGCGAGCACGGCGTACCCGGCGCCCGCCGCCACCGCCGCGGTGTAGACCCGCTCGGCGCCGGACTGCAGGGGCGAGTCGACGTACTTCGCGAACTGTTCCGCGCGCAGCCGCACCTGCGCGGCGCCGCCCGCCGCCTCGCGCAGCGCGCCCGCGTCCGGCCGGTCGCCGGTCACCAGCAGCGCGGTCGGGCGGCCGGGCCCGTCGGGCAGCCCGGAGCGGTCCACGACCAGGAAGTCCAGCCCGGCCAGCGCCGGGGTCCGCTCACGCACCGCCACGATCCGTACGGTGATGTCGGCGCCGTCGTCCAGGCGCACCCGGAACCGCCCGGTGCCGTGGCGGTCGGCGACCTCGGGGGAGGCCAGGGCGGGCAGGGGCCCGGAACCGGACGCCTTCAGCCCGTCCGGGTCGAAGGCGCCGATGCCCGTGTGCCGGCTGAGGGCCGCGTAACCGGCGGGGTCGACACCGGCCACCGGCACGGTCGGGCCGCCGCCCGCGGGCCGGCCGTCGTAGGAGACGCTCACGGCGGTGACGTCCCGCACACCGGGCGCGCGCCGGACCCGGTCGGCGAGACCGGACGGCAACGGCCGCATTCCCTCGACACGTGCGTCGGCGCCGACGGCGAGGACGGCCGCGCGGTCCCGGGCGTCGGCCACCCCGGTGAGGACGGAACCGCCGAAGGCGGCCGTGGTCAGCGCCGTCAGCAGGGCGAGCAGGGGCAGCACCGCGGACCCGGACGCACGGCCCGCGCGGGCCAGCGCCAGCGGCCCCACCACGCCCCGCAGCCGCCCGGCGGGGCGGGCCAGCCCGCGCAACGGCCACGGGTACAGACGGACCAGGACCAGCGCGGCGACCATCCCCACCAGCACCGGGGCCGATGACACCAGCCCGTCCCCGGACGCCCCCTCGCCGTCCGGCGCGCCGCGCGTGCGCAGCGCGACGACCGCGCCCGCCGCCAGGGCGAGCAGCGTGAGTTCGGCGACCGTGCGACGCCGTGACGGGCGGACCGAGACGAGGTCGTCACGGGCGGCGTGCACCCGCACCGCGCGGTGCGCGGCGACGGCCCGCAGCGGCAGCGCCGCACAGGCGAGCAGGGCGACGGCACCGGCGGCGGCCACCGCGTACGACGACCGGCCCCCGTCGACCACGAGCAGGGCGGCGGCCAGGCCCAGGGCGGCCGCCGGCACGGCGACCACCGCCGTCTCCGCCAGCAGCCGGCCGGTCAGACCGCGCAGGGAGGCGCCGCGGGCGCGCAGCAGGGTCAGCTCGGCGCGGCGCCGGTCGGCGGCGAGACCGCCCGCCATGAGCAGGACGACGGCCGCGACCGTGCCGGTGCCGAAGGCGGCGACGGCGACCAGGGGGCCGATGACGGAGCGCAGCTCGGTGTACCCGGCGAACACCTCGCCGAGCGAGGTCTCCGCGTCCACGGCCGGCGAGGCGGCGGCACGGGCCCGCCGCAGCAGCGGGCCCGCCTCCAGCGAGGCGACGGCCGACGTCAGCCGCGGCAGGTCGTGAGCGCGCAGGGCGGACACCTCGGGGGCCAGCGTCCAGTACCGCTCGGGGAGCCCGCCCGTGCCCAGCAGCACCGGCGCCGCCTCCGGGGGCAGCAGCAGCGCGCCGGACCAGAACACGCTGCGCTGCGGGTCGCCGGGGACGGTCAGCAGGCTCGGGCCGCGCAGCACGGGGGTGGCCGACCAGTACGCCCCGCGCGGCGCGAGCGGTTCTACGGTGCCGGTGACGCGCACCGCGAGCGGGGCGCGCTCCACACCGGGCACGTGGACGACCGAGCCCACCTCGATGTTCAGCTTCCGGGCCGTCTCGGTGGTGACGGCGGCCTCCACCGCCGGAGTCGCCGCGTCGACGCCGTCCGGGGCCGCCGGCAGCCGGCCCTCCCGCACCCGCGCGTGGCCGGCGAGTCCGCTCGGGGCGACGAGGTGGAACTCCGGGGCGATCCCGTCCGGCCGGGACAGGTACGGGTCCGGGGCCGCCAGCCGCCGGGTGGTGCGCACCCCGTGGGACGACTGCCCGGGGTCGAGCGGGAGGAAGCGGCCGGCCAGGGCGAAGACCTCGGCGTAGGCGCCGCGCACGGCGTCCGGGCGCAGCCGCGCCTCCCACTCCTCGTACGGCATGAAGGCGCTGTCCTGGGAGGCGTACAGCTGGACGGCGGTGCGGCCGGGCCCGGCCGCCTCCAGCGACCGGCGCAGCCCCGCGTCGCCGTACCGGTCGACCGCGAGCGGCAGCGCGGCGGCCAGGAACGCGGTCACCGCCACCAGCAGCGCGAGCGCCGCCGCCGCACCGGGAGCCGACCGCAGCCGGGTCCGCACCCAGGGCGCGACCGGCCGCGCCCGTCCCGGAGTCCGCACGGTCACGTCACTCGCCTCCCGTTCCCGCGGCGGTACGGCCGTGACGAGCGGCGGTGGCCAGGGCCGTGGCGGTGGCGGCGGGGAGCGCCGGGCTGCCACAGCGCCGGGTGCGTGCCCGTGGGGCTCGTACGGTCAGGACGCTCACCCTCGTTCGCCTCCCCGTTCCCGCAGCGACGTCACCGGGTCCGCCCTGCGCAGGGCCAGTACGGCCGTGATCAGCAGGGGTGCCGCGGCCACGGCGGCCAGGAGGACGGCGACCCGGGCGGGCGGCAGCTCCACCAGGACCCCGGGGACCGGGCGGGTCGCCTCCGCGGTCAGCATGACCAAGGGGATCACCGCCCGGGCCAGCACCGCGCCGAGCAGGACGCCCACCGCCAGCGCCAGACCGACCAGCACCCCCTGCTCGACGAGGACCACCCGGGCCAGCCGCCGCCGGGAGGCGCCGAGCGCGCGCAGCACCGCGAACTCGGCGGACCGCTCCCGCAGCGACCCCGTCGCGCTCACCGCGAACCCGACCGCCGTCAGCGCCGCCGCCGCGAGGGCCGCCGCCCCGAACACCGTGCCCGGCCCGGCACCGAACGGGTCGTCGCGCAGCTCCGCGGCGATCTCGTCCCGCACCACCACCCGGGACGGATCGACGTCGGGCCGGTCGCGCAGCGCCCCCGCCACCCGCGCCGACGCGCCCGGCTCGGTCGCCAGCCACCACTCGTTCGGCGGCACGCCCTCCTCCTGGCGCGCCTGGATCGTCCGGTTGACGGACCGCAGGTCGACGAGGAGGGCCCCGCCGTCGTCCTTCCCGCCGGGCGGCGCGGACGGCAGCTCCCGCACCGCCCGCACGATCCGCACCGGCACGGTGGCCCCGCCGAGCCGCACGTCCACCCGCTGCCCCGGACGCGCGCCCGCGGAGGCGAGGTAGCGGTCCGTCGCCACGGCGGTGACCTCGGCCGGTGGCGGCTGCGGCACCTGGAGGCCGACCGTGAGCGGCGAGGGCCGCCAGGCCAGGTCCGCGGGGAGGTGACCGGTGCCGTAGACGACGGTCGTCGGGTCGCCGGGGACCACACGGGGCGGGACCGGGCCGGTGTCCCCGCCGGGGGAGGACGCCGTACCACCGGCACGGACGGACACCTTCCACCCGGCCGGCGGCGACAGTTCCCGGTCCCGGCCGCCGGCGTCCGTGGCGGTCAGCGCCGCCAGGGTGAGGCGGTGCCGCTCGGCCTTCCCGACGGGCTGGGGCAGCTCCAGCCGGAGCCCGGTCAGTGTCAGCGCGCCCGGCGGCGCCTCGGCGGCCGCCCCGAGGTCGAGGGTGAGGTCGTGGGGGCGCCCGTCGGCGCGCAGCCCGCCGAGACCGAGCGCGTACGGGGTGCCGTAGGAGTCCTCCACGGTGGCGGTGACGTCGACCGGGGTCCGCGCGTCCGCGCCCCGCAGCGCCGCCGTCAGCGTCAGCCGCGCGGTGCCCGCCGGCACGCGGACGCCCACCGCGGCGCCCTTGGGCGACAGCCCGGACACCAGCGCGCGCGACGGCACAGGCGCCAGGTCGGAGCGCATCAGCAGGGTGTCCGCCGCGTGCGCGGTGTCCAGCGCCAGCACGGTCGCCGTCCGCCCGCCGGACAGCGGCACGGTCGTACGGAAGGCGGGGGCGGCCGCGCGTACGCCGGGTACGGCCGCGTACGCCTGACCGCGGCCGAACGCCTCCTCCCCGGCGGCCAGGACCCGCACCGGCGCACCGGCCCGGAAATCCGCCTGGTCGTCCTGCGAGCGCTCCCACGAGGAACCCCGGCCGATCGCCAGCATGCCCAGCGCCACGGCGAGCACCAGCAGCAGCACCGGCCCGGCCCCGCGCATCGGGCGGCGGCCGAGCTGCCAGCCCGCCAGCGCCCCCGGCAGCCCGCGGCCGCGCGCCGCCCGGCGCTCGGCCAGCCGCGCCACCGGCGGCAGCAGCCGCAGCGTCAGCACCGTACCGGCGAGCAGCGCCAGCGCCGGGGTGATCACGAGCAGCGGATCGACGCCGAGGTCCTCGCCGACGGCACCGGAGGGCCGGCGGCTCAGCCGCCAGTACGCCACACCGGCCACCACCAGCAGACCCACGTCCGCGCCCGCGCGCACCACGCCCGGCAGCGGCTCGGTACGGCCGGCCGTGAAGGAGGAGACGAGCGCCGGGACCGTGACGGCCAGCGCGCAGCCCAGCGCCACACCCGCCGCCACCAGCCACACCGTGCCGCGTCCGGCGACCGCGCCGACGGAGGTGTCCAGGTGCAGTCCGATCCGGGCCGGCGCGCCCTGCCCGGCCAGCAGCCGGGTGAGCGGTCCCGCGAGCAGCGGGGCGCAGGCCGCCGCGGGCACGGCCAGCAGCAGTGCCTCCAGGGCGGCGAGCCGGGCCACCTGGGCGCGGGAGGCGCCGCGGGCCCGCAGCAGCCGGGTCTCGTCCGCGCGTTCGGCGCTCAGCAGCCGGGCCACCAGCAGCAGGGCGCACGCGGCGAGGAGGGCGAGCTGGACCGTGATGACCAGCAGTGTGGAGCGGGAGACGAGCAGGGAGCGTTCGATGCGGTCCAGCGCGGCGGGCAGCTCGCTGGTGGCGGTCGCCGTGCCGTCCAGCGCCTCGGCCTCGGGCAGGGTGGCGACGCCCCGGCGCACCGCCTCGCGCAGCGCGTCGATCCGCCCGGTCGTCATCGCCGAGAAGCCGGCCGACGCCAGCCAGCCCGAGGGGCCCGTGCTGACGTCGCCTCCGGCGAACACCGCGGGGTCGGCGAGCAGGGGGCCGTACGTGGTGAAGTGCCCCTGGACGATGCCCCGGCCGTTCAGGTCGTCCAGCCGCCAGTAGGGCGCGGCGGTGTCCACGGGCCGGTACAGGCCGGTGATCCGGACCGTCACGGGCGGCCCGTCGAGCCGGTCGTCCAGGGTGAGGCGGGCGCCCGGCTCCAGGGCGAGGGCACGGGCGGCGGTCTCCGGGAGGGCGGCCTCGATCCCGGTGCCGCCGCTCTCCGCGGGCATCCGGCCTTCGGTGACGCGCACCTGGGTGCGGTCGAGCGCGGCGAAGTGCGTGAGGTCGGGTTCGTCCGCCTCCGCGCGTGCGCCCGGCGGCCGGAGGGAGCCGGGCAGGGCGTACGGGCCGGAGCGGGTGAGGGTGCGCAGCGTCACCGGCAGTCCGTCGAAGGCCTTCCGGGCGCCTTCGCGTACGGCGGTGTCGGCGGCGGTGCGGCGGTCCGGCGGGACGGCCTCCGCCTCGACGGTGAGCGTGGTGTCGGCGGCGTCGCGGGGGGCCGCCAGGGCGTGGCGCAGGGAGGCGTCGCCGACGGCGGTGGAGTAGGCGGTGAGGGTGGCCAGGACGGCCGTGGTCAGGAGGACGGTGAGGAGGGCGGCCGCGAGGAGGGGTCTGTGCGCGTGTGCGCGGGCGAGCACGAATCTCGCCGAGCCCCCTGCGGATGGCACCGCAACCCCCCGTGGTCGTCCGGACCCCCGGGTGATGCTGTCAGAGGGGTGTGGCGGAGGTAACCGTTCAGGGGGTGGGCTTGACCGGATTGTGATCGGAATGCGGGGACGGATGACCGGAATGTGGTCGGGGGTGGGGGAGGGGTTCTCCTCGCCCCCGCCGCCCCTTCCCGTCCCGTCCGTTCCCAGGGACTCCGCCTCCTGGACCCCCGCTCCTCACACGCCGGAGGGGCTGTTTCAGTCCGGGGAGTTGATCATCGATGCCGCCGCGTACGTCATGTACTTCCACAGGGTCTGTTCGTGTTCCTCGGACAGGCCCAGTTCGTCGACGGCGTCGCGCATGTGCTTCAGCCAGGCGTCGTGTGCCGCCCGGTCGACCTTGAACGGGACGTGGCGCATCCGCAGGCGCGGGTGGCCGCGGTTCTCGCTGTAGGTGGTCGGACCGCCCCAGTACTGCATGAGGAACAGCGTCAGCCGCTCCTCGGCCGGGCCCAGGTCCTCCTCGGGATACATGGGCTTCAGCAGCGGGTCCTCGGCCACCCCCTGGTAGAAACGGTGGACGAGCCGGCGGAAGGTCTCCTCCCCGCCGACCTGCTCGTAGAAGGTCTGCTCCTGAAGCGTGCCGCGCCGAATCTCTGTCACGCCGTCCATGGTCTCAGACGCGACGGCATAGGACTCGAGGCCTAGGACCGCCCTCCCGCGGAGGCACGGGCGGACGGGACCGTGAGCCCGCGGGCCGCGCGGAGGGCCCGCACGCGCTTCCCTCGGTCGACCGGATCGGCGCGGCCTGCGCCCCGCCGTCCGTCCCGCGCGCCCGGCTCGCCCGGTGCCGTCCGGGCGGGCGGATCCTCGCCCCGTTCGCCACCGGCCTGGTCGCGCGCACCGTGCGCGACGCCGGGCACGCCGAGGGGCGCTTCCCGCACACGCCCGCCCGCTTCGTCCCGCTGCGCGGCGCGAGCCGGTCGTCGCAGGAGCGGCCCGATCTGGAAGGGCTGCCGGCCGCGGTCCGGGGGAGCGGTCTGTTCCGGTTCCTGCTGCCGCTGACCGCCGACGCCCTCGTACCGGGGAGGTGTACGGCCTTTGGGAGCGTGAGGGGAGGCCGCAGCGCGAATGCTGCGGCCTCACGGTCGGCGCCGGGGGCGGCCGCGCTTGGCCGGACGACCCCGCAGGGCCGCACGTCCGGCCAATGCCCGGCCGCGGCCCGGGGGAGGTGTACGGCCTCTGTGAGCGTGAGGGGAGGCCGCAGCGTGAACGCTGCGGCCTCACGTCGACGCCGGGGGCGGCCGCGCCTGGCCGGACGACTCCGAAGGGCCGCACGTCCGGCCGGTGCCCGGCCGCGTAGGGCCGGGTTCAGCCCCGGCGGATGGTGATCGTCGTCCAGGCGCCCACGTGGACCCGGTCGCCGTCCTGGAGCGGGACCGGGACGAACGGCTGGATCGGCTCGTCCGAGCCGTTGACCGTCGTGCCGTTCGTCGAGTTCTGGTCGACGACCGCCCACGTGCCGTCCGGCTGCTGCACCAGCACCGCGTGCTGGTGGGAGACGCCCGGGTCCTCCGGCGGGGTCGACAGATCGATGTCGGGGGTGTCGCCGGTGGAGTGGCGGCGGCGCCCGATGGTGATCTGGTTGCCGGTGAGCGTGCGCTGCTGCTCGGGCGAGTACGCGGGCAGGTTCAGGCCCGCGGCCTCGGGGCCGGAGCGCTGCATCATCGCCATGAAGTACTCGCGGTCCGGACCGATGGTCGCGGTCCAGGTCGCCGGGCCCTGCGGCTGCCGGGGCTGCTGCGGGAAGCCGCCGGGTCCGGGCGGCGCCTGGGTCGCGCCGGGCTGCGGGTAGCCGTAACCGCCGCGCTGACCGGGGCCGTTCGGACCGCCGGGACCGGGACCGGGACCGGGGCCGCCCGGGCCACCGGGGCCGCCGGTCGGCGGGGAGATCACCCAGTCGTTGTCACCGCCGCCGAAGGGCGGCCCGCCCGGCTGGGGGCGGCCGGTCTCCTGCGGGAATCCGGGCGGGGCCGGAGGCCCGGACTGGAACGCCTGCGGAGCACCGGGGCGGTTCGGGCCACCGGGGCCACCGGGACCGTTAGGTCCTCCGGGGCCACCGAAGCCTCCGGGACCGCCGGGACCGTTCGGACCACCAGGACCGTTGGGCCCGCCGGGACCGCCAGGCCCACCGAAGCCCCCGGGACCGTTGGGTCCACCGGGGCCACCGAAGCGGCCAGGCCCGCCAGGTCCGCCAGGTCCTCCGGGACCGTTCGGCCCACCAGGCCCACCAGGCCCACCAGGCCCGTCGGGACCACCGGAACCGCCAGGCCCGCCGGGACCGCCGAAGCCGCCGGGGCCGGACGGACCCGGTGGGGGCGGTACAGGTCGTGAGGGGTCGCCGCCGAAGCCGGGCGGGCCCGGCGGGATCGGCTCGGCGGGGCGGTTCACCTGCGAGGGACGCGAGCCCTGGTAGTCGAACGAGTCACCGCCGCCGCCGTACGACGGTCCGCCGGGCGGCTGCTGGAAGGGCCCACCCGGACCCTGACCCGGCCCCTGACCCGGGCCGGGGGCCGGCGGACGCGGGGCGGCCGGGGTGTACGAGGTCGCCGTGTTCGTCAGGAAGTTCCACCGGCACTCCTCGCAGAACGGCGCCGCGCCCTCACGCGGCGTACGGCACTGCGGGCACAGCTCCTGCGAGCCGCCACCGGGGCCACCGAAACCACCAGGACCACCGGGGCCGCCGCCAGGGCCGCCCGGCGGCGGGAATCCGTAGCCGCCGCCGGGCGCGGGCGGCGGGGGAGGAGGTGGGGGCACGGCACCCGCCATGCGGTGACCGCACACCTCGCACCAGTCGTCGGAACCCGACTGGTGTCCGTTCGGGCAGGTCGGCATGTCGGCGCTTCCCCCTCTCCTTGTCCGGCCGGTTCCGGCCGGTTTCTCCAACCCCGAGGGGTCAGGCTCGGCTACTTACGGATCACTTCTTTACACGAACAGTCTTTGTCGACCGAGTCTCGAGCGTCATCTCGTCGGCCTCCTCGACCTTCGCCTTCAGTCGCACAGTACCTGTCGCGGCATCGACCACGTCCACTACCTTCGCAAGCAGTTTCGCAGTATCCGCGTTGCCGGACGCGCTCGCGAGCTGCACGGCCCTGCCCAGTTTGGCCGTCGCTCCGTCGATATCCCCCTCTTTGCGCAAATCCAGACCCTGTTGGATGACTTCCGCCAGTTCCGCCTGCCCGGTGTAGTGGGCGACCTGGGGATTGATCGACGTCGAGGCGACCACGTCGTCCGTCCACACGGCCCGGACCAGACCCTGCGCCCCGAGGCTGCGCACGCCGCCGTCGGACGGCTGCGGGATCACCAGCGACAGCCGGGCCGCCAGCATCTCCTGCCCGATGCCCGCGGGCGGCACCTCGACGCAGACGTGGTAGTCGCGGGACTCGTCCCCCCAGGAACCCAGCGGGTAGTCGCCCGCGCGCGGACCCGCCTCCGTACGGCGTCCGGTCAGCTCCTCGACCGTCGGCGCGACCTGCTTGACGAACCTCACCGTCGTGCCGACCGGGGTCCACAGCCTCAGCGAGACGTCCGCGACCTCCTTGCCCATCGCCGTCTCCATCATCCGCGTGAAGTCGGCGGCGAGACCGGCCGGGTCGGCGACGATGTCGGCGGTGCCGAGGAGGGCGGAGGCGATGGCTGTGACTTCTTTCACTTCCCAGTCGGTGCCCACCCCGCGGGCGTCACAGGTGAACCGTCCGGCGCAGGCGTCCAGGGCCGCCTTCAGGTCCTCCGCCGACTCGTGCTCGTTGCGGCCGTCGGTGAGCAGGATGCCGTGCCGGATCGCCACGTCCGCCGACGCCAGCAGCCGGTCGGCCAGCCGCAGCCAGGTGCCGATCGCCGTGCCGCCGCCCGCGCTCAGCTTCCGCAGCGCCTGCTTGGCCTGCTCACGGGTGGAGGCGTCGGCGACCGCGAGGCCGCCGGCGCCCGGATACACCTCCTTGGCCACGTGCGTGCCGCCGACCACCGCGAAGTTCACGCCGTCGCGCAGGGCGTCGATCGCGGCGGCCGTGGCGTCGCGGGCGTTGCGCATCTTGGTCGGCGGGTAGTCCATCGAGCCCGAGCAGTCGACCATGAGGACCACGGCCGCCGACGGCCCCTGGCCGGGTGAGTAGAGATGGGGTGCCGCCACCGCGCTGCCGACGGTGCCGCCGCCGGTCGCGGTCACCGTGACGATGGCGTGGACCTCGCGGCCGCCCTCCGGCAGGTACACGTTCTGGTTCACGTCCACCGAGAACTGCGGCACGTTCGATTTCGAGAAATTGGCCATGCCTGTTCGCTCCCCCTTGGCTGCCCCGGCGGCGCGGGGCGACGACGGATGACGGACCGGTCCCCTCCGGTCCGTCGAGGCTTCCCCGTGCGAGGCGTCCCGCAAGCGGCCTCAGGCCGATCCTGCCCCCTGCGGGACGGCCGGGAACGGCACGAGGGCCACTGTTACGTTGTCGTGGCCCCCGCCGTCGAGGGCGTGACCGACCAGCACCCGGGCGGCGTGCAGCGGCCGTACGGCCGCGTCCGCGGGCACGGCCCCGGCCATCTCGTCGGCCGACTCCGCGTAGTTCCACAGGCCGTCCGTGCAGACCACGACCACACCGGGCCGGTCCGGCTTGAACGAGGCGGTGTGCGGCTCCAGTTCGTACGCGTCGGCGCCGAGCCAGCCGGTGATCGCGTGCGCGCGCTGGTCGGCGTACGCCTCGGCCTCGCCCATCAGACCCGCGGCGACCATCTGCGCGGCCCACGAGTCGTCCTCGGTGAGCCGGGCCGCCGGGGCGGAGCGGTCGACCGGCACCCAGTAGACGCGGCTGTCGCCGACCCAGCCGACCACCAGCAGACCGGCCGTCACCACGGCGCCGACGATGGTGCACGCCGGGGCGTTCTGGTGCGGGGCGTGCTCGCGGGCCCCCGCGGGCTCGTCGGCCAGCGCGTTGACCGCGTCGGCGGCGGCGACGATCGCGTCGTGCATCGCCGTCTGCGGGTGCGTGCCACGCGGCAGGGCCGCGAGCAGGGACTCGTTCGCCGCGCGGGAGGCGGCGAGTGACGCCTCGTCGGGGCGGGTGGCGGAGGAGACGCCGTCGCAGACGATCGCCACGGAGGCGGGGGAACCGTCGGGCAGCGCCGTGGTGCTCACGGCGAAGGCGTCCTCGTTGCGGTGGTGGCGCAGGCCGCGGTCGCTGACCGCGGCCACGGGGCCGTGGTCCTGTTCCATGTGGTCCCGTTCGCGAGGCTGGGCGTGACCGCAGTTCTCGCAGTAGCCGTCGTCGTCGACCCGGCCCGCACGGCAGGCCACGCACACCGGTGCGCCACCGGCGGCCGGAACCGGCTCGGCCGCCGCCTGCTCGGCCGCCACCCGCGGGTCCGGCGCCTGGAGCGGGTACTCGTCGGGCTGCGCGGCCGGTCGGTCGGCGGCGGCCCGCTCCTCCGACCGCGCACGCCGGTCGAAGCGCACCCCGGACGACGGTACGGGGGGTTCCGCGGGCGGGGGCGGCGGTACGGCACCCGTCGCCGCGGGGGTGCCTTCGGCACGGGGCGCGGGCACGGGCGTCACCTGCGCCGGGGACGACGACACCGGGGCGCCCTGGGCCGGCGGAGGCGCGGGGGCGTCCGGGGCGGGGGGTGCCGGTGGTGGCGGCATGGGGGTGCCTTGGGCCGGTGGGGATGCGGGGGCGCCCGGGGCGGAAGGTGGCGGTACTTGGGCGCCGGGCGCTGGGGGTGGCGTCACAGGGGCGCCCTGAGTCGGCGGGTATGCGGGCATGTCCGGGGCGGCCGGCGGCGGCAGTGGGGTGCCGGGTGCCGGAGGCGGCGGTACGGGCGTTCCCCTGACCGGTGCCCCATGGCCGGCCGACGTGTCGGGCACGGGGGCGGCGGGGCCGTCCGGGACGGGCCAGGCCGGTGCGGCGGGCGGCGCCGACGGAGGCCGGGGCAGGCCGCGCTCCGCCGGGGCCTGCGACGGCACCGCGCCGTTCAGGGCGATCGTCGGCTCGTCCCGCGGCCGTGCGGGGACCGCGGACAGGTCGTATCCGCACGCACCGCAGAAACGGTCACCCGACTCGAGGGGCTCCTCGCAGCTCGGGCACTTCGACAGAGCGGCCTGCTGAGGCATCTGCGACATCAACTACACCCACGTCCGGGGGCGGTAACGATTGGCACGTTCCACCAGGTCGATCCTCTCCTCGCCGCTGCGCGCCAGCCGGGCCAGCGTGCGGTACGAACGCTCCAGGCCGAAACGGAGGCCCCGCTCGTCCAGACCGCTGCCGAGCAGCGTCCGCCCCCCGGCGGCGGGAGGAGCGGAACCCTGGCCCCCGGAGAGTACCCAGTCCAGCCCGCAGCCGAGGACTTCGGCCGACAACAGCTCCCGCCGCGCCGGGTCCAGACCGTACGCCTCCAGGGCCTCGACCTGCCCGGCGGCGGCGGTCAGGTCGTCCAGGAACGGTACGTCACCGGCGGCGGCCGCACGCCCGCGCAGCCGCGCCCGGACGGACGCCACCCGCGCGGCCGTGTAGTGGATGGAGGACTCCGGCACCGACTCCAGCGTCCGCACGGCACCACCGCGGTCCCCGGCCGCCAACTGCACCCGGGCCAGCCCGAACGCGGCGCTCACATGGCTCGGGTCGGTCGACCACACCAGGCGGTAGTACTCGGCGGCGTTGTCCAACTGGCCCAGCACCTCCGCGCACACGCCGAGCGCCAGCTTCGGCGCGGTCTCACCGGGGAACGCGTCGTAGACCGCGTCGAAGGCGAGCGCGGCGCCCTCGTGGTCGCCGGTGACGAGCGCGGCCACCCCCCGGTACCAGACCACCCGCCAGTCGTCGGGATCCCGTTCCTCCAGCGCGCCCAGCACCGCCAGCGCGACGGGCCACTCGCCGGTCTCCAGCCGGGCGCGGACCTCGCGCAGCCGGGTCTCCGTCGACGGGGCGGGCGCGGCGGCGAGCGCGTTGATCAGCTCACCGGGCGCGGACGCCAGCAGACCCGCCAGGAAACCGGCGTTGGGGTCGGCGGGGTGCACGTGCGGCACGGGCAGGGCGAGCGCGGCGGCGGCGCAGTCGACGCGTTCGACGAGGACGGAGGTGCCGGCGGCGGGCGGGAGCGCCGGGGGCGCCCCCTTGCGGGGGCGGCCCCGGCGGGGGCCGAGGCGGGAGACGTCCCCGTCCAGCGCGGGGAACAACTCCGTGTCCGTCACCCGCAGTTCCGGGCCGAAGAGCGTGGACAGCGCGGGGCGGGCGCGCCCCGACTGCAGGGAGACCACCTCGCGCAGCACGCCCGTCAGCTGCTCGGCCATCTCCTGCGCGGAGGCGAACCGGCGGGCCGGGTCCGGGTCGGTGGCACGGACCAGGAAGCGGTAGAAGGACTCGTACCGCCGGAACACCTCGATGGTGTCCGGGTCCGGCAGCGAGTCCACGTGGACGTTCGTGTAACCCTGGAAGTCGAACGTGAGGACGGCGAGCGTACGGGCCACCGTGTACAGGTCCGACGCCACCGAGGGGCCGACGTCGGCGACCTCGGGCGCCTGGTAGCCGACCGTGCCGTAGATGGCCGACTCCTCGTCGTCCGTCCGCCGCACCGCGCCCATGTCGATCAGCTTCAGCTGGTCCTCGGTCTGGATCGCGTTGTCGACCTTGAAGTCGCAGTACAGCAGGTTCCGGCTGTGCAGGTGGCCGAGCGCCTCCAGGGCCTCGATGCCGTACGCGCACGCCTGCTCCACCGGCAGCGGATCGCGCCTGCCCTCCGGGGTGCGGCGGCCGTTGGCGATCTCCTTCAGCGACTTGCCGCCGACGTACTCCATGACGATGTAGCCGTCTAGGGAGCCGGTGCGCTGGTCGAGGTGCTCCACGAAGTTGTAGATCCGCACGATGTTGGCGTGCTCGATCTCCGCGAGGAAGCGCCGCTCGGAGATCGCCGCCGCCATCGCGTCCTGGTCGCCCGTGTCCAGCAGGCCCTTCAGCACCACCCAGCGGTCCGAGACCGCCCGGTCCACGGCGAGGTAGATCCAGCCCAGACCGCCGTGCGCCAGACAGCCGACCACCTCGTACTGGCCGTGCACGACGTCGCCGCCCCGCAGCTTCGGGACGAACGAGTACGGGTGGCCGCACTTGGTGCAGAAGCCCTCCGTGCGCCCCGGCCGGCCGCCGCGGGCCCGGCCCACCGGCGCCCCGCAGTCCGACCGCGAGCAGAACCGCTTCCGCTCGGGCACCTCGGGGTTCTCCAGCACCATCGCGCGCGGATCGGGACGCGGGATCGGCGGCACCTCGACCAGACCGGCACCGAGACGGCCCCGGCCGGACGAGCCGGCGCCCGCGCCGGAACTGCGCACCGACACCGAACGGCCCGTGGCCCGGCCCGACAGCGAACGGGAGAGCCGCCCGGAGACCGAACGCCGGGACCTCGACGACTGGGACGACGTGCGGGAACTGCGGGCGCTGCGGCCGCTGGAACGCCCGCTGCCCGCCGAGCCGCGGCCGCCCGCCGTGATGCCGGTCGGGGCCGATCCGACCATGCCGGTCGGCGACACCACCGGGGCGAGGCCGCAGGTGTCGCAGTACAGCTCGCCGCCGCCGACGTCCTCGTACGCGCCGCCGCAGCCGGGGCGCTGGCACCCGGTCCCGGGTGCCCGGTTCTCCGGTTCGCTCATGACGCGGCCTCCTCCTCGTCGCTCATGCGCCGGGCTCCCTCCGGTCGTCGGGCACACCCTGGTCCGGCACCCGCGGCGCCGTGCCGAGGGCCTCCGCGGCGGCCTGCTGGTAGCGCAGCACCGCCCGGTCGGCGGCGCGCAGATCGCAGGGCGCGCTCCACAGCATCCGGCGCGCCCTCTCGTACCGCTCCACCAGTTCGGGGTCCTCCGCCAGGCCGTGCCGGGCCACCTTCGCCTTGTACGCGTCCAGCCGGCCGCGCAGCTCGGCACGGACCGCCAGCGGTGCCGTCACCGCGGTCAACGACTCGCGGGCGCGCAGCAGTTCGTCCTCCGCCTTCTGCTCGAGGGACTCCAGGAGCGGGGACAGGCGGTGCCACTGGGCGTGTCTGCGGTACTCGGCGGCCGTCGACAGCTGCTCCTGCAGCACGGTCGGCGGCCCGCTGACCACCGGCACCTCCGTCGCGGCGATCTTCGCCAGCACCTCGCCGCGCGCGGTGCGGGCCTCGGCGAGGGTGCGGTCGGCGCGGGACAGCACGTCCCGCAGCCTGACGATCCGCTTCTCGGCGTCCTGGCGGACCGTCAGCACCGCGTCGATCTCCCGGCGCACGTCCTCCAGCGCGCGCGCCTCACGGTCGTAGACCGTGGTGTCGGGCCGTCCGCCGCCGGGCGCCGAACTGCCCTCCGCCCGCTTCCAGTACGCCAGCGGGTCGGACACCACCTGCTCGCGCAGCTTCGTCAGCGTGCGGGTGATCCGCTCCAGGTCGTCGCCCGCCGGATGCTCGCCGGGGCGCACCCCGACCGAGTGCGCGAGCCGGGCGGTGCGCTGGAGCTCGGCGGCGAGCAGGTCGATCCGGGCGGGCAGCGCCGACCACACCGCGTCGGCGGCGACGACCATGTCCAGCGAGGTCGCGTACAGCTCGTTCATCCGGTCGACGAGGGCGGCCAGCGAGTAGCGTTCGCTGAGTTTCCCGGGGGCGGCGTGGAGCGTCGGCGCGCCGGCCGCCGCCGTGAGACCGCCCGCCACGGTCACCGAGTCGCCGCGCAGCAGCTCCGTCAGCTCCACCAGGTCCTCACGGCTGGACCAGCGGCGGCGGGAACGGATGTCCCGGGCCGTGCGCAGCGCGTCCGTGTACGCGTCGAAGTACGTCCACAGCAGCGTGATCGACGCCTCGGTGGCCGTCCAGCGCTCCTCGGTGATGCCGGTGAGCCGCGCGCCCTCCAGGAGTCTTCGGCCCGCGTGGTCCTGCAGGGCGAGGAGCGAGGTCTCGATCGCCTCGTGCTCCGCGCCGAGCCGCGCCAGCGCACGGTCCACCTCGTCCCGGTCCATCACCGGCCCGGTGGGATCCGTGTCGGCCATCGATCACCTCTCGCTGGTGGGTTGTTGACGGTTGGGGGGGGCCGGCCGGGGCCGGTTCGGGATCAGCTCTCGCGCAGGTACTCCGGGGCCGGGGGCCTCGACCCGGAGGAGTCGGCGCCCAGCGTGGCCGAGAGCCACTCGGTGTACGCGTCCTGCCAGCCGTCCGTGGCGTCCTCGCGGAAGTCCACCAGGATCCGGTTGACCCGGCGGACCAGGTCGTCCGCGTCCTTCCTCATCGCCACGCCGTAGTACTCGGTCGTGAAGGCCTCGCCCTTGAGCTGGACCGTCGGATCCTGCGCGGCCTGGCTGGCCGCGAGCGCGCCGTCGGTGACCACGGCGTCGACCTCGCCGAGCTGCAGCCGCACCAGGCAGTCCAGCTGGTTGGGGACGGTGGTGCGGATGTCGGTGGACGCCGGCAGCCTGTCCGCCTCCTTGTCCTCCTTCAGCTTCGTGTACGCGGTCGAGCCGGTCGCCGTGCAGACCTTCCGGCCCGCGAGCGTCTCGTCGTATCCCCGGACCGGTGAGGACTTCGGGGCCAGGACCTGCTGGCCCGTCCTGAAGTACGGCGCGGAGAACGCCACGTCCTCGATGCGGTCGCAGTTGATCGTCATCGTGCGGACGACCATGTCGACCCGGCCCGCCTTGATCGCCGGGATGCGCTGGTCGGTCGGGATCGCCTTGAACTGGACCGCGTCGCGGTCGCCGAGTATGTCCTCGGCGATGCGGTGCACCAGGTCGATGTCGAATCCCTCGAGGGTGCCGCCCTCCCCGCTGTTGGGGTCGCGGTAGCCCCAGCGGTAGCTGTTCTGGTCGACCCCCACGATCAGCTTGCGCTTCTCGCCCCGGCGGTTCTTGATCTCCTCGATGGTGGGGCCGTCGGCGCCGGAGGGGGAGAGGGTCTGCTTCTCCGGGGCCGGACAGTCCTCGTCCGCCTGGGCCCGCGCGGTGTGGGACACCGTCTGGCCGGGGGCCTTCGGGGGAGCGGCGGCCGGAGCGCCGACGCAGGCCAGCGCCAGCGCGAAGACCAGGGTCAGGGCGCAGGCGGTCGCCATCGCGCCCACTCCGCCCCAGCCCTTCAGCCGGGCCCGCAGGTGTCGTGCGATCGTCGTCATGGCCCCCTCCGGCTCCTTCACGCGCCCGTTCACCGGTACTCCGACAGCCTGCGGCCGATGCCCAGCACCGCGCCGGCCGCGCCCAGCACGGCGAGCACGGCCGCGCCGGCCGGCAGGCCCGTCAGCGCGTCCCGGCCGTCACCGGCCGCCCGCTCGAACTCGCTCTCCTCGTGCGCGAGCGCCGCGGCCAGGTTCTTGTCGACGTTGTCGAAGCACTCGCCGGTCGCGCCCTTCGCGCCGATCACCATGTCCAGCGCCCGCTGGTAGTTGCCGTTCTCGTCCTGCTCACGGGCGGCCGCGTGGCGCTTCTTCCACTCCGTCATGTTGCCCACCGCCGCGGAGACCGGCTTCGTGCCGCTGTCGTCGTCCGCGAGGCGCTCCGCCCGGGCCAGGCCCTTGCCGAGGGCGTCCATGTCGCGGCCGAAGTCGTGGTCGTAGGCGTCGAACGTCTCGCCGCCGACCTCCGTCGTCTCGGCGCCGCGGGCCACCAGGGTCAGGTTCTCGTTGCCCCTCGCCTTCAGGGAGGCGATCCGGGCGTCGTGCAGCACGTCGAGCGAGCGGACGCCGTGGTCGTAGGAGTCGTTCAGGCCCGAGCGGGCGAGGGTGTGGCCGACCGTCAGCCAGAGGAGGACGACGGTGGCCGCCGCCGTCGCCGCCACCAGGCCGTGGTTGAGGACCCGGTTGGTGCGCAGGTAGGTGCGGCGCATGGCCCAGGCGAGGGCGGCCAGGGCGAGGACGCCGAGGGCGATGGCGGGCCAGGGGTAGGGGGTCGCGTCCGCGTAGTCGTCGCGGAGGCGCTGGTTCTCCCTGGTGTAGAGGTCCTCCGCCGCCGGGAGCATCTCCTCCTGCATCTTCTCGTTGGCGTACCGCAGGTAGGCGCCGCCCACGGGGAAGCCCTGGCGGTTGTAGGTGCGGGCGCGTTCCACCAGGCCCTTGTACTCGGGGAGCAGGCGGTTGAGCCTGGTGACGGTCTTCGCGGCGGGGGAGCCGGGGTCCGAGTTGGCCGCGGCGTTGACGAGCTTCGCGGCGGCGGTGCGGATGCCGCTCTCGTAGCGGTCCCTGGAGGCGGCGGTCTCCTGACCGCCGGCCAGGAAGCCGCTGGACGCCGCGGTGTTGGCGTCGGCGAGGGAGCGGTAGATGTCCGCGGCGTCCGAGCTGAGGGGCTGGCTGCTGGTGAGGACGTCGTCGGCGGCCGCGGCCCGGTCGGTCATCTGCCAGGCGGTCACCGCGCCGAAGGTGACGACGAGGGCGGCGAGGACCGCGCCGATGATGCGGAGGCGGCCGGGTTCGGTGGTGGCGGCCCTGCGGAGGCGGTCGGCGCCCTCGGCGAAGGCGGTGCGGCGGTTCTCCGGCGGTGGCGCGGCGGGGGCGGGGACGGCGGCGGGGGTGGGCTGGGGCGGCACCGCCGGCAGCGTGGGCACGGGCGTGCCGGTGCCGGGCGGGGCCGCGCCGTTCGGTGTGCGTGTCATGTGACCTCCCCCGTGGTCATCCCTCGCGGCAAGTATCGCCGCCGCGACTGACATGCGCACCGGCCTTGGCGCGATCTTGATGTGATTGCGGTGCGATTGCCGGACATTCCGCCCTCACCCTGCCCACGAACACGCCTGGGAAATCAGTTCGGTTCCCGCGCGGGGAGGGTCAGGAGCGGTACGGGAAAGGGCGGCGCCCGGGGAGTTCCGGGTGCCGCCCTTCGGGGCCGACGGTCACTTCATGGTGCTCGGAGGGGGCAGCGGGGACGCGGCCGCCGACTGCGGTGAGACCGTGCTCGAGTAGACCGACGGGGGCGCGATGCCCGCCGTGGGGTCGGGGGCCGCCACGTCCTCCGTGGCCGTGGCGCCGCCGACGATGCGGATGCCCGCCGCGTCGAAGGCGCGCTTGACGCGCCAGCGCAGCTCCCGCTCCACGGTCAGGGACTTGCCGGGCATGGTCTTCGCCGAGAGGCGGATCACCATCGAGTCCAGCAGGACCGAGTCCAGGCCGAGCACCTCGACCGGGCTCCACAGGAGCTCGTTCCAGGGCTCCTCCTTGCCCATCTTCTCGGCGACCTCGCTCAGCGTGGCCTTCACCCGGTCCAGGTCCTCGTCGGAACGGACCGTGACGTCGACGCCCGCGGTCGCCCAGCCCTGGGAGAGGTTGCCTATGCGCTTGACCTCGCCGTTGCGGACGTACCAGATCTCGCCGTTGTCGCCGCGCAGCTTGGTCACCCGCAGCCCGACCTCGATCACCTCGCCGGAGGCCACCCCCGCGTCGACGGTGTCGCCGACGCCGTACTGGTCCTCCAGGATCATGAAGACGCCGGAGAGGAAGTCCGTGACCAGGTTGCGCGCGCCGAAACCGATCGCGACACCCGCGACACCGGCCGAGGCCAGCAGCGGGGCCAGGTTGATCTGGAAGGTGCCGAGGACCATCAGCGCGGCCGTGCCCAGGATCAGGAACGACGCCACCGAGCGCAGCACCGAGCCGATCGCCTGCGAGCGCTGCCGGCGCCGTTCGGCGTTGACCAGCAGACCGCCGAGCGCGGTGCCGTCCACGGCCTGGCCGGTCCGGGACATCCGGTCGACCAGCTTGGTGATCGCCCGCCGCACCATGACTCTCAGCACCGTCGCGATCACCAGGATCAGCAGGACCCTGAGCCCGATCGCGAGCCACGTCGACCAGTTCTCCTCGACCCAGCCGGCGGCGTTGCCGGCGGTCTCCTGGGCGTCCTGGAGCGTGGGCACCCGTGGTGTCCCGGACTCCGAGGGCGTCGGCGACGGATCGGCGGCCGACAGGACGGCGGACAAGGACACGGCAGGTACCTCCAGGTGCATGTCTGCCCCCGGTGCGGCGGTCAAGGTCTTCAAGGTCACGATCGGGTCACCGGACGGGCAGAACCACCACACTAACGGGGCATTGTGCGGGGATCGGCCCCATGTGTGAAGAAGAGACCGTCCTCACCCGCGCTTGAACAGGCCATGATCCTGGGGATGAATCGGGATGTGGTCGAGAACACCCCCAGCCCGTTACCGGGACATGGTGGCGCGTCCACCAGGCATGAGGGGAGACTGACTACGGATCGTCCCGGCGCGAGCCACGCGCCGCCGGCGTACAAGGAGGCCGTCCGTGCCGCATGCCCTGGTCCTCAACGCGTCGTACGAGCCGCTCGGCGTCGTACCGCTCCGCCGCGCGCTCGTGCTCGTCCTCGAGAACAAGGCAGTCTGCCTCGAGGAGACCGGCGCCCATCTGCACAGCGCGACCGTCACAGTCCCCGCACCCAGCGTGGTCCGGCTCAAGCGTTTCGTGCGGGTCCCCTACCGGGGGCCCGTTCCACTCACCCGCCGGGCGCTGTTCGCCCGTGACGGGGGCCGGTGCGTGTACTGCGGTGGCGTCGCAACCAGCGTCGACCACGTCATCCCGCGCAGTCGCGGGGGCAAGCACGTCTGGGACAACGTGGTGGCGTCCTGCCGCCGCTGCAACCACGTGAAGGCCGACCGTCACCTGTTCGAGCTGGGCTGGCGGCTGCGCCACAAACCCGCCCCGCCCACCGGTCTGGCCTGGCGCATCATCGGCACCGGCCACAGGGACCCGCGCTGGCTGCCGTACCTGCAGCCGTACGGCGCGGACGACGCGATGGCCCGGATCGACGGCATCTCCGCCTGACGTCGTATCCGGGCCTACGCATGACAGGGGCCCGGCTCCGGGGTGCTCCGGGGTGCTCCGCTCGGCGTGAACACGTCGGCGTCAGGTGTTCGCGCTCACGCGGACGGGCTCCGGGGCGGGAATGTCCTATGCGGCGCACACCGTCCTGCCCACGGCCCGCGGCTCCCGGCCCCACCGCGCGGAGACCGCCTCGACCAGGAGAAGCCCCTGTCCGGACTGCTCGGCGCCGCCGGGCGCGGCCCCGGCAACGGCTCACCGCGCGGATGGCCGGGGCGTCGAGGAGGATCGCGTCCCGCTTCGTGGTGTGAGCGATCCCGCCCGACGTGTTCCGGTGAGCCGTACGTCGGCCGCCCCGGGGGACGACGGCCCCGGCGTCGCGCGCGGCCGGCCCGCCGTCGATGCCATCCGGCGGCCGGCGGGCCGCGCCGGTACGGCGGTGACCCGCGTACTCCCTGTACGTGACCGCCTGGACCATCCGGCGGGACACGATTCCCCGAGAGCCCATGACACCTCCCCTGCCGAAAAGCGTGAGCATCTGGTGGGCGCATGTAACTCGCGCACTCAAATGAGCGGACTCTGAACATCGGAGGCCGAAATGCTCCCGCTTTTCAAAAGAACACATGACTCCGAGCGCTCAGGACGACGCGACCGCCCGGCCCCGGTGAACCCCCGTTCCCCCGGGACCGGGGCGATCACCCCGCGCGGCGCGTCAGCCGCGCCGCCCCTCGGGCCGCGCCCCGCGTACGGCGTACAGCGCCGAACCCGCCACCAGGAGTACGGCGGCGGTCACCCAGGCGATGCGCTGCCCGGCGGGCTGCACCGGCCACGCCCACAACGGGACCAGAAGGCCGCGCGCGTTCGCCGAGCCCATGTACACGGCACTGACGTAACCGAAGACCGGCAGCCAGCTCAGCCGGGCCCCCAGCAGGGCGGCCGCGCCCGCGGTGAGGCCCGCGCACCCCAGGGTGTTGCGGATCATGGCCGCGGGGCCGAACGGGGAAGGATGCCCGTGAACGGTCGCCGCCAGCAGCAGCGCGGCGCAGCCGGTCAGCGCCAGCAGATGGGCCAGGCGCCGGCGCCACCAGGGGCGCACCGCGGTGCGGTCCAGCTCGTCGGACGCACTGTGCAGACCGGTGCCGATCACCGCCGCCGCGAACAGCGGCGCCAGCGCGACGACCGGGACCTGCCGGGACGGGTCCAGGTACGCGTTCAGGTTCCGGGCACCCAGGACGGCGAGGGCGGCGGTCGCGACGAGCACGAGCACGGTGCGCGGAACGGTGCGCGCGCGGGCGTACAGCAGGAAGCCGTGCGTCACAGTGCCGGCACCCCCTTCGCGTCGCACTCGCCCCGCGTCGCGAAGTACGCCGACAGCCACGCGCGGCGCTCCTCCTCACCCATCGACGCCAGCCGTTCGCGCGCCGCGAGCCGTTCCCCGAGCGCGGCGCGCTCGGCGGCGCTGCCCCGCGCGTACTGCTCGTCGAACCGCCGCCGCAGCGGGCTGGGGGCCAGGTGGTACTCGACGGCGTCGTCCGCGGCGGCCACCCGCGGCGCCACCTCGTCGCACTCCCCGCGGCCCTGCAGCGTCATCCCCGCCGCCCACGCGTACTCCTCGGGATCCGTGAGCCGCCCCCGTACGACGGACCAGCCGATCGGTGTGATCATCGGCAGCTCCACCTCGTCCGGTCCCGGCCGTCCCGGCCGGTCCTCGAAGCGCACCGGCAGGTTCTCCACGCCCTCCAGACGGCCCGTCATTCCGGACAGTGCCTCGGTGATCTGGGGGAGCAGCTTCTCGTAGCGGGCGTTCACGCAGATCTGCGGGGTGGTGGAGGCGTCGCACACCTGGCGCCGGGCGAGCGGATCGGTGCGCCACAGGCCGTCGCCGGTCTGGACGAGCAGCGTCCCGGCGGCCGCCGCGGCCACCAGCGGCAGCAGGGCGAGCGTACGGCGGCGCGCGGTGTACGCGAGGACCGCGGCAGCCGTGAGCCCGCCCGTCCACGCCACCGTCACCAGGGGCTGCCACCACACCGGTACGGAGGCCGACGGGTGATCGGTGAAGGGCGACAGGTGACCGGCGGAGCCGGGATCGCCGTACCCGGCGACACCGAGCACGACGTACCCGGCCGCCGCCAGCAGCGGCGCCGCCAGCCGCCAGGCCACCAGTCGGCCCACGACCTGCCCGGTCAGCGCGGCGCACGCCACGACGGCGGCGTCCGCGAGCGGTGTGCCCAGGCGGGGCCGGTCGCCCATGGCGCAGTACCAGGTGGCGAGCAGCGCGAGCGCCGTCGCGACGGCGTACCCGGCGACCAGCCACAGCGCGACCGGCAGGGCCGACGCGAGGAACGCCGCCGTCCGGCCGCGCACGGCCGTCGCCAGCAACTCCCCCGTCCCGCGCCTGCGTTCCCGGCCGCCCTGCCAGCAACCGGCCGCCAGGGCCAGCGGGACACCGAGGAGCATCGCCGTCGTGTGCACCTGGTCACGGGTCTCCGCCCAGCCCCCCTGCCACCGCTCCGATCCGGCCGCCAGCGCCACCACGAGCGTGAGCGTCATCGCGACCCCGGCCCAGGGGGCGAACCCGCGCACGGCCTCCGCCCGCAGGGGGTGCAGGGCACGGAGCGGGCGCGGCGACGCACCGCGCTTCCCGGGCGCCCGTTCCGTCAGGAGGGTCATCGGGCCGTCCCTTCACAAGCCGAAGGCCGGCCCGCCCGCGCCCCCGGAGCACGGTGCGCCCGCAGCGCCGCCGTGTAGCCGCGCTCGATCGGGTGGTCGCCGGGGCCGCCCGCCGACTCGCCGAGAGCGGCGAGCGCCGGGGGCGTCCCGCGGTAGGCGATCCGGCCCGCGTCGACGAGAGTGACCTCCGTGCAGGCCGCCGCCACGTCCTCCACCAGGTGGGTGGAGACGATGACGGTGGACGAGGCGCCCAGTTCGCGCAACAACTCGCGGAACTCCAAGCGCTGTTCCGGGTCCAGGCCGGCGGTCGGCTCGTCGAGGAGCAGCACCCGGGGATCGTTCACGACGGCCTGCGCGATGCCGACGCGGCGGATCATGCCGCCGGACAGTTTGCGCACCTTCACGTCGATGCGGTCGGCCAGGCCGACGCGGGCGACGGCCCGTTCGACGGCGGCCGGGACGCGGTCCGCGGGCATCTCCTTCAGCCAGGCCACGTAGGCGACGAACTCCCGCACCGTGAAGCCCGGGTAGTAGCCGAAGTCCTGCGGCAGATAGCCCAGGTGGCGGCGGACCTCGCCGCGCCGCCGGTGGTCGCGGGTGTCGTGGCCGAGGATCTGCACCCGGCCGCCGGACGGTTCGGCGACCGTGGCGAGGACGCGGATCAGCGAGGTCTTGCCGGCACCGTTCGGACCGAGCAGACCGTGCACGCCGGGTCCGAAGTCCAGGTCCACCGAGTCCAGGGCGACGGTTCTGCGGTGCCGGACGTGCAGGCCGGTGGTCCGGACGGTGGCGGTCGGTGCTTCGGGCGCGGGACGGGACACGGTGTGCGGAGCCGTACTCAACTCTTCTCCAGGAAGTGGAAGGCGGGGCGGCGCGCGGCCAGCAGGGCGGCGGACAAGAGGGCCGCGGCCGCCCAGCCTCCCTGCGCCGGGGCGCCACCGAGGTACGAGGACAGCCGCAGGCCCAGCTCGGCGGTGGGCCCGCCGGGGGCGGCGAGCACCGGACCGAGGACGGCGCACAGCCAGCCACCGCCGGTCACGGCGGTGGCGGCGCGCAGGCCGACGTACCCGGCGAGAGCCAGCGAGGCCAGGGTCAGCGCGAGACCGGGCAGCAACCAGGCGGCGGCGTTCGGGGCGCCCGTGGACGGCAGCAGCGCCCCGGCGAGGGTCAGCAGCGGCAGACTCACCGCCAGCACGGCGGCCGTGCGCATCAGGACCAGCCGCAGCCCGGCCGAGGGCGTGGCCGCGGTGATCTCGTGCATCGGGTCGGCGTGCGGCCCGTAGGACAGAGTGACCCCGGCGACCGGCACGACCGGGGCGAGGGCCAGCAGCCAGGGCCGGGCGTGGGCGAAGCCGGCCCCGTGGGCGAGCGCGACGGCACCGACGGCGACGAGCAGCACGGCCGGCAGCCAGGCACCGCGCACGGCCGGCCCCAGGGCCCACAGCACGCGCACGGTCCTCGGACCGGCGGACGGCCACCGGAACGCCCTCAGCCCGGCCCGGCCCGGAAATCCGGCAGGCCGCGCGGGAACCGGCGCCCCGGAGACCGGACCGTACCCGGATGACACCACCGGCACCGCTCCGGCCGGCACCGCCTTGTACACGCCGGTTCGGGCCACCGTGTCGGTCCGGGCCGTCTCGCGGACGTCGGCCAGTACCGCCTCACGGATGCCGGCCAGGGTCGGGCCCGCCGCCGTCGCGCGTACCGCCCGCGAGACGCGCAGCGCGCAGTCGACGCAGGACTCCAGGTGTTTCTCCAGCGACCACGCGTCCGCCTCCGGCAGGCAGCCGTCGGCGTAACGGGTGACGAGGTGGTCGGACGCGTGCCAGCCGGTCATGCCGGACCTCCCATCGGTGACGGGCTCATCTGTGCCAGGACCGCCCGCAGTTCGGCGCGGGCGCGCATCGCGCGGGACTTGACGGTTCCCTCGGGAATGCCCAGCAGCCGCGCGGCCTCACGGGTGCTCAGCCCGTCGACGACCGTGGCGCGCAGCACCTCCCGCAGTTCGGGTGAGATCCGGTCGAGGGCGGTGCCCACATCCCCGTACTCCAGGCCCGCCAGCACCCGGTCCTCGGCGGACGGCGCCGCGGCCCCGGCCGGCGGGAGGCCGTCCCACGCCTCCTCCATCGGCGCCGTGCGCAGCCGCGCGGCCCGCTCCTGCGCCCGGTACGTGTCGACCAGCCGCCGCGCGGCGATGGTCCACAGCCAGCCGCCGGCCTGCTCGCCGCGGTGGGCGTCCGCCGACCGCCACACCGTGACGAACGTGTCCTGGAGCACCTCCCGCACGGTCTCGGGGTCGGCGCAGCGCCGGCTCAGCCGCGCGTACAACCAGCCCGCGTGCCGGTCGTACAACGCGGCCAGCGCCGTCGGGTCCCCACCCGCGACGGCCCTCAGCAGCGTTGCGTCGGAGTCCCCCGCGTCCTTCTCCCGGTGGCCCCCCATGGGGCGGAACAGTCTCACACCCCGTCTATCGACGGCCGCGGGGACGCCGGTTCACGGCATCGGCCGGCACCGGGACCCGCGCCTGGGGGGCGTGAACACGCTGGTGCCATGTGTTCACGCCTTCTGTAGCGGGGCCCGTGATGTGGGCGGCGTCCGCCCGGGGACGTCCCACTCGGCGTACACCGTCTTGCCGACGGCCCGCGGTTCCCGTCCCCACCGCCCGGTGACCGCCTCGACCAGGAGGAGCCCCCGTCCGAACTGATCGGCGTCACCCCCCGCGGGGTGCGGCCTCGGCAGCCGCTCGCCTCGCGGGTCGCTCACCTCGACCCGCAGAATGCGGTGACCGAGGGTGACGTGAACGCGGATGAGCCGTCCCCGGACGCTGCCGTACAGCAGGGCGTTGGTCATCAGCTCCGACACGACGAGGCCGACGTCGTCGGCGAGTCCTGGCTGCCCCCATTCAGCTACGAGCCGCGCGGCATGGCGCCGGGCGAGGGGGACGCTGCACTGGGTGGGGGTGTAGTCGAGCCGGTCTTCGTGAAGGGGGAGCGGTACGGGCAAAGGGGCGGGTTCTGCCATGGGGGATGCCTCCGAGTGGGGACGGCGGTGTCTCTGCCGTGCCTGCGTGGGGCAGGACGGTGCGCTTCCGCCGAGTGCGGACCGCAGAGTGAGCGGCTGGGTACCGGAAGCAGCGGCCGAGTTGCGCTCGGTGCAACCGAAACGGAGACATTTGTCTCCGCGATACGCTGTGTGTCGAGTCCGGCACCATGTGGGGGTGACTCGAACCACACAACTCGGGAACCGGACGTCAACTGTGCTCGGGCGCAGACTCGGTGGTGAACTCCTGCGCCTGCGGGACGCCGCGGCCAAGACGCAGCAGCAGGTCGCCGAGGTCATCAGCGCGACCAACTCGAAGATCGTCAAGATGGAGCGCGGCTGGGTGCCGATGCGCGATCCCGACATTCGCGCGCTGTGCGAGTTCTACGGTCTGACGGACGGGAAGTCCGTGGCCCAGTTGCTGGAACTGGCCAGGCTCGACCGTGAGAGGCGCAAGGCGAAGGGGTGGTGGCAGGACTCACCCCACCCGGGCGCGCTGACCGAGTACATCGCCATGGAGGACGCGGCCAGTCGTGTGCGTACGTGGCAGCTCTCGCTGGTGCCGGGCCTGTTCCAGACCCCGAATACGCACGAGCACTGGCGGTCGGTGAGGGCGTCGGTCCCTGGGAGGACCCTGCGGAGATCGAGCGGGTCGTCGACATCCGGATGCGTCGGCAGAATCGTCTGACGGGGGAGCGTCCGCTCAAGGTGTATGCCGTCGTCTGGGAGGCGGCGTTGCGGCAGTTGATCGGCGGTTCTGCGACCATGCGAGGACAGTTGGAACGGCTCCTGGAGATCGCCGAACTGGAGAACGTACGTCTCCAGGTTCTGCCGTTCCACGCCGGCGGGCACCCGTGCGTCACGGGCCCGTTCACCATCTTGTCGTTCAACGAGGACGAGGCGGTGGACGTGGTCCAGGCCGACACCGTCGCGTCCAGCGTGTGGGTGGAGAACGAAGCGACAAGCAGCACTTACGGCGACCTCTTCGACCGCACGGCGCGACGGAGCCTTGCCCAGCGAGACTCCGTCCAGCTCATCGAGGCTGTCCGACAGGAGATTTGACCGGTGTCCGAGTTCGTCTTCGTGAAGTCCAGCTACAGCAATACCTCCGGCGAATGCGTCGAGGTCGCCCTCAACGTCCCGGAGACCGTCGCCGTTCGCGACTCCAAGAACTCTGCCGACGGTCCGATACTCCGCCTCGCGCCGCAGGCCTGGGCGCGGTTCGCGGGGGAGTTGGGGCGGCTGCCCGCTCAGGGGTGACGCCACGAGAGTGTGTAGCGCCAGAAGAGCCGGCGGCGCAGCCGGGCGCCGGGCAGGACCTCGTGGGCCTCACCGGCGATGTCGGAGAAGGTCATGTCGGCCGGCCGGGTCCGCGCGGTCATCGAGACGGGCCGGGGCGCTTCGCGGCCCTTGTTCTTGAGCCACCCGGTGGCGGCGTTCAGCGGGGTGGCGGCTGCGCCGAGCAGGTGGTCCGTGACGGTGTGCGGCCGGAAGAGGCCCACGACGACCAGAGTGCCGCCGGGAGCCAGGTGCCGCCGGAAGGCGGTGAGGGCCTCGGTGAACGGCAGATGGTGGAGGGTGGCGACGCAGGTGATGACGTCGTGGGGTCCGGCGGGGAGCCCCGTCAGGGCGTCCGCGACCGCGAAGGACACCGGCGCTGCCTCAGGGGTCAGCGCGCGTGCCCGTGAGGTGATCGCGGGGTCGGAGTCGAGGCCCCGGACCTCGTCGGCGCGTGTGGCGAGGAGCCGGGCCAGATCGCCGGTGCCGGAGCCGACGTCCAGCGCACGGCCGAACCGGCGGGGAAGTTGCCGCAGGATCCACCGGTGGTAGTGGGCGTTGTGGTCCCAGGGGTGGGCCGCGTTGAACCGGTCGAGCGCCTGGAGGACTCGGTGCGGCAGTGGTGTCATATCAGCGCTCCGCCCGCCCGCCACGCTGGTGCTCGAAGTTCGTCGGCTATCTCGGTCAGGTACCCGGTCAGGGTGCTGCCGTCGGCGTAGAGGTGAGAGACGTCCTGCCGGTTCCACGACCCGACCAACCCTGTCGCGGCGTCGATGAAAGTCCCGGAGAACGGGTCGTCAGGCTCGTCGGCGGTGAACGGAATCCATGTCTTCTCCCAGGCCCCAGGGTGATTCAGCAAGTCGTAGACATCCAGGGCCTGGCGCACTCCGAGCAGTACTTCGCCCTCGGGCGTCAACGGCCCGATCGGCCCGCCGCATCGCCTCCACAGCGTACGAAGGTCGGCGGGCAGGCCGAACCCGAGCTCGATCTCTGCCTCGGCGATCAGCTCGTCGGAGGCGCTGGGAGGCGCCGGGGCAGACGGCGGGTGGAGCCTCAGCCAGGACTCGATACGTTCCCAAGCCGCGATCACATCGTCGCTCATGTGTTCATGCTATCGACAGGTGGGAAACTGAACTCATGAATGACAAGTGTCAGATATCAGCGCGCGCTTGGCCGTGATTCACCGATCGGTCCGTTGTGAATAACGTTTAGGGAAATGGGGGAAGCGAGCCCACGCCCCGGAACCATCCGCCTGGGACCGTGAGAACCCTCACGTGCTGACAAGCAGGCGGGGGTGCAAGGGATGCCAGGGCACCTCATCGAGGGACACCCGCTCCGGGTTCTCCCACAGCAGGCAGCCGAGGGCGATGCCGGGCCTGCTGCGGGGCGTGATCAGCGGCCCCGTGCCCGACTCGACGGCCTCCGCGAAGGCCGTGAGATACGCGGCGAGGGACGTGAGATGGGAGGGCGTGGGCTCCAGCGGGGCCAGGCCGTCGTCGGGAAAGCGCGTGACGTGCCCCGAGGAGCCTTCCTTCGACGGCGAACCCGTCGTGGCCGTCCCCCGGAGCGGCCCAGGGAGCGCAGTCGGGCCTGTCCGGGTCGGCCAGGGCGACGGCCGGCAGACTGAGCATCCGGTCCAGCGGAAGCCACTCGCTTCCTTCTGGCAGCCAGGCCGCGGGATTCACTTCACCTTCTTCATCCCCGTCGATCTCATGGGTCTCGGTCCCGTCATGGATTCTGAGCAGCGACTCCAGATCCTTGTGGACCGGTACGTACGCGCGTGCCCGGGCGATATCGAGTTCTGCGGCAGGGGCCCTCAGAGAGCGATGAGAGCCAGGCGCGTTCTCCGCGAGCCAAGTCTCGATACGCCGCCACGCCTGCACTAATTCAGTACTCATGATCGGCAGCGTACTTTCTGCCGAGGTGAGGCGGCACCAGGTTCGGCCGGGGCTGTACCGTCCACGGTTTCACCGGCGGATGCGTCAAGACCATCACCCGGGCCGCCGAACCCGACGGCACACACTGAGGCCCTCTCACGCGTACCGCAGTTCCGCCGGGCGGATCGTGCGCCCCAGCAGGGGCAGGGCGGTGGCCGCCGCCAGCAGGCAGCTCGCTCAGCCGCCTCTCCGGCAGCTCCTCCAGCCGCTCACCGGCGTACGTCACCGACCCCTCGTCGGGGCGGACGATGCCGGACAGGCAGTGCACCAGCGTCGACTTGCCGCTGCCGCTGGTACCGGTCACCGCGAGGATCTCGCCGGCCCGCAGCTCGACGGAGGCGCCGCGCAGGGCCTCGGTCCCGCCGTACGCCTTGACCAGGGCGCGGCCCGCGAGCAGCGGCACCGCCGTGTTGTCCCCCACGCTCATGCTGTGTCGACCTCCGCGGTCAGAGTGGTGAGCCGGGCCGCCGTGGTCGTCATCCAACGGAGGTCGGCGTCCAGGTGGTTGAGGGCGAAGTCCGCCGAGAGCACGGTCGCCAGGTCCGCGCCCTGCGCCGACTTCACCGCGGTCAGCTCCCGCATCCGCTCCATGTGGGCGGCGCGTTGGGAGCGCAGGTACGCGGCCGGGTCGCCGCCGGACAGGATCGACACCACGACCTTGGCGAAGATCTCGTTCGTCACGAACGGCGCGGGCGGGGCGATCTCCCCGGCCCAGCGCGCCGGTTCGCGCGTCCCGTCGTCCGTGGCGCGGTACGTCGTCCGTTCCGGGCCACCGTCCGAGTCGGTGCCCTCGATGTCGGCGAGGCCGTCCCGGACCAGGCGTTGCAGCGTCGTGTAGACCTGCCCGTAGGCCAGCGGGCGGGCTTGCGGGAAGCGTTCGTCGTGGCGTCGCTTGAGGTCGTAGCCATGGCTCGGCCCCGAGGCGAGCAGGCCCAGCAGGATGTGGGCGGGACGCTCAGTCCGCGACCGCGTACGCCTCCACCGACCACAGCGAGTAGCCGTACCGCGTCGCCCGCTTCTCGCCCTGGACGCGGATGTGCCGGACGCCGGGCTCGTCCATGCGGACGGTCTCCCGGCCGCCCCGACTGCCCTGGACCTCCGCCGCCGTGCGCCAGGTACGGCCGTCCGCCGACACCTCCACGCGGTACGCCGACGGGTGCGCCTCCTGCCAGTGCAGCGCGACCTCGCCCAGCCGCACCGGGCGCTCCAGCTCGACCTGCCACCAGGCGTCGTCGTCGACCGGGGACGACCAGCGGGTCCGAGGGTCGCCGTCGTTCGCCGCCGGGGCCGGGAAGTCGGGTGTCTCGTCGGCCGAGGAGCTCGCCCGGCCGGTGCGGGCCAGGTCGGGGCCCGCGGTGCGGGGGACGGCGTGGACCGTCAGCGTGCGGGTGGTGCCGGCGAAGGCGAGCCGGACGCCGTACGACCCGGTGGGCGTGCCCGCATCCACCGTCACCTCGACCGGTACCTCCACCGGCGTGCCGCGCGGGACGGTCAGCGCGTCCTTCGGCACCCGCACGTCGACGCCCTTCGGGGCGTCCACGGTCAGCCTGCCGCGCACCTCGTCGGGGCGCAGCGAGCCGAGGGTGACCGTCAGCCGCCGGGTGCCGCCGATGTCGGTGTCCGCGCGGTCGTCGGGCGGCTCCACGGAGGCGGCGGGCGCGTCCGCGAACCAGGGGACCAGGTGGTGTATCCGGGAGGCGCCGGTGACCCGGACGGAGTCCACCGGATCGTCGCCGGACGGCAGTTCGGTGGCGCCCGACGCGGACAGCGCGCCCAGGCGGCGCCACCCCTCGCCCGGCACACGGACCTCCACGGCCCCCCGCGTGCCCGGGTCGGTGAGCACCGTCACGGCGTCCAGCGTCCGGGCGCGCGGGAGGTCGAGGACGCGGTCGTCGCCGGACCGCGCGGGCGGCTCGTGGCCGATGCCCGCCCAGCTCTCGTACGCCTGCCGCGCCCGGCTCAGGAACGGGTCGAGGACCCCCTCGCCGACCGTCACCCGGGAGGACTCCAGTCCCGCCCGCTGCTCGCCCAGCCGCCGGTACGCCGCCCAGGCGGCGCCCGCGTCCCCGGCCCGCTGCGCGCGCAGCAGGTCCAGGGCCGTGGTGCCCGCCTCGCCGTAGCGGGCCAGCCGCCGGGACCACGGGTCGACCTCGGCGGCGAGCCCGGTTCCGGACAGCCGCTCCGGCAGCTCGCGCAGGACGGCGAAGGCCGCCCGCAGCCGCGCCGCCTCCGCCGTCCCGTCCGTGCCGGGAAGGGGAGTGCGGGACCGCCGGAACGCCTCCAGCAGCGGCCGCAGGTACGCCGACTCCTCGCCGCCCAGCACCGAGGAGGCGGTGTTCCCGGCGAGCGCGGCCAGGGCCTCCTCGCGGCGGGCGTCACCGCCGGCGAGGTCGGCGATCGCGGCCCGCCAGGACTCCCGGGGACGGTAGTCGCGCGGGTTCCAGGCGAAGTCCGCGGCGGTGAACAGCGGGATGCGGGACGCCTCGGGCTGCGCCATCGCGTTGGCGAGCAGCGCGGCCGAGCCCGCCGCGACGGCCGGTTCGCGGCCCTGGTAGGGGCCGAGGAAGATCCGGCCGGGCGCGTAGTCGTTCACCGGGTAGTTGTCCATGGTCACCAGCGGGTGCCCGAACACCTCCCGCGCCTTCGCCAGCTGGCCTCCCGTGATGGTGCTCGGCACCACCCCGACCCCGGTCCACGCCACCTCGACGCCCGCGTCCAGCTCCTCGGCGAGGGCGCGCCGGTACGCCGTCGAGCCGTCCTCGTAGAACTCGGTGGGCATCAGGGACAGGGCGGCGGCGTCCGGGTGGCGCTCCGCCAGGTGCCGGGCCACCGCGTTCGCCAGGTGCGCCTGGGCGCGGGCGGCCGCGCCGGGCCCCGAACCGAACCGGTCGGCGTCCGCCCCGCAGTGCCACTCGCTGTAGCTGACGTCCTGGAACTGCAGCTGGAAGGCGCGGAAGCCCAGCGCCCACATCGTGTCCAGCTTGCGGGTCAGCGCCCGCAGGTCGTCGTCCGAGGCGAAGCACATCGCCTGCCCCGGCGCCACCGCCCAGCCGAGCGTGACGTGGTCGCGCCGCGCCCGCTCCGCCAGCTCCCGGAACTCCGCCCGCCGCCCGGCCGGGTACGGCTCGCGCCAGCGGGCCTGCCGGTAGAGGTCCTCGCCGGGCGCGTAGAGGTACCGGTTCTGCTTGGTGCGGGCCATGAAGTCGAGCTGGGCCAGCCGCTGTTCGTGCGTCCACGGGGTGCCGTAGAAGCCCTCGGTGACGCCGCGCACGGCGGTGCCGGGCCAGTCGCGGACGACGGCCGCGGTGAACGTGGCGCCGTCCGGGCGCAGCAACTGGCGCAGCGTCTGCACGGCGTGGAACTGGCCGTCGCCGTCCGCGCCGGTCAGGGAGACGGCACCCTTGCCGACGGTCAGCGCGTAGCCGCCTGCGGGGAGGGCGTGCCGGGGGTCGCCCGGGGTGCGTTCCCGGTCCACGCGCACCACGAGTGCCCCCTCGGACACCTGTGCGCCGGGGGCGGTGAACCGGCGCGCGCCCGCCTCCCGCAGCAGCGCGCGGAGCGCGTCGAGGGCGTACGGATCGGCCGTCGCGTCCGCGGCCAGGGCGACCTCCTCGGTCACCGCGACCGGGGCGCCGTTCGCGCGCAGGGACTGGGGGCGCGGCCACACGGACGGCTCCGCCGTCCGAGCCGTGCCGACGTCCGGGGCCGTGGTGGTGCCCGGCGCGGGCGGCGCGGCCACGGCGGCGGGCGCGGCACCGAGGGTCCCGGTGCCCAGGATTCCGGTGAGGACGGCGAGGGCGAGGGCGGTCCTCCCGGCGTTCGCCGTCCTCCCACACCGCAGTCGCACGGGGCCCTCCTGATCGCTCGACGGGCCACCCGGCCCGGTGGCCGGTGCGGCCGTGTCCATTCCGTTACCGAGGAACCCGAGCCCACCATTTCTGCGGTGAACGTGTCAATGAGAGGGGGCGTTGTGGCGCGTTTGTCCCGTCGCGGAGAGGGGAGGCGGGGGAAGAATGTGATCAGGAACACGCGGGAAGGGTTTGTGCGTCTGGCGTCGCACCCCCTGGGTAGGGCTGCGGGATAACCCGCACGCCCCGTACGCCCCGCGTGATCCGCGCGCCGTGCCCGACGAGGAGGCCGACTGTGGTCGCACCCGCCCACGTTCCTTCACCCGCCCTGTCCAAACCCGCGGCGGAGTCCTCCGCCGACGTCGAGGAGCCGCACTTCTGCGTCTTCAGCGCGGAAGGCCCCTGCGCCGAGGTCCCGATGACCAGCGAACCCCCGCTGCCCGACGCCGAACCCCTCACCAGCGAACCGCCGCTCGCCGACACCACCCCCCTGACCAGCGAGTCCGACGCCTCCCTGGACACCTCGGACTCCTCGGGCCTCGACTCCTTCCCGACCCAGTACCGCCCGGAGCCCTAGGGTGGGCGCGCCACGGCCGGCCGAAGCCCCTTCCGAGGACCTGTCCCGGCTCGCCGCCCTGCACGGCGTCGCCACCTCCTACCAGCCCTCCCCGGACCGCACGGTCACGGCCTCGGCCACCGCCGTCACCCTCGCGCTGGCCGCCCTCGGCGTGGACACGGCCACTCCGCGGGCCGTCCGCGCCGCCCTCGCCGCCCGCGAGCGGGAGACCGGCGAGCGGCTGCTGCCCCCCACCCTGGTCGGCTGGGGCACCCGCGCCCCCGCCGCCCTGGCCGCGCTCCCCGAGGGCACCCGGCTGCACGTCGTCACCGAACAGGGCGAGACCCGCGCCGCCGCCGAGGACCTCCCGCCCGGCGTGCACGAGGTGACCGCCACCGCCCCCGACGGCCGCACCGCCCGCGCCCACCTGATCGTCGCCCCGACCGGGCTGCCCGCGCCGCCCGGACGCTCGTACGGACTCCTGGTCCAGCTCTACTCCCTCCTCTCCCGCCGCTCCTGGGGCATGGGCGACCTCGCCGACCTCGGCGAACTCGCCGGCTGGGCCGGACGCGCCCTCGGCGCCGGATTCGTCCAGGTCAACCCCCTGCACGCGGCCGTCCCCGGCCCGCCGGCCGACCCCTCCCCCTACCGCCCCTCCTCCCGCCGCTTCCCCGACCCCGTCCACCTGCGGATCGAGGACGTCCCCGAGTTCGCGTACGTCGACGACCGCGACCGCGTGCGCGCCCTGCTGGAGCGGGCCGGACGGCTGCGCGGGGCGGTGCTGGACGGAGGCGCCCTGATCGACCGGGACGCCGTGTGGGAGGCCAAACGGGAGGCGCTGGAACTGATCCACGAGGTCCCGCTCGGACCCGGCCGCCGCGCCGCCTACGACGACTTCCGCACCGGACAGGGCCAGGCCCTTCAGGACCACGCCACCTGGTGCGCGCTCGCCGAGGTCCACGGCGCCGACTGGCACCGCTGGCCCGCCGCGCTGCGCGACCCCCGCTCGCCCGGGACCGCCCGCGCCCGGCGCGAGCTGGCGGACCGCGTCGACTTCCACTCCCGGCTCGTCTGGCTCACCGACACCCAGCTCCGCGCGGCGCAGCGGGCCGCGCGCGAGGCCGGGATGCCGGTCGGGATCGTCCACGACCTCGCCGTCGGCGTCCACCCCGGCGGCGCCGACGCCTGGGCGCAGCAGGAGTACTTCGCGGCCGGCATGTCCGTCGGCGCGCCCCCGGACGCCTTCAACGCGCGCGGCCAGGACTGGGGCCTGCCGCCCTGGCGCCCCGACCGGCTCGCCGCCTCCGGGTACGCCCCCTTCCGCGCCCTGCTGCGGGGGCTGTTCCGGTACGCGGGCGCCCTGCGCATCGACCATGTGATGGGCCTGTTCCGGCTCTGGTGGGTCCCCGGGGGCCACCCGCCCACGGAGGGCACGTACGTCCGCTACGACGCGGAGGCGATGCTCGCCGTCCTCGTCCTGGAGGCGTCCCGGGCCGGGGCGGTGGTGATCGGCGAGGACCTGGGCACCGTAGAGCCCGGCGTGCGCGAGGCGCTGCGCGAACGGGGCGTGTACGGCACGTCGGTGCTGTGGTTCGAACGGGACTGGGACGGCGACCGGCGCCCGCTGCCGCCGGACGGCTGGCGCGCGGACTGCCTGGCCACCGCCACCACCCACGACCTGCCGCCGACGGCCGCGCGGCTCAGCGGTGAACACGTGGAACTCCGGGACAGCCTGGGACTGCTCACACGGTCCGTGGAGGAGGAGCGGGCGGAGGCGGCGGCCGACACGGAGGAGTGGCGGGAACTCTTCGTGAGGCTGGGACTGCTGGGGGCGGGCGCTTCCGAGGAGGCCGAGATCCGGGCCGTCTACGGCTGCCTGCTGCGTACGCCGGCGCGGATGGTCGGGGTGTGGCTGCCGGACGGGGTCGGGGACCGGCGCCCGCAGAACCTGCCCGGGACGTGGGACCAGTACCCGAACTGGCGGCTGCCGATCGCGGACGCCCGCGGGAGACCGGTGACGCTGGAGGAACTGGCGGGATCGGCGAGGCTGCGGGCACTGATGGACGTGCTGAGGCGATGACGCCGGCCGGGGGTACGGGGCAGGGGGCGCCCCCTCCGGGGGAGTCCCCCGCGAGCGCCGGACCGCGCACCCCGCCCCCGGCCCGCACCGGCCGGGCCCCTTAGGACACCCCGCCCGCGCGGAGCCCGACCGCGTTGGATAGTTTGGGCACCGTGGACAAGAAGAACGCCCTGCGCGCCGGCGCCCTGGCAGCCGGTACGACGCTGATGATGCTGCTCATGTCGTCCCCCGCGCTCGCGCTCACCCGCGACGACGGCGACGACCCCGGTACGGGCCTGAGCGTCATCGAGACGCTGGGCCTCTATGTCGTGGCCCCGATCGCACTGTTCGTGATCATCGCCGCCCTGGTGATGGTCGGCGACAAGTCGCACCAGAAGAAGGACCCGACCAGCTCCAACATCGCCACCAAGGCCGAGGCCAAGGCCTGACCCGGGGCAGGCCGCCCGCGAGCGGCCCCGCGCACTTCCACGAGGGCGCCGACCCTCCCGTACGCACGCGCGTCCGCCGTACGGGACGGAGCGGCGCCCTCGGCGCGTTCACCGTGCGGTGAGGCGGCGGGCCCGCACGGCCGGCCCGTCCCTCCCGGCGCCTCCGTCGTCACGCCCCTGCTCCCGGCGGACGTCCGGCTCGCCGAGCGGCCCGAGAGCGCGCCCACCGTCAACGGCGTGGGCGACTCCTCCACCGGCCCCGCACGGCGGCCGCCGCGCGCCGCCGATCGCCCCGGAGCCGTACGACGACAGGGGCGCGCGCGGGCGACGGCCGGCGGCGGAGCGCGCGGGGCGTCCGGCGCCCGTCGTACGACCGTGCCGGTGCGCCCCGACGGATACGCGCCCCGCGCGTCGGTCCCGGCGGGACCCGCCGGGACCGAGACCGCGCTCACCGGCTGAGGAGGGGCGGGCCCCTACCGCTCGGTCGCGAGCAGCAGCTCCCGCAACAGACCGGCCAGCTCCCCCGCCCGTTCCCCGCCCAGGGCGGACAGGGCCTCCGTCTGGACGGTGAGCCCCGCGCCGACCGCCGCGTCGATCAGGCGCAGCCCCGCCTCGGTGAGCGTGACCTGCAGTCCGCGGCGGTCGCGCGGGTCGGGGGAGCGGCGGAGCAGTCCCGCGCGCTCCAGCTTGTCGAGGCGGCCGGTCATCCCGCCGGTGGTGAGCATCAGCGTGGCCGAGAGCTGGCGGGGGGAGAGGGTGTAGGGCTCCCCGGAGCGGCGCAGGGTGGCGAGGACGTCGAACTCCCCGCGGGAGATCCCGTACGCGGCGTACTCCTTCTCCATCCGGTCGCCCATGGCGCGCGCGAGCCGGAAGACGCGCCCGAAGACCTCCATGCCGGCGGTGTCGAGATCGGGCCTCACCCGCGCCCACTGCTCGATGATCGCGTCGACGGGGTCCTGGGGGCGCTGTTCTGCGGTCATGGGCAGGAGTATCCGCCGGGAACGGGTCATCCGCAAGAAAGTGGCTTGAAGGCAAGTGGCTTGCGACTAAGCTACTTATCGTTGACCTATTTGGAAGAGGTGCGTCCGTCATGGCCGCGAACCGCGCCACCCTCGCCGCGCTCACCGCCCTCGCTCCCGTCTCCTGGGGCACCACCTACGCCGTGACCACGGAGTTCCTCCCGCCCGACCGCCCCCTGTTCACCGGTCTGGTGCGCGCCCTGCCCGCCGGGCTGGTCCTGCTCGCACTGGTCCGGGTGCTGCCGCGCGGGGCCTGGTGGTGGAAGGCGACGGTGCTGGGCGCGCTCAACATCGGTGCCTTCTTCCCGCTGCTGTTCCTCTCCGCGTACCGGCTGCCCGGCGGCATGGCGGCGGTGGTCGGCTCGGTGGGCCCCCTGCTCGTGGTCGGCCTCTCGGCGCTGCTGCTGGGGCAGCGGCCGACGGCCCGCCATGTGGTCACCGGCGTCGTGGCCGCGTTCGGCGTCAGCCTGGTGGTCCTGAGGGCGGCCGGCGCGCTGGACGTGCCGGGTGTCGCCGCGGCCCTCGCCTCCACCGCCTCGATGTCCGCCGGCACCGTCCTCACCAAGCGCTGGGGCCGCCCGGAGGGCGTCGGCCCGCTCGCCCTGACGGGCTGGCAGCTCACGGCCGGAGGCCTGCTGATCGCACCCGTCGCCTTCCTGGCCGAGGGCGCGCCCCCCGCCCTGGACGCCCCGGCGGTCGGCGGCTACCTCTACCTCGCCCTGGTGAACACGGCGATCGCGTACTGGCTCTGGTTCCGGGGCATCGGCCGCCTCACCGCCACCCAGGTGACCTTCCTCGGCCCGCTCAGCCCCCTCACGGCGGCGGTGACCGGCTGGGCGGCCCTCGGCGAGAGCCTGACACCGCCGCAACTGGCGGGCATGGCGCTGGCGTTCGGCGCGACGGTGGCGGGACAGGCCGGCCCGCGCGCCCGGCCGGCCCGCGCCGCGGAACGGCCGGAGAGGTCCGGCGCGAGGGTCACGGCCCCCTGCCCGGCCCCGGCGAACGCCCCTTCGCGACAGGGGAGCGCGTGACGGTCCACCGGGAGACCGCCGGCGGCGCGACACGCGTCGGTGTGACGGCGCCGCCGCTGGCCCCGGAGCGGGGCTGGAAGGGGTGTTTGGGCAGGGGCGCCCGGTGCGAACACCGGGCGCCCCTGACGCGCGTGGGACCTACCGGCTAGGACGCCGCCGCGTCCGCCGCCTGGGCGCGCAGGGCGCGCTCCACGCCCGCGCGGGACTCCGAGACCAGGCGGCGCAGGGCCGCGTTCGGCTCGGCGGAGGCCAGCCAGGCGTCCGTCTTGTCGAGGGTCTCGCGGGAGACCTGGACCGTCGGGTAGAGGCCGACCGCGATCTGCTGGGCCATCTCGTGCGAACGGGACGCCCAGACGTCCGCCAGCACCTCGAAGTACCGGTCCGTGTACGGCGCCAGCAGCTCCCGCTGGTCGGTCTGGACGAAGCCGGCGATGACCGCCTCCTGGACGGCGTTCGGCAGCTTGTCGGACTCGACGACCGAGGCCCACGCCTCCGCCTTGGCCTCCTCGGTCGGGCGGGCCGCGCGGGCGGTCGCGGCGTGCCGCTCACCGGCCGCCGTCCTGTCCCGCTCGTACTCGCCCGCGATCTCCGCCTCGTCGAACCGGCCCACCGCCGCCAGCCGCTGCACGAACGACCAGCGCAGCTCCGTGTCCACGGCCAGCCCCTCGACGGTCTGCGTACCGGCCAGCAGGCCCTCCAGCAGGTCCAGCTGCTCCGGCGTGCGGGCCGTCGCCGCGAACGCCCGCGCCCACGCCAGCTGGTGGTCGCTCGCCGGCTCGGCGGACCGCAGGTGGGCCAGCGTGGCGTCGGTCCAGCGGGCCAGCAGGGCCTCGCGGGCGTTGGGGTCCGCGTACAGGTCGATCGCCAGCTTCACCTGGCGCTGCAGCGACTGCACGACGCCGATGTCGGACTCCTTGCCGATGCCCGACAGGACCAGGGACAGGTAGTCGCGGGCGGCGAGTTCCGCGTCCCGGGTCATGTCCCAGGCGGAGGCCCAGCACAGGGCGCGCGGGAGGGACTCCGCGAAGTCGCCCAGGTGCTCGGTGACGAACGCCAGCGAGGCCTCGTCCAGGCGGACCTTGGCGTACGACAGGTCGTCGTCGTTGAGGAGCACCACCGCCGGGCGGCGCTTGCCGGTGAGCTGCGGTACGGCCGTCAGCTCGCCGTCGACGTCCAGCTCGACGCGCTCGCCGCGCACCAGCCTGCCGTCGGCGTCGAGGTCGTAGGCGCCGACCGCGATGCGGTGCGGGCGCAGCGTCGGCTCGCCCTTGGCGCCGGCCGGGAGCGCCGGGGCCTCCTGGCGGACGGCGAAGGAGGTGATGACACCGTCGGCGTCCGTCTCGATCTCCGGGCGCAGCACGTTGATGCCGGCCGTCTCCAGCCACTGCTTCGACCAGGTCCTCAGATCGCGCCCCGAGGCCTCCTCCAGCGCGCCCAGCAGGTCGGACAGGCGCGTGTTGCCGTACGCGTGACGCTTGAAGTACGCCTGCACGCCCCGGAAGAACTCGTCCTCGCCGACGTACGCGACGAGCTGCTTCAGCACGGACGCGCCCTTGGCGTACGTGATGCCGTCGAAGTTGACCAGCACGTCGTCCAGGTCGCGGATGTCCGCCATGATCGGGTGCGTGGACGGCAGCTGGTCCTGGCGGTAGGCCCAGGTCTTCATGGAGTTCGCGAAGGTCGTCCACGAGTGCGGCCACTTCGAGCCCGGCGCCGCCGCCTGGCAGGCGATGGAGGTGTAGGTGGCGAACGACTCGTTCAGCCACAGGTCGTTCCACCACTCCATGGTGACCAGGTCGCCGAACCACATGTGGGCCAGCTCGTGCAGGATGGTCTCCGCGCGCCCCTCGTACGCCGCGTCCGTCACCTTCGACCGGAAGACGTACTGGTCGCGGATGGTCACCGCGCCCGCGTTCTCCATCGCGCCCGCGTTGAACTCCGGCACGAACAGCTGGTCGTACTTCTCGAACGGGTACGCGTAGTCGAACTTCTCCTGGAACCAGTCGAAGCCCTGCCGGGTGACCTCGAAGATCGCGTCGGAGTCGAGGTGCTCGGCCAGCGACGGACGGCAGTAGATGCCGAGCGGGACGGACCGGCCGTCCTTCTCGTAGACGCTGTGCACGGAGTGGTAGGGGCCGACGATCAGGGCCGTGATGTACGACGAGATGCGCGGGGTCGGCTCGAACGTCCAGACGTTCTCCACCGGTTCCGGCGTGGGCGAGTTGGAGACGACGGTCCAGCCCTCGGGCGCCTTCACGGTGAACTGGAAGGTCGCCTTCAGGTCGGGCTGCTCGAAGCTCGCGAAGACGCGGCGGGCGTCGGGCACCTCGAACTGGGTGTACAGGTACGCCTGGCCGTCGACCGGGTCGACGAACCGGTGCAGACCCTCACCGGTGTTGGTGTACGCGCAGTCGGCGCTCACCCGGAGGATGTTGCGGCCCTTCAGCAGGCCGGGCAGGGCGATGCGGGAGTCCGCGAAGACCTCGGCGGGGTCGAGGGAGTCCCCGTTGAGGGTCACCTCGTGCACGGTGGGGGCCACCAGGTCGATGAAGGACTCCGCGCCGTCGCCGTCCTCGGCGACGTCGAAGCGCACCGTGGTCACGGACCGGTAGGTACCTCCCCCACTCTCGGCTTCGCTCGAGCGGGAGGTGCCCCCACCCTGCGCGCCGGAGAGGTCGAGATCGATCTCGTACGAGTCAACGGTCAGCAGCTTCGCCCGCTGCCGCGCCTCTTCGCGAGTCAGGTTTGTGCCAGGCACGCGGTCATCTCCTCGATATGTGTGGGTTGCGCCATCCTTCCACGCGGCGCCGGGATGAGGCGACGACCGAGCCGGACCGTGGGGATTCCCCTGTGTCGGGCCTGCCGGAACGGGTCCGGCCGGTGGCCCCGCACGCGGGTGGGGACGCGTGCCGGCGCCGGTGGGCCGGCCGCGGCGGCATCCGGCGCTCCGAACGCCCCGAGGGGGCCGCCCACCGGTGGACGGCCCCCTCGGTCATGCCCGCGGCGCGTTACGCGCTCAGCTCCGCCGCCACCAGCTCCGCGATCTGCACGGCGTTCAGCGCCGCGCCCTTACGGAGGTTGTCGTTGGAGACGAACAGCGCGAGGCCGTGCTCCACCGTCTCGTCGGGGCGGATCCGGCCGACGTACGACGGGTCCTGGCCTGCGGCCTGGAGCGGGGTGGGGATGTCGGTGAGGACGACACCGGGGGCGTCCGCCAGCAGCTCGGTCGCGCGCTCGACGCTGATCGGGCGGGCGAAGCGGGCGTTGATCTGCAGCGAGTGCCCGGAGAACACCGGGACGCGCACGCACGTGCCGGAGACCTTCAGCCCGGGGATCTCCAGGATCTTGCGGGACTCGTTGCGCAGCTTCTGCTCCTCGTCGGTCTCGTTCAGGCCGTCGTCGACGAGGTTGCCGGCCAGCGGCAGCACGTTGAAGGCGATGGGGCGCTTGTAGACGCCGGGCTCGGGGAAGTCGACCGCCGCACCGTCGTGGGTCAGCTTGTCGGCCTCGTCGATCACCTTCTGCGCCTGGCCGTGCAGCTCCGCCACGCCCGCGAGGCCGGAGCCCGACACCGCCTGGTACGTGGCGACGACCAGCGCCTCGAGGCCCGCCTCCGCGTGCAGCGGACGCAGCACCGGCATCGCGGCCATCGTCGTGCAGTTCGGGTTGGCGATGATGCCCTTGGGGCGGTTCGCGATCGCGTGCGGGTTCACCTCGGAGACGACGAGGGGGACCTCGGGGTCCTTGCGCCAGGCGGAGGAGTTGTCGATCACGACCGCGCCCTGCGCGGCGACCTTCTCGGCCAGCGCCTTCGAGGTCGCGCCGCCCGCGGAGAACAGCACGATGTCCAGGCCGCTGTAGTCGGCGGTGGACGCGTCCTCCACCGTCACGCCGTCCAGCTCCGTACCCGCCGAACGGGCCGAGGCGAACAGGCGCAGCTCCGTGACCGGGAAGTTCCGCTCCTTGAGGATCCTGCGCATGACCGTGCCCACCTGACCGGTGGCTCCGACGATTCCGACCCTCACGGCGACTCCCTCTGTGTCCTGGTTTGTTCCTGAATGCCTGGCCGAGGCTCTTCCATGATGCGGCCGACCACGGCCCGCCTGTCCAATTCTTTGCGGGTGCCGCCCACCACGTGGGACGCACCGGCCGCGGCCACCGGCTGCGAACCTTCGGCCGTCACCCCTCTGAACTGCATGAATTCAGCTTTCGGGGGCCGCGGACCGCAAGGTCCCCTGCCCGGTCCGCCCCCGTCCACACGTGGTGTGACGTACGCCTCGGCCGGATCCGGAGGACCCCGTCGAACGTTCCGGGCGGGACCGGCGTCGTAGGGGAAACAGCGTGAGGGGGTGGCCGGTGCTGCGCGGAAGGACCCGGCGCGGCCGGGGGTCGTCGTACGTCGCCACGGACGACGACCCGCTGGACGCGGCGCAGGAGCGCCGGGTGCGGGCGGTGCTCGCACTGGGCGGGGTACCGCAGGCGGACCTGCCGGACGGGGTGCAGCAGGTCCGCCTGCGGCTGCTGGAGCGCGCCGCGAGCGGGCGGGAGGCGCCGCGGGACGTCTCGGCGTGGGCGGCGGTCGTCGCCTCCAACCTCGCCATGGACTGGCACCGCGCCAAGCGGCGCCAGGAGCGGCTGGGCGAGCGCCTCACCGCGCTCCGTCCGGCGGAGACGGTTCCGTCCGGCGAGGAGACCAGCCTGCTCTCCCTCGCCGTCGCCCGCGGCCTGGACGAGCTGCCCGACGCGCAGCGCCAGGTGGTGGTGCTGCGCTTCTACGCCGACCTGCCGGTACGGTCCATCGCCGAGCAGCTCGGCGTCCCGGAGGGCACGGTCAAGAGCAGGCTGCACACGGCGGTACGCGCCCTGCGCGCCCGCCTGCACGAGGACGAGGTGGTGTGACATGCCGGCCCACGACGAACACCGGGACCCGTCCCGCGACAACCCCGCCGAACCCGGCCCCGAGCAGGAAACCCCGCACCACGAAGAACCCACCCCGCACGACCGTCACGAAGCCGGCAGCTCCGGTGACGAGGGGCCTGGGCAGGGCAGCCGCGTCCACGGCGGCGGCCCTGTGCGAGAGGGCGACGAGGGCGACAGCCCCGGCGACGGGGGGCTCGGGCGCGGGGGTCTCGCGTCCGCCGGTCGCGGCGGCCCTGCGCACGAGGACCGTGAGGGCGGCAGGTCTGGGCAGGGCAGCCGGGAGTCCGGCGGCCCCGCGCCCGTCGGCCGCGGCGGCGACCCTGCGCGCGAGGGTGACAGTCCCGGCGACGGGGCTCCCGGGCGCGGCAGCCGCGCCCACGGCGGCGGCTCCGCGCACGATGACCGAGAGGGCTACGGTCCCGCCCCCGGCGGTATGGACGCGCTGATGGCCGTCCTTCTCGACGAGCCCCTGTCCGTGCGGGCACGGCAGGATCCGGGGGTCGTGGCCGCGCACCGGGCGGCCGTCGTCGACGTCGCCGTGCTGCGGGAACAGCTGGCGTTGATCGGGGACGCTCTCGCCGGGGCGGCCGAGGACGGGGAGGGTGCCGGTGCGCCGGCGGGGCGAGGCGGGGCCGGGCGGCTCGCCGGCGGGCCGGGGGCCGGTCCGGAACCGGAGGCCGGGCCCCGCTCCGGGGACGGGCCGCCGGCCGCCCGGCCGGCGGTGAGGCACCCGGCCGGCGGGCGCCCCGGCACCGTACGCGGCCCCCGCGGACCGCACCGCGGCCGGCGGCGGCCCCTCAAGGCCGCCCTCGGCGCCCTCGTGGCCGCCGCTGCCGCCACCGTCGTCGTCGGTATGGGGTGGCTCGTGACGCAGACCGGGGGAGCGGCCGACTCGGACGCGGGCAGTTCCGCCGCGCAGGCCGACTCCGAGGAGGCCGGAGGGAAGGACGCGGGCGGGGCCGCCTTCGGCAGTCCCCGCTACCTCGCCTGCGCCCGCCTCGTCGCCGAGGGCACCGTGCTGACGGTGGACCAGATGCCGGGGGCCGGGGCGGAACGCGTCACGCTGAGGGCGAGCCGCTACTACAAGGGCGAGGGCGAGGTCACCTTCCTCCACGACCCCGTCGGTGACGCCCCGCTGCACGAGGGCGACCAGGTGCTGGTCGGCATGCCCGCCGAGGGCGTCCACCCGGACACGGTGGTCGTCGGGGAGGCGGACATCGCACCCGAACGGGTCCGGATCACCGCCTCGCTCCCCGCATCGCGCACCCTCACCTGCGGCTGAGCACGACGAAGGGGCGGGCGCCCGCAACGGACGCCCGCCCCTGTCCGAACCGGCCGGTTCCCTACGGAGTGACCTTCTCGATCGCCACGCTGCCGACGCCCGCGACCGTGCCGCGCGCGTTCACCAGCTGGACCCGTCCGAAGAACGCACGCCCCTCGGGGGCCGCCGCGGCGACGGTGACGTCGCCGGAGACGGTCGCCGAGTCGCCCGTGCCGAGCTCCACCGTCGCGGAGCCGTCGACGCCGACGGAACCGAGCGAGGCGGAGAAGAACACGTCCCGGTAGTCGTAGTCCGTGGAACCGGCCGGGACGGAGTAGCCCACGACCTCCACGGTGTACGTGCCCGCCGCCGGCTCGACGACGGAGACCGACTCCTCCGAGTCGCCGTCGGCGGACTGGCCGACCTGGTTGCCGTCGGCGTCGTAGACCGTCAGGTCCAGGTCGGCGGAGGCGTCGGAGACGTTGCCGATGGCCACGTCGAGGGAGGTGGCGCCCTCGGGCACCTCGACCGTGGTCGTACGGGTCTCACCGGTCGCGATGGCCGGCCGCTCCGTCTTCGACGAGCCGAGCGGACCGCCCACCAGCTCGCCCTCCAGCGCGGCGAACTCGTTCGTCACCGTCCAGGAGACGGCGGCCGGCGCGCCGACCTTCGCCTCGGACACGGTCACGGTCTCCGGGTCGAAGGCCGCGCCGAGCACGGCGACGTCCAGCTCGTAGGGATTGTCGAGCAGCGGCGAGGTGCGGCGCGACTCGACCTCGATCTCCCACACGCCCGGCTGCGGGTTCTCGTACGACCGCACGTCGGGGCGGCAGCCGTTGCCGTCGTTGTAGTTGTGGTAGCAGTCCGGCGTCGAGGTGCTGTCGGACGGGACACCGTACGGGTGGATGGCGATGAACCGGGTCTGGCTGCCGTCCTTCAGCCCGCTCATCGCGACCTCCAGCGTCTTCGCGCCCTCGGGCACGGTGACGAAGTAGGAGGTGCTGCTGTTGCGCTGGGCCGTGCCGGAGGTGGAGAAGGTGTGCTCCAGCGGCTCGGAGACGACCACGGTGGTGAGGATCTGCCGGTCGACGCCCTCGGTGCGCGGGTCGTCGGCCTCCAGGATCGCGCTCTTGATGCCGGCCGAGCGGGGCGCGGCCTGGACCTTGACGGTGACCGGCTCGTTCAGCGGCAGCCGCACGTCGTCGTCGCCGACGATGCGGAAGGTGTGGTCCCCGTCGTTCTCGATGTCCAGCTCGTGCCGGATCGCGCGGTCGGGGCCGGACGTACGGGTGATCGTGACGTCGTACGTCTTCTTCTGCCTGACCTTCAGGCCGCCCTCACGGTCGTAGAGGCCCGTGCCGAAGCCGGGCGTCGCCAGGAACTGGTCGATCGCGGTGTCGACCGGCGCCTTCACCGTGTAGTCGTGCGCGGTGGCGCCGTCGCGGATGGCGTCCCAGGCGTCCTCGATGTCGATGAGGCCGGCGCCCTCCTCGTAGGCCTGCACACCCTTGATGTGCTCGGCGGTGGAGGTGAGGGCGGTGCGCAGGTCCGCGGGCGTGAGGTCGATGCGCTTCTGCTTCGCGGCGGACAGCAGCAGCGCGGAGGCGCCGGCGGCCTGCGGGGAGGCCATCGAGGTGCCCTGGAGCATGCCGTAGCCGGCCGGGAGGTCGTAGCCGGCCTCGGCGACCGGGGCGCCCGGCATCCAGGTCTGGATGGTGTTGACCGCCGCGCCGGGCGCGACCAGCGTCGGCGTGAAGCCGCCGTCCTCACGCGGACCGCGCGAGGAGAACGGCATCATGGCGTACTTGGTCTTCACCACGGAGCCGTAGTTGGCGGCCCAGGTCTCCTTGGAGGCGGACGCGCCGACGGAGATGACCTTGTCGGCCAGGCCGGGGTCGCCGATGGTGTTGGCGCCGGGGCCGGAGTTGCCCGCGGAGATCACCAGCTGGACGCCGTAGGTGTCGATCAGGCGGGTGTAGAGCTCGGCGCGGGCGTTGTTGCCGTCGTTCAGCGCCGGCAGGCCGCCGATGGACATGTTGACGATGTCGACGCCGCGCTCGGTGACGAGGTCGATCATGCCCTCGGTGAGCGCGACGTTGGTGCAGCCGCCGGACCAGGTGCAGGCGCGCGAGGAGACGATCTTCGCGCCGGGGGCGGCGCCGTCCATCTTCCCGCCGAACAGGCCGTTGGCGGCGGTGATGCCGGCGACGTGGGTGCCGTGCTCGGACTCGATGACACCGATGTTGACGAAGTCGGCCGTCTTGCCGGTCCAGTCACCGCCGTAGGGGTCCATCGGGACGTCCTCGCGGATCTCCACGACGAACGGCTGGCGCTCGGCGATGTCGGTCCTCGGGTCGTCGGTGCCGAAGTACCCGACCTGGAAGCCGTCCTTGTACGGCTTCATCGGGGTGTCGTCGCCGAAGTCCTGGTTGTTGTTCAGGTCGACGCGGACCGTGCCGGCGGCGGCGTCGTAGAGGACGCCCCAGGAGTCGGTGGTGTCGCCGTCGCGGTTGGCGTCGCCCTTGGCGTCGCCGCCGGTGGTGTACGACTCCAGGAAGGTGCTGATCCGGTACGAACCGGCGGGCGCCTTCCAGGTCTTGCCGCCGTAGGTGAAGGTGGGCCCGGAGACGGAGGAGACCATCGGGCGCCAGGTCTGGTCGCTGTCCACGATCGGGTCGGTCGCCGTCACCCAGTCGACGATCTTGCGCTCGCCGGTGGTGGTCTTCTGCAGCGCCGGGTGGCCGAGGTCCACACCGGAGTCGAGGATGCCGATGGTGACCCCGCGGCCGTCCGCCTTCGGGTTGTCCTCGACGAACTCGACGGCACCGGTCTCGAAGGACGGGTTGTACGGGTTCTTCGCGGGCGTCCGCTCGCCGGGAGCCGGGTAGGCGCGGTCGCCGTGCCCGCGGTCCTTGCCGCCGGCCCGCTTCGCGGTGTCCGCGCTCGGCGTCGGGTCGTCCAGCGGGATCTCCTCGCGCAGGTCGACGCCGTGCACGGAGGAGAGCTTGGTGGCGGCGGTGATTGCCGCGTCCGCCTTGCCGGTGGGGACGGTGGCCCGGACGTAGCCGAGCTCGTCGTGGGTTCGGCCGACCGAACCGCCCTTGACCGCGTCGAGCTGCCCGGCGACCTGCTCGGTCTTCCCGGGCGCGGTGGCGATCATCATCGTGACGTTCTTGGCGCCGTCGGCCTTGGCCTCGGCGAGCAGGTCCGCGTCGTCCGCGCCGAGCTTGTCGTGCGCGGACTTGACGTCCGCGTCGGCGGGGGCGGCCGACGGGGTGTCGGCGGCCATGGCCAGGGGGATCGGCCCGGCCGCGGAGAGCGCGGCGACGAGACCGGCGGCCACGGCGATGCGGGCCACGCGTCTCGCGCCCGGTATCGGTTCGCGCTGGGGGGAGTGGGTCATCGGCATCCCTTGTAAGGAAAGGAACGGTCGTGGGGCGACCGGAGCCGATCGACCCTGGTCGCAACGGTCCGGAATGCGATTCCGGACGATCGCTGAGCCTTACGCAAGGGGCGGGTGTTTGGCGAGGGTTGACCGAACCGAAATGGATGTATGGGGAAAACCCCCGGTGCCCGTATGGGGAGATGAGGTGCCGAAGGCGACAAGTCGCCCACGCGCCACCGGCCGCCGGGTTAGCGTCCCCGGATGCGACGGAATCTGAGGGTGGCGGCCTACGCCGTGGTGGTGCGCGACGGACAGTTCCTGCTCGCCCGGTCACCGGGCCCCGGCGGCGTCCCCGAGTGGGTGCTGCCGGGCGGCGGCATGGAACACGGCGAGGACCCCTACGACACCGTGCGGCGGGAGGTCGAGGAGGAGACCGGCTACCGCGTCGAGGTCACCGGGCTGCTCGGCGTGCACTCCACCCGCCGCACCTTCCCCGCCCGCTTCGGACGCTCCGTGGACCACCACGGCGTACGGCTGGTCTACGAGGGCCGGATCACCGGCGGCGAACTCCGCAACGAGATCGGCGGCTCCACCGACCTCGCCGCCTGGCAGCCCCTGGACGCCGTCCCGGACCTGGTCCGCGTCCGCATGGTCGACATCGGGCTGCGACTGTGGCGGGAACGTCCCGCGGCCGGGCGGGTGGAGGCGGGGTGAGGCCGGCCGCTGCCCCGTGAGATGAACGCCGAGTGACCGCTCCCCGGCGAGTGCGGGAGCGGTCGTCGACGCCTGCGGCGGTCCGGGACCGACGTACGGCGATCGGCGTCGCGCGTTGCCGTCTCGTTCACGCCCGGGCCACCCCCGGTGCCAAGCATCCAGTACGAGCGGGACGTTCGCCCGGCGGGCGCCCCGCGACCACTGCCGACGCGTTCGCACCCGGGGAGACAAGCGCCATGTCGCGCATACGCTCAGTCGCCGGCTCCACTGGACTCCACCGCCGTTCCCTCCTCGCCGCCACCGGAGCGGTGGCCCTCTCCGCCGGCGCCGGCTACGCCCTGTGGCCCGACGGCGGCACCGCCGCCGCGGCGGACTCCGGTCCCGCCGCGGAGGAGGCCGTGCTCGCCTCCTCCCGGCAGGCACCGGCCGCCCCGCTCGCCCCGTACACCCGCGGCACCACCGTCGACGCCGTGGCGGACGCCCGCCGCGGCCCGGGATACCGGCGCCTCGCCGAAGGACCGGGCTGGAGCCGGGTGGTGCGCGACGACCTGGCCGGCCCGCGCTCCGGGCGCGCCGACCGCCGCACCCCGCTCGTGTCCTTCGTCCAGCTCACCGACCTGCACATCATCGACGCCCAGCATCCGCTGCGCCTGGAGTACCTGCGGGCGGCGGCCGACAACGCCTGGCGGCCCCAGGAGGCGCTGACCGTCCAGGGCGCGGTCGCCCTCGTGGAACGGATCAACACGCTGCGGGGCGCCCCCGTCACCGGCTCACCGCTGCACTTCGCGATGACCACCGGCGACAACACGGACAACAACGCCCGCTCCGAACTGGAGTGGTTCCTGACGGTGCTCAGCGGTGGCCGCGTCACCCCCAACACGGGGGACCCGCACCACTACGAGGGCGTCCAGAACAGCGGCCTGAGACAGTACTGGCACCCCGACTCCGAACTCCGCGACGCCGACAAGCGGCGCGGCTTCCCGCACCTCGACGGCTTCCTCGCGGCGGCCCTGCGCGAGGTCGACAGCCCCGGCCTCGACCTGCCCTGGTACTCCACCGTCGGCAACCACGACGCGATGCCGCTGGGCTGCTACGCCTCCCACGGCGACCCCTACCTCACCGACCTCGCGGTCGGCGGGCGCAAGCTGATGGACGTCCCCGCGGACGAGGCGTACCGGCTCCGGCGGACCATCTCGAAGGCCACCGACCCCGAAGGCGTGCGCTACGGCGACTTCCTCAAGGCCCACGCCCGCTCGATGCGCTCCGTCACCCCCGACGAGAAGCGCGCGCCCTTCACCCCCGCCGAGTACCTGCGGGCCCACCTGGACCCGGCGCACCGCGGCCCCGGCCCGGTCGGCCACGGCTACACCGCCGACAACCTCGAGACGGGCACCCAGTACTACACCTTCCGCGTCACCGACGACGTCCTCGGCGTCAGCCTCGACACCACCGACCCGGGCGGCCACTACACCGGCTCCGTCGGCACGGCCCAGCTGCGCTGGCTGGAGCGGACACTGCGGGCGAACCCCGACGCGTACGTCATCGTCTTCAGCCACCACACCAGCACGAGCATGCACAACACCCGGCCCGACCCGGCCCGCCCCGGCGAACGGCGCCACACCGGCGAGGAGGTCGCCGCGCTGCTCGGCCGGCACCGCAACGTGGTCGCCTGGGTCAACGGCCACATCCACCGCAACGCGATCACCCCGCACACCGGGTCCGGCGGCACCTTCTGGGAGATCTCCACCGCCTCCCACGTCGAGTTCCCCCAACTGGCCCGCGTCATCGAGCTGGTGGACAACAAGGACGGCACGCTCTCGCTCTTCACCACCCTCGTCGAGTCCTCGGCCCCGCACCGCACGGACTTCACCGACCTCTCCCGGACCGGCCTGGCCGCCCTCTACCGCGAACTCTCCTTCAACGTCCCCGGCTCCCGCACGGACCTGGCCGGCGACCCGGGGGACCGCAACACCGAACTGCTGCTGAGGAAGCGCTGACCCGCGCACGCACGGGGAGGGGCCGCCCGGCGGCCCCTCCCCTCCCCTCCTGACGGTGCCGCCCCGGCCCCCTATCGGGGCAGCACCACCACATACGCCGACGGGCCGTGGTCGGCCGAGGCCATCAGCGCCGTACGGACCACCGTCGCCTGCTGCTCCATCGCGTCCCGCAGCTTGCGCGGGGTGATGTGGACGACCGTGATGCCGAGGCGCTCCAGGTGCTCGCGCTTGCGGGCGTACTCCGACCACTCGGCCTCGTCGTCGGGCCGCCGGCCCGGGCGCGGCGCGCGGGTGTCCAGCTCCACCGCCACCGCGTGCTCCGGCCAGTACGCGTCCAGACCGCCGAGGCCGGGTCCGCCCGGCAGCCGCAGCTCGACGTTCCAGCACGGGTCGGGCAGGCCGTGGTCGCGCACCATCCGGTACAGCCGGGACTCCGCCAGCGCCCGCCCCTCGGCCAGCAGCGAGTCCACCGCGTCCACCACGTGCGTCCGGTTCAGCAGTTTCGCGGCGGTCAGCTCGCGCACCACCGCCGCCGGGTCGCAGAAGCCGCCGCGCACCGCCTCCGTGAGCAGCAGGCGCACCGTGCCCGCGTCCTGGAGGCCCGCCACGGCGTCGGCCAGCGCACGCGGCACCGGGGCCACCGGCAGGCCCGCGACCTGCTCCGGGACGGGCAGGTCCGCGGCGCGGACGATACGGGCACAGCCCGTCGAGCGCAGCCGGCGCAGCCGCGGGACCAGGACGTCGAAGACCTCCAGGGACGACAGCGGGGGAGCGGAGGAGAAGCCGTGCAGGGTCAGCGCGGCCGGCCCGGTGATCATCGCCTCCCCGTGGGCGGGAGGTCCCTCCGTGCCGGGCTGGACGGGGACGCCCGTGGTCCGCTCCCGCGCCGCGTACATCAGCGCCGCGCGCAGCCGCTCCTCGCCGGTCGGCGGACCGGGGTGGAGCAGGACGACGCCCGGGAGGAGCTGCTGCCAGGGCCCGTCGGGGCCGCACCGCCGGCCGGCCTCCGCGGCCGAGACGCCGTGGGCGCGCAGCTGCGCGTGGGTCAGCACCCGGCGCCCGGCGCCGGCGGAGAGGTGGTGCAGGGGGCGGGGGGAGAGCGGGGTGTTGTGGTTCATGCCCGGCAATTTCCCGCCTTCGGCCCGCCTTTGAACCCCTGTTACACGTTCGTCGACAAATGAGGACAAGAACGCACTAAAGGACGTGTGTTCGGATGCCGAGAACCCCTGGTCCGTTCGGGCGCGGACCAGGGGTTACGGGCATTTTGTAACGATGGCGGAACGCCCGGCCGAGGGCCGGATCCGCCCCTCAGCGACCGGCGGCGGCCGCGTCGCGGGCCTGTCCGCGCAGCGCGCGGGCCAGGTCGTCGCGGGACTCCAGGACCAGGCGGCGCAGGGCGGGCGCCGCGTCCTCGTGGGACGTGAGCCACGCGTCCGTCGCGTCCAGCGTCGCCCGCGAGTCCTGGAAGGAGGGGAACAGGCCCCGCACCACGTCCATGCCGATCTGGATCGACCGCTCGGTCCACACCCGCTCGATCGCCGCGAAGTACTTCTCCGTGTACGGCGCGAGCAGCTCCCGCTGGGACGCCTGCGCGAAGCCCGAGATGGTGGCCTCCACCAGCGCGTTGGACAGCGCGTCCGACTCCACGACCTGCGCCCAGCACCGCGCCTTGACCGCCGCCGACGGGCGGGCGGCCAGACAGCGCACGTGGTGCCGCTTGCCGGACGCGGTGTCGTCGCGGGCCAGCTCCTCGTCCAGCCGCTTCTCGTCCACCACCCCGTGCGCGGCCAGCGGCTCCAGGAACGCCCAGCGCAGCTCCTGGTCCACCTCCAGGCCGTCGATCCCCGCGGTGCCGTCCAGCAGGTCCCGCAACAGCAGCAGGTCCTGCTCGGCGGAGGCCACGGTCGCGAAGAACCGCGCCCACGCCAGCTGGTGCTCACTGCCCGGCCCGGCCTCCCGCAGCTCCCGGAGCGCGTCCTCGGCCGCCAGCCGTTCGCCGGTCTCCCGCCAGTCCGGGGCCGCGTAGTGCACCAGCGCCGACCCGGCCCAGGCGTGCAGCATCTGGAGCACGCCGATGTCGGACTCGCGTCCGGCGAACCGCACCACCAGGCCGATGAAGTCCCGCGCGGGCAGCAGCGCGTCCCGCGTCATGTTCCACAGCGCCGACCAGCACAGGGCGCGGGCGAGCGGGTCGGTCAGCGAGCCCAGGTGCTCGCGCAGCGTGGCCAGCGACGTCTCGTCGAAGCGGGTCTTGCAGTACGTCAGGTCGTCGTCGTTGACCAGCACCAGCTCCGGAGCGTCCGCGCCCGCCAGCTCCGCCACGACCGTACGCGCCCCCTCGACGTCCGTCTCGGCCCGCGCGTACCGCTCCAGGGTGCCGGAGTCGTCACGCCGGTACAGGCCCACCGCGACCCGGTGCGGGCGCAGTTCGGGGTGCGACTCCGCCGCCTCCTGCACCACGGCCAGTTCGTCGATCCTGCCGTCCTCGCGCAGCAGCACCTGCGGGGTGAGGGAGTTGACGCCGGCCGTCTGCAGCCACGCCCGCGACCAGGCGGCCATGTCCCGGCCGCTGGTCTCCTCCAGGACCGACAGCAGGTCGCCGAGGCGCGTGTTGCCGTACGCGTGCCGCTTGAAGTAGCGCCGGGCGCCCTCCAGGAACGCGTCCTGGCCGACGTACGCCACCAGCTGCTTGAGCACCGAGGCGCCCTTGGCGTAGGTGATGCCGTCGAAGTTGAGCTTGGCGTCCTGCAGGTCGCGGATGTCGGCGGTGATCGGGTGCGTGGAGGGCAGTTGGTCCGCGCGGTACGCCCACGCCTTGCGGCGGTTGGCGAAGGTGATCCAGCCGTCGGTGAAGCGGGTCGCGCCGACCAGCGAGAACGCGCCCATGAAGTCCGCGAAGGACTCCTTCAGCCACAGGTCGTCCCACCACTCCATGGTGACCAGGTCGCCGAACCACATGTGCGCCATCTCGTGCAGGATCGTGTTGGCGCGGCCCTCGTACGACGCCCGCGTCACCTTCCCGCGGAAGATGTACTCCTCGCGGAAGGTCACCATCCCCGGGTTCTCCATCGCGCCCAGGTTGTACTCGGGCACGAACGCCTGGTCGTACTTGCCGAACGGGTACGGGTAGTCGAAGTGGTCGTGGAAGAAGTCCAGGCCCTGCTTGGTCACCAGGAACACGTCGTCGGCGTCGAAGTGCGGCGCGAGACCCTTGCGGCACATCGCGCCGAGCGGGATCTCCAGCCGCGTACCGTCCTCGAGGACCCGCTCGTAGGAGTCGGTCACGTAGTGGTACGGGCCGGCCACCACGCACGTGATGTACGTCGAGATCGGCTTGGTCTCCGCGAACCGCCACACCCCGTCGGCGAGTTCACCGGCCCCGTTGCTCCACACCGTCCAGCCCTCGGGGGCGCGCACCTCGAAGCGGTAGGGCGCCTTGAGGTCGGGCTGCTCGAAGTTGGCGAAGACGCGGCGGGAGTCGGCCGGCTCGTACTGGGTGTAGAGGTACACCTCGCCGTCCTCGGGGTCGACGAAGCGGTGCATGCCCTCGCCGGTGCGGGAGTAGGCGCACAGCGCGTCGACGACGAGCTCGTTCTCGGCGGCCAGGTCCTCCAGCAGGATCCGCGAGCCGTCGAAGACCTGGCCGGGGTCCAGGTCGCGTCCGTTGAGGGAGACGGCCGTGACGGCCGGCGCGATCAGGTCCGCGAAGCTGCTCGCGCCCGGCTCGGCGCAGCGGAACCGGACGGTGGTGACGGAGCGGAAGGTGCGCGGCCCCCCGCCGTCGTGCTCGCCGACCGCCGAACGCAGGTCCAGGGACACCTCGTACCCGTCGACGGACAGCAGGGCTGCCCGCTCCCGGGCCTCGTCACGGGTCAGGTTCTCACCGGGCACGGGCGGCACTCCTCAGGCGTCGTCGACAGGGATGAACAGCACTGATCCTGCCACGCGCTCCTGACGCGGGGCAGCCGGGAATGGCCGGGGGGAGGCACGGTGTTCCCCCTGGGAAACCCTTCCGTCAGTGAGGAGTGACATGTCGGAGAAGTCTTCCGCCACGCCCGTCGACTTCTGGTTCGACCCGTCATGTCCCTGGGCCTGGATGACCTCCCGCTGGGTGCGGGAGGTGGAGAAGGTGCGGGACATCGAGATCCGCTGGCATCTGATGAGCCTGGGCGTCCTCAACGAGGACAAGCTCGACGAGCTCTCCGCCCACTACCGCGAGTGGATCGAGGCCAAGGCCTGGGGTCCGGTCCGGGTGGTCATCGCGGCCCAGCAGGAGCACGGCGCCGAGGTGCTCGGCGACCTCTACACCGCGCTCGGCACCCGCATCCACAACCAGGGCGAGGGCCCGGAGAAGGAGACGGTCGCCGCCGCCCTGAAGGACGTCGGCCTGCCCGGGTCCCTCATGGAGCACTGGGACTCCACCCCCTACGAGCCCGAGCTGCGCGCCTCCCACAAGGAGGGCATCGAGAAGGTCGGCCAGGAGGTCGGCACCCCGGTCATCGCGGTCCCCGGACCCGACGGCGAGGAGATCGCCTTCTTCGGCCCGGTCGTCACCCCGGCGCCCAAGGGCGAGGATGCCGTCCGCCTGTGGGACGGCACCCTCGCGGTGGCCTCCGTCCCCGGCTTCTACGAGATCAAGCGCACGCGGACGAAGGGGCCGGACTTCAGCAACCTGTGACGGTCACTCGACCACGGGCATCTTGATGGGCGGGGTGAAGGGCTTCTTGTCCCAGCCCGTGCGCAGGTTGCGGCACTGTTTTCCGGTCTCCGGGTCCAGCACGTTCACGCAGAGCCGGAACTCGCTCACGCTCACGCGGCCCAGCCGCTTCTTGAGCTCCTCCTGCTCCGCCTTGTTCAGCGGGCGGTGCTGCTGTTCCGAGCCGCAGGTCCAGCAGAACTCCAGGGTCGTCCTTTGTGTCGCCATTGCGTAACGATGACCCGGATCGCCGCATACCGGAAGCCCCCGCGAGTCCTGTCCTCGCGGGGGCTTCCTTCTTTCAGCCTGCCGGGTGAACGGTGAGAAGACGATCACGAGGCAGGACTCTTATTGCATATTGCTTGCAACTGCACGCTAGCAGCAGAAAGGGCTGTCCGTGGCCCGGTACGCGAAACGGCCCCCGCGTGCGCACGCGGGGCCGTCGGGGCGGGCGTCAGTCCCGGGCGCGCGCCCGCTGCCGGGCGTACCCCCCGGCCGCCAGGAGCAGCGTCATCGCACCCGTCGAGTACAGCTGCACCCGCGTGTCCGGCTCCCGGGCCATGAGGACGAAGACCGCCGCCATGCCGGCCAGCGCCAACCGGGTCAGCCACGGGAAGGCCCACATCCGCACCGTGAGCCGCTCCGGGGCCTCGCGCTCCAGCCGGCGGCGCAGCCGCAACTGGGAGACGGCGATGAAGATCCAGACGACCAGGATCACCGCGCCGATGGTGTTCAGCAGCCAGGCGAAGACGTCGTCCGGCCGCCAGTAGCTCAGCAGCACGCACAGGAAGCCGAAGGCCGAGGAGGCCAGTACGGCGACCCGCGGCACCCCGCCCGACACCCGGCCGAGCGCCTTCGGGCCGTGCCCGCGCTCCACCAGCGAGTAGCCGATGCGCGAGGCGCCGTAGACGTTGGCGTTCATCGCGGACAGCAGCGCCACCAGGATCACGACGTTCATCACCTGGTCGGCGCCCGGGATGCCGAGGCGGTCCAGGGCGGCGACGTACGGGCCGTCCTCGACCACCGCCGGGGAGTCCCACGGGACCAGGGTGACGACGACCGCCATCGAGCCGACGTAGAACAGCGCGATCCGCCACATCGCCGTACGGACCGCGCCCGCCACGCCCTTGACCGGGTCCCGCGACTCGGCCGCCGCGATGGTCACCGTCTCCAGACCGCCGTACGCGAAGACGGAGGCGAGCAGTCCGATCACCAGGCCCTCGCCGCCGTGGGGGAGGAAGTCGGTGAGGTGGGAGGCGCCCGGGGAGTCCGTGCCCGGCAGCACACCGGCGATCGCCAGCACGCCGAGCACCAGGAACAGGGAGATCGCGCCGACCTTGAGGGCCGCGAACCAGAACTCGAACTCGCCGAAGTTCCGCACCGCCGCGAGGTTCGTCCCGCAGAACACCACCATGAACAGCGCCACCCACGCCCACGCGGGCGTGCCCGGCAGCCAGCCGGTGACGATCGCCGCGGCGCCGATGCCCTCCAGGCCGACCGCCGTGCACAGCAGCACCCAGAACGACCAGCCCACGGTGAACCCCGCCCAGGGCCCGAACGCCCGCTCGGCGTGCGCGGAGAAGGAGCCCGACGACGGGTACGCGGCGGACATCTCGCCCAGCATCCGCATCACCAGCATCACCAGGAGGCCGGAGAGGGCGTAGGCGACGACGACGGACGGACCGGCGGCGGCGATGGCCGACCCGGAGCCGACGAACAGTCCGGCGCCGATCACCCCGCCGAGGGCGATCATCGACAGATGGCGTTGCTTCAGACCGTGGGAGAGGGAGGCGCGGTCCGCCTCGGGAGGTGTCTCGACCGGGGGTGCCCCCTGGCCGGGCGTAGCCGGGAGCTCGGGGGAGGTGCGGGGCATGGCGCGGCTCGTCCAATGCGGGAGACGGCAAAAACGCCACCCAGTGTGGTCGGCCCGCCCGCGCGCACGGGGAGGTCGCCCAGCATGTGGACACGTGTCATGCGGAGGGTGATGTTCCGGTCACCTGGCGGTCGTCGCGTGAGGCACCGTCCGGCCCGTTTGGCGGATCCCCACAGCCGCCCTTCCCCGGCCGCGTACCGGCGAAACCACGTCACCTCCGTGACCGGTGTCACCTCGCGCCCCTCCTCGCCCCGCCCTTTGTCCGGAGCCCACCAACTCCGCGTCGGCGCCTTTGTCGACCGCTGACGGTGATCGGCGCGCGGACGCCGGTATAGCGTCACGGTGTCCCCAACTGCCCTCACTCCGCGGAGACCTCATGAGCACCGCCACCGTCACGTCCGCCCGATCCGGACAGGTCCTCGCCGACCTCGTCCCGGCCTCCCGCGTCCGGGACGCCGCGCTCGTGCTCGGCGGCGCCGCGCTCACCGGCCTCGCCGCCCAGATCGCGGTGCCCGTCCCCGGCTCCCCGGTGCCGGTGACCGGCCAGACCTTCGCCGCGCTCCTCGTCGGCACCGCCCTCGGCGCCCGCCGCGGCTTCGTCTCCCTCGCGGTGTACGCGCTGGTGGGCGCGGCCGGCGTGCCGTGGTTCGCGGAGGGCGGGTCGGGGACGGCGATGCCGTCCTTCGGCTACGTCCTGGGCATGCTGCTGGCCTCCGTCGTCGTGGGCGCCCTGGCCCGCCGCGGCACCGACCGCTCCGCCTGGCGCACGGCGGGCACCATGGTGCTCGGCTCGGCGGTCATCTACGCGGTCGGTGTGCCGTACCTGGCCCTGGCCACCGGTATGTCCGCCTCCGCCGCGATCGCGGCCGGCCTCACCCCGTTCCTCATCGGCGACGCCCTGAAGGCGGCCCTGGCGATGGGCGTGCTGCCCACCGCCTGGAAGCTCGTCGACAAGCGGTGACCGCCCGGATCCTGTGACAGGAGGCTCGGCGGGGGCGCCGTACGCACCCCCGCCGAGCCTCCTGTCCTGTGGGACGGCTGCCTCAGCCGGCCGGGATCTCGTCCCGGTCCTCCGCGCGGAGCCCGGCCACCCGCTGCCTGACGACGGCGATGACGAGCACGATCGCGGCGACCAGCAGCGACAGCAGCACCGTCGTGCGCCCGTCGTGCTCGGTGTCGGTGAGCATGTAGCCGAGCACGAACAGGATCAGCGCGGCGCTGGCCCACGTCAGGTACGGGTACAGCCACATCCGCACGACCAGCTTCTCCGGCGCCTCCGCCTCGATGATCTTCCGCATGCGCAGCTGCGAGAAGCAGATCACCAGCCACACGAACAGCGCGACCGCTCCGGAGGAGTTGACGAGGAAGAGGAAGACGGAGTCCGGGAACTTGTAGTTGAAGAAGACGGCGACGAAGCCGAACACCACGGACACGAGGATCGCCGCGCGCGGCACACCGCGGTCCGTGGTCCGGGCGAACGCCTTCGGCGCGTCCCCGCGCCGGCCGAGGGAGAAGGCCATCCGGGAGGCCGTGTAGAGCCCGGAGTTGAGGCAGGACAGCACGGACGTCAGCACGATGAAGTTCATGATCTGACCGGCGTGCGGGATGCCGAGGGAGTTCAGGGCGGCGACGTAGGAGCCGTCCTCGGTGATGGACTCGCTGTCCCACGGCAGCAGGCAGACCACGACGAGGATCGAGCCGAGGTAGAAGACGCCGATCCGCCAGATGATGCTGTTGGTCGCCTTGGTGACGGCCCGCTGCGGGTCCTCCGACTCACCGGCGGCCAGGGTGGCGATCTCGCTGCCCATGAAGGAGAAGACGACGAGCAGGATGCCGGTGAGGATCGCGCCGGCGCCGTTGGGCAGGAAACCGCCGTGGTCGGTGAGGTTGGCGAGGCCCGCCTGGTCGCTGTCCACGCCGGGCAGCACACCGAAGACGGCCAGCCCGCCGACGACGATGAACGCGGCGATGGCGACGACCTTGATCCCGGCGAACCAGAACTCGAACTCGCCGTAGGAGCCGACGGAGACCAGGTTGGTGGCGGTCAGCACCACCATCACGATGAGCGCCCAGCCCCACTGCGGAACGGCCGGTATCCACCCCTCGAGGATCGCGGCACCGGCGGTCGCCTCGACCGCGAGGACGACGACCCAGAAGAACCAGTAGAGCCAGCCGATGGTGAACCCGGCCCAGGGGCCGAGCGCCCGGTCGGCGTGGGCGGAGAAGGACCCGGACGTCGGGTTGGCCGCGGACATCTCACCGAGCATCCGCATCACCAGCACCACGAGCGTGCCGACGAGGGCGTACGACAGCAGGATGCCGGGGCCGGCGGTCGCGATGCCGGAGCTGGAACCGACGAAGAGGCCCGCGCCGATCACACCGCCGATGGCGATCATCGACAGATGGCGGTTCTTGAGCCCGGCCTGGAGCCCGGAATCGTGTTCCGCGGGGCTGCCGCCGGGCTCTCCGGGGCCTTCGGGGCCGCCTCCGGCTGTCTTCAGGGTCGGCTGCGAGGTCATGGAGGAGATTTCCTTTGCGCCGTGGGGGAGCTGCACTCCGTACGGGTCTACGGGCCGGACCAGTGAAACGGAGGCCATCGAATTGGGGAACCTTCGAATCCATATTGTTACTTGAGCTTTTCCTGAGGTTCTGTAATTCTCCTCACGTTTCCGGCTACGGCACCCGGCGCGCCTTCCCGTGAACCCCCGTGTCACACTCGGACCATGCGCGTGTATCTCGGCTCGGACCATGCGGGCTACGAACTCAAGAACCACCTCGTCGAGTGGCTCGAGGCGGCGGGTCACGAGCCCGTCGACTGCGGCCCGCACATCTACGACGCCCAGGACGACTACCCGCCCTTCTGCCTCCGCGCCGCCGAGCGGACCGCCGCGGACGAGGGCGCCCTCGGCATCGTGATCGGCGGCTCCGGCAACGGCGAGCAGATCGCCGCGAACAAGGTCGAGGGCGTACGGGCGGCCCTGGCGTGGAGCGAGGAGACGGCGGCCCTGGGCCGCCAGCACAACAACGCCAACGTGATCGCGGTGGGCGCGCGCATGCACACCCGGGACGAGGCGACGAAGTTCGTCGAGACCTTCCTGAGCACCCCGTTCTCCGGTGACGAGCGCCACGTCCGCCGGATCGACATGCTCGCCGCCTACGAGACCGGCGGCGGCCTCCCGCCCATCCCCCCGCACCACCCGCAGCAGTAACACCGCCAGGGCCCTCGCCTCGATGCACGGGCCTCGGGGGAGGGCGCCCGCTCCGTGGCGCGCACCGCCGAGGCGACGCGCCGAGGCGTCGGCGGGACGCGGCAGACGCGGTCCCCACCGGGGCCCGGAACGAGCCGGACCGCCCGGAGCGGGTCGGGTCGGCCGGAGCGAGTCGGGCCGCCTGCAGCGAGCCGGATCACCTGGAGCGAGTCGGGCCGTCCGGTCGGCCGGGCGGTGGGCGCAAGCTTGGAAGGACATCCCCGTGCCGGAAGGCCACACCATCCACCGGCTGGCCGAGGACTACGCCGCCGCCTTCGCCGCCGGCGCCCCCCTCCGCGTCACCAGCCCCCAGGGCAAGTTCGCCGACGCCGCCGCCCTCCTCGACCGCACGCCGCTGTACACCACCGACGCCCACGGAAAGCACCTGTTCCTCGGCTTCGGCGACGACGAGCCGGCCGAGTGGGTCCACATCCACCTCGGCCTCTTCGGCAAGGTCACCTTCGGCCCGGCCCCGGCGCCGCCGCCCACGGACACCGTCCGGCTCCGCCTCGCCGGCGCCACGTCCTACGTCGACCTGCGCGGCCCCACCACCTGCTCCCTGATCACGGACGGCGAGAAGCAGGCGGTGCACGACCGGCTCGGCCCCGACCCGCTGCGCCCGGACGCCGACCCGGCCCTCGCCTACCGCAGGATCGGCCGCAGCCGTACGACGATCGCCGCCCTTCTCATGGACCAGAAGGTCATCGCGGGCGTGGGCAACGTCTACCGCGCCGAGGTCCTCTTCCGGCACGGGATCGACCCGTACCGCGCGGGCCGGGACATCACCCCGGCCGAGTGGGACGCGATCTGGGCCGACCTCGTCGCCCTGATGCGCGAGGGCGTCCGCCTCAACCGCATCGACACCGTCCGCCCCGAACACACCCCGGAGGCCATGGGCCGCCCGCCGCGCGTCGACGACCACGGCGGCGAGGTGTACGTCTACCGCCGGGCCCACCTGCCCTGCCACATCTGCGGCGGCGAGATCCGCACCGCCGACCTCGCCGCCCGCAACCTGTTCTGGTGCCCGGAGTGCCAGCGCCGCTGAGCGGTCAGAACCCGTGCGGCAGCCACGGCGCCGGGTCGCTCCCGAACGCCAGGGACGCCTCCGCCAGCGCGCCCCGCCGCAGCTCCGTCACCCGGCCGGCCGCCGCGAGCGCCGTGAGGCCCACCCCGCCCAGATACGCCGCGCCCAGCTCCCGCACGGACAGGGCGAGGTCGGCCGGGTCCTCCGTACGCTCGCAGGAGGCGCCCTTCACGTCCCCGCTCAGCCGCCAACGCCCCGCGTTCCAGGGGCAGAAGGCGTCCTCCACCTCGAACACGACGTCCACCGGCGCCCGGTACGTCCGCGCCCGGAGCGCCGCCCCGACGTCGACCAGCCGTACGTACAGCGAGTCCCGCACCTCCGGCCGGCACCGGCGGATGTCGGACACCAGGTACTGCCACGCCTCGTCGACCGGCCGGCCGCGCGCCACCAGCGTCGACGTCAGGTCGATGCCGAACAGGAACCGCCACAGCGCCGCGTCCGCCGCCGGGTCCAGCGCGTCCAGGGCGCTCAGGACCACCGAGCCCTCGTGCCCCGCCGGACCGTACTCCCCCTTCACCCGGAACCGCGCGTACCCGACCGTCTCGCCGTCCCGTTCGGCGACGACGCACTGCAGCGGCGACGCCCCGCCCCGGCCGCCCGCCGGATCCAGCGTCCCCAGCCGCTCCCAGCCGGGCCGGCGCGCGAGCATCCCCGGCCGGCCCGGCACGAGCCGGGCGTACACCGCCTCGCACGCGTCGAGCACGTCGGCGGGGGCGGCGTACCGCACGCGTACGTCGTCCGTGCCCGGCGGGACCGACAGGCGCGTACGGCCCGTGTCGATCTCGGCGTTCAGCTGGAAGGCGGCCGCCCCGTACCCGAACCGGCCGTAGATCGCCGGCTCCGAGGCGGTGAGCACCGCCAGCGGCTCGCCCCAGGACCGGACGTCGTCCAGCTGGCGCCGCATCATCGTCCGCAGCAGGCCGCGCCGCCGGTGCGTGGCGGCCACGCTGACGCCCGTGACGCCCGCGGCCGGAACGGACTCACCGCCGGGGACGGTCAGCCGGAACGAGAACGCGCCCGCCGTCCCCACGCACGCGTCACCGTCCCAGACACCCATGGAACGCTCGTGCTCGGTGAGCGAGTTCCACAGCTCTCGCTCCTCGTCCGCCTCCTCGGCGCCACCGAACGCACGGATCAGGTTCGCGTACCACTTGTCCCAATCATCTGGATGTAGTACTCGAAGTTCGGTTGTGGGGCCCGTCTGTTCGATCACCATGCGCCATGCCTATCAGGGCGGTACGGGACGAGCGAGGCAATTTCCCGCTGACGGCCCCACGACGGCGTCCGGTGAAGTTGACTGTGAAGTTGACCGTGAAGTCACCCCCCGACAAGGGGACAACCAGGACCTCCCGTGCCAAGTGGCCGGTCTGATGGATAGGGTCCCGAACTAATGGCAGCAGGACGAGAGCGGCGCGCGGCGGCCGAGACGTTCACGGCCCGGTGGAAGAAGCAGTGGCACCGGGCCCGCGTCGGCGTGCGCCGGGCCGCCGTCGACTACTTCCGCGGGGACGGCTCCGACTGGGTCGCGTTCGCCGGACTGCTCCTCACCGTCCCGCTGATCGCGGCCGGGACGCTCGTCAACTCCGTGTGGTGCGCGCCCTCCGCGCTGGTCGTCCCGATCGTCGCCGGCGGCCTGCTGCTGCGCCCGGCGAGCCTGCTCGGCCTGTACGCCGCCGCGGCGACGGCGCTGATCGTGGAGTCGGTGCGACTCGGCCCCTACACCGAGGGCGCGGCCCGCGTCACCCCCGGCGTGGTCCTCACCGTCGCCGCCTGCGGCTTCTTCGGGCTGCTCGTCGCCCAGTTCCGCAGCCGGGTCGGCGTGCCCTGGCGGCGCGGCGGCACCATGCTGTTCGACCTGCGCGAACGCATCCGGGTACAGAGCAAGCTGCCGAAGCTCCCCGACGGCTGGCACCGCGAGATGGCCCTGCGCCCGGCCGGCGGACAGTCGTTCTCGGGCGACTTCGTGGTCGCGGCCCGCACCAACGGCGGGCGCACCCTGGAGGTCGTGCTGACCGACGTCTCCGGCAAGGGCATGGACGCCGCCTCGCGCGCCCTGCTGCTCTCCGGCGCCTTCGGCGGCCTCCTCGGCAGCCTCCCGCCGCACGCCTTCCTGCCGGCCGCCAACGGCTACCTGCTGCGCCAGGACTGGGACGAGGGCTTCGCCACCTCCATCCACCTGGTGCTCGACCTGGACTCCGGCGACTACGAGCTCTACTCCGCGGGGCACCCGCCGGGCCTCCAGCTCAGCGCGGGCAGCGGCCGCTGGGAGGAGAAGGCGGCCGACGGCCCGCTGCTGGGCGTGTACGACGGCGCCCAGTTCGACTCGGTGAAGGGCACGCTGCGCCCCGGGGACGTACTGATGCTGTTCACGGACGGCCTGGTGGAGACCTCCGACCGGGACATCGTGGAGGGCATCGACCGCCTCACCGGCGAGGCCGACCGCTATGTCGCCGGCGGCTTCCACGGTGCCGCCTGGCACCTCATCGAGGCGGTCGCCAAGGACGTCAACGACGACCGCGCGCTGCTGCTCATCTGCCGTGAGGGCCCGACGGCCGCCGCCCCCCGCTGACCCGTGCACACTGGACGGGTGACCGAGACGACACCGCTGCCCTTGGCCGAGATCGAGGCCACCGCCCGCGCCGCGCACGCCGGGCAGACCGACAAGGCGGGCCGGCCCTACGCCGAACACCTCCGGGCCGTCGCCGAGGGGGTGCGGGCGCGCGGCGGCGACGCGGAGCAGATCGCGGCGGCCTGGCTGCACGACGCCGTCGAGGACGACAGGCTGTCCCGCCGGTGGCTGGAGGAGGCGGCGCTGACCCGGCGGACCAAGGACATCGTCCTCGCGGTCACCAAGCGGTCCGGGGAGCCGCCCGAGGCGTACGCGGCCCGGATCCTCGCCACCCCCGGCGCGCTGCTGGTGAAGGAGGCGGACCTGGCGCACAACGCCGACCCGGCCCGCCTCGCCGTACTGGACGGGCCGACCCGCACACGGCTGACCGAGAAGTACGCGCGGATGCGCGCACTCCTCGGTCTCGTGGCGGGGGAGGGGGATTCCTGGACGAGACCCCCGGGGAGACGGGGACCCTAGGCGGAGACCTTCTCGCGGGTCTCCGCGGCCCGCCGCCGCTCGCGTTCGCGGGCCAGTTCGGCGGCGTCCCGCTTGAACGCCCACTCCATCCTCGGCTCCATCACGCACCGGAAGACCCGCCGCACGGGAGCGGTGCACAGCAGCGTCACCACGACCGCCGCCAGGACGCTCACCGCGATCTCGCCGAGCGGCCGGTGCAGCGCGGAGTGGTCGAACCAGCCCCGGTAGTCACCGGCCTTCACCACGAAGCCGTGCAGCAGGTAGCCGTACAGCGTGCCCGCGCCGAGCGCCGTGAACCACATGCGGCGGCCCGGCACCCAGGCGAAGAAGCAGGCGGTCAGCAGCAGTGAGCAGCCGAACAGCGCGAACACCATGACCGGGCCGGCCCACCACGGCGCCCCCAGCTCCTGCGCGGCGTCACGGTGGTAGAACCAGGCGGTGTTCATCCGCGGCACCGCCCACCAGCCGAAGGCCAGCGCCGCCGCGAACACAGGCACCGCCGCGATCCGCACCGACCGGCGGCGCACCAGGTGGAAGTGGTCCGGCTTCAGGCACAGACCGAGCACGAAGTACGGCAGGAACTGCAGCACGCGCTGCAGGTCGAGGTCGTCGCCGATGCCGGGGGTGACACTGGCCAGCACGGCGATGCCGAGGGCCAGCGGCAGCGGGTGCCGTACCGCGTTCCAGATCGGCGTGGTCAGCCGCCACACGAACAGCGCGACCAGGAACCAGGTCAGGTACCAGGGGTCGAGCAGGCTGATCTCCTGCTCAGGGGCGTCGTCGACGACCCGCCTGAACAGCGGGTAGGCGGTCTCGAACACGATGTACGGCACGGCGACGCCGGTGATCAGCCGGCGCAGCCGGTCGGGCCGCATGTCGAAACTGCGCGAGAAGAAGCCGGAGATGATGATGAAGGCCGGCATGTGGAACGAGTACACGACCGTGTACGCCGCCTCCAGGACCCGGCTGTCGCCCTTGAGGGGCTCCCAGGCGTGGCCGACGGCCACCAGCACGATCGCCAGGTACTTGGCGTTGTCGAAGAACGCGTCGCGCTGTCTGCCGGACGGTGCCGGCCGGTTGTCCTCCGTGCGTGGAGCCGGTACTCCGGACGCCGGCGACCGTGCCGGAGGGAGGGGCGTTCTGCGGTTGCCGTACGGTCGCTGCGAGTTCGTCACTGACCCTCCCGGCGGGGACTCGGGAAGTCGATCGGTGAGCTCGCTGCGCTTGCGGGGGACGAGGCAGCGTGGAACATCTGAGGCACCCTAGCGTTGTCCGCGGGATTTCGTAAAACATCCGACGTCGTTCCTGGTAATGGGCTCGGGTACCCCGGATCGGGGAAAGTGTGCGACTTGGCCGGAGCACGGGCCGACGCTCCGTGCGCAGGGGGAACTCGGCCGTCACGCGAGTCGTCACGCGAGTCGTCCTTGTCCGGATTATTCCGGACTGAGTCACGCATAAGACCGGCAGGTGACTCCGGTGGGATGTCCGGCTTCGGTATGTCTTTCCGGTATTGCGCGAAGGTTCGCGGAACACCTGCGGCGGTCATTCGAATTGGCTGCGAACGCGTTGTGTGGAGACGGAAATGATCCGGTTGAATTCCCCGCGCGGGTGTTCTTTCGAATTGCCGTACGGCTCACCGTCGTTGGCCCGCGCGGACGGTCGCGCGAGGACCGGTCCGGCCGCGCCGGGACGGATGATGCGTCAGCCGCCGCATAGGGCGGCCGCGTTGGTGGCACGATGGTTCTGGCGGGGTGCGCGGGGTCGCGTCGCCCGGGCCGGGGAAGCGGAACCGATCGAGGGTGTGATCAGTTGTGGCCATTTCACTGTCCGTGGTGCTGCTGTTGGCGATCATCCTGGTGGTGCTGATGAGAAGCGGCTCCATCAAGGCCGGGCCGGCGATCGTCGCCGTCCTCTTCGGCTTCTTCCTCGCCTCCACCGGCATGGCCGACGACATCCAGCGGTTCCTGGACTCGATAGCCGAAATGATCAACTCGATCAGCTTCTGAGGGGCGCCGGAGCCCCGACCGCCGCCGACACGGACCGTCCCGCCCCGGGCACTCACGGTGCCCTCTTCCGCACCCGTCGGGCCGACGCGCATCAAGGCCGACACGATCGGAGCCGACACGCGTCAGGGCCGGACCGGAGGAACGAGCCTCCGGTCCGGCCCTGAGCCGTACAGAGCGGGCGACGGGAATCGAACCCGCGTAGCTAGTTTGGAAGACTAGGGCTCTACCATTGAGCTACGCCCGCACGGAACGCGCCACGCGTCGGTGACCGCGGCACTGACAGGCATCGTAGCGGGTCGTGGGCCCCCGTCGCACACCCCGTTTCCGGACCGCCCCCGGCGTCGTGCCGTGTCCGTGAAACGCGGCGGCCGTTCCGCCCGGGTGCATGTACCCTACGTGTCGCACCAGACGGGGTGTGGCGCAGCTTGGTAGCGCGTCCGCTTTGGGAGCGGAAGGCCGTGGGTTCAAATCCCGCCACCCCGACCAGCCACCTGTTCACGCACCGGTGATCGCCTTTTGGGTGCCGTAGCCGCTGCCGTTACTATGCAAGCTGCACGCCCTGTGTGTCTCTGAAGTCCTCCGGGCGGCGAATCGGCCGGGCCGCTCTGGTCCCGGCAGAACCCGAGAAGTCAGCCACAAGGAGACCGAACCGTGAAGAGCGCCGTGGAGACCCTGAACCCGACCCGGGTTCGGCTCACTGTCGAGGTGCCCTTCGAGGAGCTCAAGGACAGCCTCGACGCGGCGTACAAGAAGATCAACCAGCAGGTCACGGTGAAGGGCTTCCGCAAGGGCAAGGTCCCGGCCCGGGTCATCGACCAGCGCTTCGGCCGCGGTGCGGTGCTGGAGGAGGCCGTCAACGACGCCCTCCCGAAGTTCTACACCGACGCCGTCAACGACGCCGAGCTGAGCCCGCTGGGCCAGCCCGAGGTCGACATCACGGAGCTGAAGGACGGCGAGACGCTGAACTTCACCGCCGAGGTCGACATCCGCCCGGCCATCGAGATCCCGGACTACTCCGGCATCGAGGTCGAGGTCGACGCCGTCGAGGTCACCGACGAGGACGTCGAGAAGTCGGTCGAGCAGCTCCGCGAGCGCTTCGCCTCCACCTCCCCGGTGGAGCGCGCCGCCGAGGAGGGCGACGTCGTCACCATCGACCTGGAGGCCAAGGTCGACGGCGAGGTCCTCGAGGACGGCGTCGCGAACGACGTGTCGTACACGATCGGCTCCGGCGAGCTGCTGGACGGCATCGACGACGCCGTGAAGGGCCTGGAGGCCGGTGGCGAGGCCACCTTCACCTCCGAGCTCAAGGGCGGTTCGGCGGCCGGCAAGGAGGCCGAGGTCACCGTCAAGGTCTCCCAGGTCGCCGCGCGTGAGCTGCCGGAGCTGGACGACGAGTTCGCCCAGCTCGCGTCCGAGTTCGACACCCTCGAGGAGCTGAAGGCGGACAGCCGCAAGCGCCTGGAGAACATGAAGGAGTACGACCAGGCCACGCAGGCCCAGGAGCGCGTCCTGGAGAAGCTGCTCGAGCTGGTCGAGGTCCCGGTCCCCGAGAAGCTGCTCGAGGACGAGATCAACACCCGCAAGCACAACCTCGAGCACCACCAGCTCGGCCAGATGGGCCTCGACCTCGCGAAGTACCTGGAGATCCAGGGCAAGACCGAGGAGGAGTTCGAGGCCGAGACCCGCGAGGCCGCGATCAAGGGCATCAAGACCCAGTTCGTGCTCGACGAGCTCGTCAAGCAGGAGAAGCTGAACGTCAACCAGGAGGAGCTCACCGAGCACCTCATGCGGCGCGCCGCCTCCTCCGGCATGTCCCCCGACCAGTTCGCCCAGGCCGTCGTCGAGCAGGGCCAGGTCCCGCTCCTCGTCGGCGAGGTCGCCCGCGGCAAGGCCCTGGCCGCCGTGGTCGAGAAGGCCACGGTCAAGGACACCAACGGCCAGATCGTCGACCTCGAGGACGAGGAGGAGACGGACGAGGCGGAGGCCACCGAGGCCGCCACCGAGTCGGCCGAGGAGAAGACCGAGGGCGCCGAGGAGAAGACCGAGGGCTGACCCTCGCGTCACCTCTGACATGATCGCCAGGGCCCCGGGGTGCGCGTCACCCCGGGGCCCTGCCGTCGAACGGCGGGGCGGCCCGCCCGGGGGCGCGGGGCGGTGGCGACGCGCGGCCCCGCCGGGCGGGCGCGACCGGCACCCACTGGTCCGCGGCCGCCCGCGGACCAGTGGCCCCCGCCGGAAAGGCGCACGGCGCTCCCCGCCGAGCACACCGCGGAGTACACCCCTCTACGCCCCCGGCGAACACTCCCGTTACCGGGATTCCCTGGCGGAGTCACCGCGTTAGGGTCCTTGAATACCAGGGGACGCGAGTCACCGAATACGGCTCCGACCCCGTAGGGACACGTGAGACGGCCCGGCGCCGTCGTAAGACGAGCAGGTGGATACGTGACGAATCTGATGCCCTCAGCCGCCGGCGAGCCCTCCATCGGTGGTGGCCTCGGCGACCAGGTCTACAACCGGCTGCTCGGCGAGCGGATCATCTTCCTCGGCCAGCCGGTCGACGACGACATTGCCAACAAGATCACCGCACAGCTGCTGCTCCTTGCCTCCGACCCGGACAAGGACATCTACCTGTACATCAACAGCCCCGGCGGCTCCATCACGGCCGGCATGGCGATCTACGACACCATGCAGTACATCAAGAACGACGTGGTGACGATCGCCATGGGCCTGGCGGCCTCCATGGGCCAGTTCCTGCTGAGCGCCGGCACCCCCGGCAAGCGCTTCGCGCTGCCGAACGCCGAGATCCTGATCCACCAGCCGTCCGCCGGCCTGGCCGGCTCGGCCTCGGACATCAAGATCCACGCCGAGCGTCTGCTGCACACCAAGAAGCGCATGGCCGAGCTGACGGCCCAGCACACCGGCCAGACGGTCGAGCAGATCACCCGCGACTCCGACCGTGACCGCTGGTTCGACGCCTTCGAGGCCAAGGAGTACGGCCTCATCGACGACGTGATCGCCACGGCCGCCGGCATGCCGGGCGGCGGCGGCACCGGGGCCTGAGCGGCCTCGCGGGGCCCTCGCGGCCCCGTGGACGCCCCACCGGGCCCCCGCGCCCGGTGAACAGCCCCAGCAGCCCCAGCCGACCGCCTCAGCCCCTTTCAGGAGACACCGTGAACAGCTTCCCCGGCAGCGGCCTGTACGACCGCACGCCCGCCGCCTCCGAGGGCCGGTACACCGGCCCCTCGGCCGAGTCCCGCTACGTCATCCCGCGCTTCGTCGAGCGCACCTCCCAGGGCATCCGTGAGTACGACCCGTACGCGAAGCTCTTCGAGGAGCGCGTGATCTTCCTCGGCGTCCAGATCGACGACGCCTCCGCCAACGACGTCATGGCGCAGCTGCTGTGCCTGGAGTCGATGGACCCCGACCGGGACATCTCGGTCTACATCAACAGCCCCGGCGGCTCCTTCACCGCGCTCACGGCGATCTACGACACGATGCAGTACGTGAAGCCGGACATCCAGACGGTCTGCATGGGCCAGGCGGCCTCCGCCGCCGCCGTCCTGCTGGCCGCCGGTACGCCCGGCAAGCGCATGGCGCTGCCGAACGCGCGCGTGCTGATCCACCAGCCGTACAGCGAGACCGGCCGCGGCCAGGTCTCCGACCTGGAGATCGCGGCCAACGAGATCCTGCGGATGCGCAGCCAGCTGGAGGAGATGCTGGCCAAGCACTCCACCCGCCCGCTCGACAAGATCCGCGAGGACATCGAGCGCGACAAGATCCTCACGGCCGAGGACGCGCTGGAGTACGGCCTGATCGACCAGATCATCACCACCCGGAAGATGGACAACACCAGCCTGCGCTGACGCGGGGCGGAGAGTGACGTCTGCCGCCCCTTGGCACGGTTTGGCACAGTCCACGTCAAAGTGAACCGTGCCAAGGGGGGCCCGAACGGGGGGCCAGGCAAGGTACCGTCGGACATAAGGCAGCACCAGGAGCCGCCGGACGCCCGCGTCCAGACGACTCCCAGGCGAAGGGGAAGCACACCGTGGCACGCATCGGTGACGGCGGCGATCTGCTCAAGTGCTCGTTCTGCGGCAAGAGCCAGAAGCAGGTCAAGAAGCTCATCGCAGGGCCCGGTGTGTACATCTGCGACGAGTGCATCGATCTCTGCAACGAGATCATCGAGGAAGAGCTCGCCGAGACCAGCGAGGTCCGCTGGGAGGAGCTCCCCAAGCCCCGCGAGATCTACGAGTTCCTCGAGGGGTACGTGGTGGGGCAGGAGGCGGCCAAGAAGGCCCTCTCCGTCGCCGTGTACAACCACTACAAGCGCGTCCAGGCCGGCGAGAACGGCGGCGCCCAGGGCCGTGACGACGCCATCGAGCTGGCGAAGTCCAACATCCTGCTGCTGGGCCCCACCGGCTCCGGCAAGACCCTGCTGGCGCAGACCCTCGCCCGGATGCTGAACGTCCCGTTCGCGATCGCCGACGCCACGGCGCTCACGGAGGCGGGCTACGTCGGCGAGGACGTCGAGAACATCCTGCTGAAGCTGATCCAGGCGGCCGACTACGACGTCAAGAAGGCCGAGACCGGGATCATCTACATCGACGAGATCGACAAGGTCGCCCGGAAGAGTGAAAACCCGTCGATCACCCGTGACGTCAGCGGTGAGGGCGTACAGCAGGCCCTGCTGAAGATCCTCGAGGGCACCACGGCCTCGGTCCCGCCGCAGGGCGGCCGCAAGCACCCGCACCAGGAGTTCATCCAGATCGACACGACGAACGTGCTGTTCATCGTGGGCGGCGCCTTCGCCGGACTGGAGAAGATCATCGAGGGCCGGGCGGGAGCCAAGGGCATCGGCTTCGGCGCGACGATCATCTCCAAGCAGGAGCGGGAGTCCAAGGACCAGTTCGAGGAGGTCATGCCGGAGGACCTGGTCAAGTTCGGCATGATCCCCGAGTTCATCGGCCGGCTCCCCGTCATCACGAGCGTCCACAACCTCGACCGCGAGGCCCTGCTCCAGATCCTCGTCGAGCCGCGCAACGCACTCGTCAAGCAGTACCAGCGCCTCTTCGAACTCGACGGCGTCGAGCTGGACTTCGAGCGCGAGGCGCTGGAGGCCATCGCCGACCAGGCCATCCTCCGCCAGACCGGCGCCCGCGGCCTGCGCGCCATCATGGAGGAGGTCCTCCAGGGCGTGATGTACGAGGTCCCGTCCCGCAAGGACGTCGCCCGCGTGGTCATCACGGCCGACGTGGTCCTCTCCAACGTCAACCCGACCCTGATCCCGCGCGACGCCCGCGGCCGGGGCCCGGGCGAGCAGAAGACGGCATAGCGGCAGACACCCGAAAGGCACCCCGGCGAGGCGGCCGGGGTGCCTTTCGGGCTCACGGCAGCGGGAGACGGCCGATTCCCCGCTGATCCTCGAACCGGTCCGCGGACGCCTGCCGGCACCACTGGTGGCATGCGCGTCCCACGTGTTCAGCTCACCGCCGGCAAGGCCGACCGCCTTGCGGGGAGCCGCCGGTCGACGGCTCCCCGCGCCGCGCTCGTCGTCAGGCCTTGACCCGGACCTCGTCGCGCAGCTTCGTGGCGATGTCCACCGCGGCGTCCTTGGTGATGTCCTTGGTGTTGTCACCGGGGGAGACGACCGCGATGGTGCTGTAGTCGGCCCAGGCGCAGAACCAGTTGGTCGTCTCCTTCTGGGTGAGGTCGTTGGTGCCCTTGCCCGCCTGGCACTTCATCACCGCGCCGTCGATGTCGACGGACTCCGGCTCACCGACCAGGTCGGTCATGAGCCCGTTGCCGGAGTTCTCCCCGGTCTCCTTCTCGAGGGAGGCGAAGATCTTGTCGAGCGCGGCCTCGGGGTCCGCGACTTCGCCGTAGGCGCCGAAGAACGTCACCCCCTTGGCCGCCAGCAACTCGGCCTTGTCGGGGATGGTGGCGGGGTCCTGCGGGTCGTAGCCGCTGAAGTCGGCCGTGGAGTAGGAGGCACCGACGGACTTGCCGTTCTCGATGCCGCCCTCGGCGAGATCGTCCACCGTGCCGGAGCTGGAGTCCTCGCCGCCTTCACCGACACGGGTGTACTCGTCGAGCACCTTCTCCGGCGCGGAGAGCTTGTGCGCGCCGTCGTCCTCCAGGCCGCCCGCGCCGCCGCCTCCGCCGATCACGAAGTACGCGCCGACGCCGATGGCCGCGACGACCGCCACCGCGCCGATGATGATCCCGGCCTTCTTGCCGCCGCCGCCCGACGCCGGGGGCTGGGGCGGCATGCCGTACGGCTGCTGCCCGTAGGGGGGCTGCTGGCCGTACGGCTGCTGCGGGTAGCCGTACCCCGGCTGGCCGGGCGGGGGGGCCTGCTGGGGGTAGCCGTGGCCGGGCTGCGGAGCCTGCGGCGGCTGGCCGTAAGGACCCGGCTGGCCGTACGGTCCGGGCTGCTGAGGCTGCCCGCCGTACGGGCCCGGCTGGTCGTGACTCATGACGGGGTTCCCCCTTCAGGTGCCGATGCGGTGCGGGTCAGGCCTTGACGCGGACGTCCTTGCGGAACTTGGCGGTGAGGTCGGCGGCCTTCTCCAGGTCGGCGGCCTTGCCGGCCATGGCGTCGGCCAGATCCGTGTTGATGACGACGGCCAGCGTGCTGTGGTCGCCCCAGATGCACACCGGCATGCTGATCTCCGAGGGCCCGGAGGCCGGGTCGCCCGGGGTGGAGCCGCTGTTCTTGCCCTTGATCTCCTGGCACTTCAGGACGGCGCCGTCCAGGGCGCTCGGCTCGAAGGCCTTCGGGCTGCCGACGAGCTCGGCCTCCTCGTCCCCGGTGGATTCCTTCTTCATCTGCGCGAACATGGCGTCGACGACCTTCTCCGGGTCGTCGATCTCGCCGTAGACGCCCATGAACTGGATCATCTTCATGGCGAGCGGATTGCTCTCGTCCCCGGCCTGGTAGACCGCGTTGACGTTCTTGGCGTTCTTGACGCCGTTCTTCTCGGCTTCCTTCATGTCGTTCTCGTCGAAGCCGTCGCTCTCCTCGGCGTCGCCCTTCTTGTACTCGTCACTGAGTACGGTCGCCGGAGTCGTCAGCTTGTGCGGGCCGTCGTCCGCGATGTCCGCGCCGCCGCCTCCGCCGATCACGAAGTACGCGCCGACGCCGATGGCCGCGACGACCGCCACCGCGCCGATGATGATCCCGGCCTTCTTGCCGCCGCCGCCCGACGCCGGGGGCTGGGGCGGCATGCCGTACTGGGGCTGGCCGTAGGGCGGCTGCTGCCCGTAGGGGGGCTGCTGGCCGTACGGCTGCTGGGGCGGGACACCGGGCTGGCCCGGCTGCTGCGGGTAGCCGTACCCCGGCTGGCCGGGCGGGGGGGCCTGCTGGGGGTAGCCGTAGCCGGGCTGCGGAGCCTGCGGCGGCTGGCCGTAAGGACCCGGCTGGCCGTACGGCCCGGGCTGCTGAGGCTGCCCGCCGTACGGGCCCGGCTGGTTGTGACTCATGACGGGATTCCCCCTCCAGATGCTTATGTGCTGCTGACATCCTGGCTCAGGCATGACACGTTCAGGCCAGTGGGGGGCGCACCGTTACAAAGGAAACGCGTTTCGGGACAGGCCTGTGACGCCTCTAAACTGACCCCCGTGACCGAGAACGCTCAGCAGGAGCCACCAGCGCCCACGACCGAACTGCCGACCCAGTACGCGCCGGCCGATGTAGAGGGGCCGCTGTACGAGCGCTGGGTGGAGCGCGGTTACTTCGAGGCGGACGCGGGAAGCGAGAAGCCCCCGTACACCGTCGTCATCCCGCCGCCGAACGTCACCGGCAGCCTGCACCTCGGGCACGCGTTCGAGCACACGCTGATCGACGCGCTGACCCGCCGCAAGCGCATGCAGGGCTTCGAGACGCTGTGGCAGCCCGGCATGGACCATGCCGGCATCGCCACGCAGAACGTCGTCGAGCGGGAGCTCGCCAAGGAGGGCAAGTCCCGCCACGACCTCGGCCGTGAGGCGTTCATCGAGCGCGTCTGGCAGTGGAAGGGCGAGTCCGGCGGGCAGATCTCCGGGCAGATGCGCCGCCTCGGCGACGGCGTCGCCTGGTCGCGTGAGCGCTTCACGATGGACGAGGGCCTCTCCCAGGCCGTCCAGACCATCTTCAAGCGGCTCTACGACGACGAGCTGATCTACCGCGCCGAGCGCATCATCAACTGGTGCCCGCGCTGTCTGACCGCGATCTCCGACATCGAGGTCGACTACCAGGACGACGACGGCGAGCTCGTCTCCATGACGTACGGCGAGGGGGACGAGACGATCGTCGTCGCCACGACCCGTGCCGAGACGATGCTCGGCGACACGGCCGTCGCCGTCCACCCCGAGGACGAGCGCTACAAGCACCTCGTCGGCAAGCTCGTCAAGCTGCCGCTGACCGACCGTTCCATCCCGGTCGTCGCGGACGAGCACGTCGACCCCGAGTTCGGCACGGGTGCCGTCAAGGTCACCCCGGCGCACGACCCGAACGACTTCGAGATCGGCCGGCGGCACGACCTGCCGTCCATCGCCGTGATGGACGAGCACGCGGTCATCACCGCCCACGGCCCCTTCCAGGGCCTGGACCGGCTCGAGGCCCGCTCCGCCATCGTCGCCGCGCTGCGCGCCGAGGGCCGGATCGTCGCCGAGAAGCGGCCCTACGTCCACTCGGTCGGCCACTGCTCGCGCTGCAAGACCACCATCGAGCCGCGGCTGTCCATGCAGTGGTGGGTCAAGGTCGGCCCGCTGGCGAAGGCGGCCGGTGACGCGGTCCGCGAGGGCAAGGTCAAGATCCATCCGCAGGAGATGGAGAAGCGGTACTTCGACTGGGTCGACAACCTCCACGACTGGTGCATCTCGCGGCAGTTGTGGTGGGGCCACCGCATCCCCGTCTGGTACGGACCGAACGGCGAGGTCGTCTGCGTCGGACCGGACGACGAGGCCCCGACCGGCGAGGGCTGGCACCAGGACACCGACGTCCTCGACACCTGGTTCTCGTCGGGCCTGTGGCCGTTCTCCACGCTCGGCTGGCCCGAACGGACCGAGTCGCTCGCGAAGTTCTACCCGAACTCCGTCCTGGTCACCGGCTACGACATCCTCTTCTTCTGGGTCGCCCGGATGATGATGTTCGGCCTGTACGCGATGGACGGCACCCCGCCGTTCCACACCATCGCCCTGCACGGCATGGTCCGCGACCAGTTCGGCAAGAAGATGTCGAAGTCCTTCGGCAACGCGGTCAACCCGCTGGACTGGATGGACAAGTACGGCAGCGACGCGCTGAGGTTCACGCTCGCCCGCGGCGCCAACCCCGGCGTCGACGTGCCGATCGGCGAGGACTGGGTCCAGGGCTCGCGCAACTTCGCCAACAAGATCTGGAACGCCACGCGCTTCGCGCTGATGAACGGCGCGACGGTCGAGGGCCCGCTGCCGGACGCGTCGGCGATGTCGCCGACCGACCGCTGGATCCTGTCCCGGCTGAACGCGGTCGTCGCCGAGGTCGACGCGCACTACGACGACTACCAGTTCGCCAAGCTGTCGGACGCGCTGTTCCACTTCGCGTGGGACGAGGTCTTCGACTGGTACGTCGAGCTGTCCAAGACCACCTTCCAGGCGGGCGGCGAACCGGCCGAGGTCAGCAAGCGGGTCCTCGGCGAGGTCCTCGACGTCACGCTCAGGCTGCTCCACCCGGTCGTCCCGTTCGTCACCGAGACGCTGTGGACGACGCTGACGGGAGGCGAGTCGGTCGTCGTCGCGGACTGGCCGCGGGACAGTGGCTTCCGGGACGCCGACGCCGAGCGCGAGATCGGCACGCTCCAGTCGGTGATCACCGAGGTCCGCCGCTTCCGCGCCGACCAGGGGCTCCAGCCGGGCCAGCGGGTTCCGGCCCGCCTGACGCTCGACGGGACGGCGCTCGCCGCGCACGAGCCGGCGATCCGCCAGCTGCTGCGCCTCCAGCCGGAGGGGGAGACCTTCACGGCCACGGCGACCCTGCCGGTCGCGGGCGTGGAGGTCGCGCTGGACCTGTCCGGTGTGATCGACGTCGCAGCCGAGCGCAAGCGCCTGGCCAAGGACCTCGCCGCCGCCGAGAAGGAGAAGGCCCAGGCGACGGCGAAGCTCGGCAACGAGGCGTTCCTGGCGAAGGCCCCGGACCACGTGGTCGACAAGATCCGCACCCGCCTGGCCAAGGCGGAGGAGGACATCATCCGGATCCAGTCCCAGCTGGACCGTCTGCCCGGCGCCTGACGGCAGGCCCGGACCGGTCACGGCCCCCGACCCCTCAGGTCGGGGGCCGTTCACGTCGCCGTGGGTGTCGTGTAACCCGCCCGGGGAAACCTGCGGTTTCGCCCACCGCCAGGCCACGCCGTCAGGAGCACCCCCACGATGCCCCGCACCGCGCCCCCGACCGCCGCACCACCCGCCGCGCACACCGAGCGGGGCAGACCCGGCCGGGACCGGCGGTACGACATCGACCTCCTGCGCGTCGTCTGCACCGCCGCCGTCGTCCTGGTGCACGCCTCCGCCGAGTTCTTCGACGCGGGCCACCGCACGGCCGGCATCCTCGGCGACTCGGCCGGCCGGTTCGCCGTGCCCGCGTTCTTCGCGATGGCCGGCTGGGCCGCCCTCGTCGCCTCGCCGGTGCGCGACGACGCCCAGCTCCTCACCCGGCTCGGACGGATCCTGCGTCCGATGGCGGTGTGGACTGCGGTCTACCTCCTCTGGCAGTACGTGTCCGGGCGGCCCCCGAACGGCGGCTCCCAGGAGGCGGTACAGGCCCTGTCCGGCTCCGTGGAGGCCGCCTTCCACCTCTGGTACCTCTACGTCTACGTACCGCTCCTCCTGCTCCTCGGCGTCGTCGTGCTCGTCCTCCGGCGGCGCGCCGCGCCCCGCCGGTCGCTGCTGCTGCTCACCGCGTTCGCCGTCGCACCGGCGCTCGTCGAGGACGTGCGGATCCTCACCGGGCTGCCGCTGCCCGCCTGGGACTGGGGCGTGTCGCTGTACTCACTGGGCTACGCGCTGGCGGGCGCCGTCCTGCTCGCCGCCCGGCGGCGCGGCCCGCGCCCGCTGTGGCTCGCGGGCGCCGCGGTCGCGCTGGCCGCCCTCACCCTGTACCAGTTCACCGTGCGGCACCCCGCCGCGTACGGGAGCGTCGTGGTGGCCGCGCTGACCTTCGCCGTGCTCGGCGCGGTGGGCGGGGTGCGGGTGCCCGAGAGGGCGCGGGCGGTGCTGGTGCGGCTGTCGGACGCGTCGTTCGGGTCGTACCTGGTGCATCTGCTGTTCGTGATGCTGCTGGTCAGGCCCGTCGCGGAGCGGGTGCCGCACGGGCCGGCGGCAGCCGTGGCACTCGCCGTGACGGCGGTGGCCGCCGCCGTGCTGTCCTTCGCCGCGAGCGTCCTGTGGGGCAGGCCGGGACTGCGGCGGTGGCTCGGCTGAGGCGGGGCGCCGGGCCAGCCGGGCGCCGCCCGGGCCGCTCCGTAGACTGGGTACCGTGAGCGAGCGCCCAGAATCAGCAGGTCCCGACCCGGACGACACCTTCGACGAGTTCACGGAGCTCGTCGAGGAGGAGACCCGTCGTGACCCCGACCTCGCGGTGATCGAGGCCGGCAGCCGCACCCTGCGCACCCAGGGCGGCCCGCCCCAGGCGGACGTGCCGGCCCGCCCCGAGGACCCCGAGGTCGACAAGGCCCTGCGCGAGGTCGAGGCGGAGCTCGCCGGCCGCTGGGGCGAGACCAAGCTCGAGCCCTCGGTCGCCCGCATCGCCGCGCTGATGGACGTCCTGGGGGAGCCCCAGCGCTCGTACCCCTCGATCCACATCACCGGCACCAACGGCAAGACCTCCACCGCCCGCATGATCGAGGCCCTGCTCGGCGCCTTCGAGCTGCGCACCGGCCGCTACACCTCCCCGCACGTCCAGTCGGTCACCGAGCGGATCAGCCTCGACGGGGCGCCGGTGACCGCCGAGCGGTTCATCGAGACGTACCGGGACATCAAGCCGTACGTCGAGATGGTCGACTCCACGCAGGAGCACCGGCTGTCCTTCTTCGAGGTGCTGACCGGCATGGCGTACGCGGCCTTCGCCGACGCGCCCGTGGACGTGGCGGTCGTCGAGGTCGGCATGGGCGGCAGCTGGGACGCGACGAACGTGATCGACGCCGGCGTCGCCGTGGTGACGCCCATCGACCTCGACCACACCGACCGGCTCGGCACCACGCCCGCCGAGATCGCCGGCGAGAAGGCCGGCATCGTCAAGCGGGACGCGACGGTGATCATGGCGCAGCAGCCGGTGGACGCCGCGCAGGTGCTGCTGAGGAAGGCCGTCGAGGTGGACGCGACGGTGGCCCGGGAGGGTCTGGAGTTCGGGGTGGTGGCCCGGCAGGTCGCCGTCGGCGGCCAGCTGGTGACGCTGCGCGGGCTCGGCGGCGAGTACCCCGAGGTGTACCTGCCGCTGCACGGCGAGCACCAGGCGCACAACGCGGCCGTGGCGCTCGCCGCCGTGGAGGCGTTCTTCGGCGTCGGCGCCCAGCACGCCCGGCCGCTCGACATCGACACCGTGCGCAAGGCGTTCGCCGCCGTCGCCTCCCCGGGCCGGCTGGAGGTCGTACGGCGGTCGCCGACCGTCGTCCTGGACGCCGCCCACAACCCGGCGGGCGCGCGGGCGGCGGCCGCGGCGATCGGGGAGGCGTTCCAGTTCAGCCGGCTCATCGGCGTGGTCGGCGCGAGCGGCGACAAGAACGTGCGCGAGCTGCTGGAGGCGTTCGAGCCGGTCTTCGCCGAGGTCGTCGTCACCCAGAACTCCAGCCACCGCGCGATGGACGCCGACGAGCTAGCGGGCATCGCCGTCGAGGTGTTCGGCGAGGACCGCGTCCAGGTCGAACCCCGGCTGCCCGACGCCCTGGAGGCCGCCATCACGCTGGCCGAGGAGGAGGGCGAGTTCGCGGGCGGCGGTGTGCTCGTCACCGGTTCCGTCATCACCGTCGGCGAGGCCCGACTGCTCCTGGGGAAGGGCTGAGATCCCGTGCGTACGCTCTGCTCCTCGACCCTGATCGGCGAGTTCTTCATCATCGGTTTCGCCGGACTGGTCGCGATGAAGGACCAGGACCTGTCCACCGGCACGGTGTGGACGGTCTGCGGTATCGCGATGTTCCTGTCCGTGGTCCTGTGCGGGATGGTCACCCGGCCCGGCGGGGTGGCCCTCGGCTGGGCGCTGCAGATCGCCCTGATCGCCTCCGGTGTCTTCGTCCCGATGATGTTCTTCATGGGCGCGCTCTTCGCGCTGCTGTGGTGGGCTTCGGTGCACTTCGGCCGAAAGGTGGACGAAGCGAAGGCCCGTTTCGCCGCTCAGGCGGGCCGGCCTGACACTGCGTGACAGATGTCCCGACACGCCCGGTAATCTCGTCTCCCCGCACCACCTCACGTACAAGGAGCTCCGTCGTGACCCAGCGCACCCTCGTCCTCCTCAAGCCCGACGCCGTCCGTCGTGGCCTGACCGGCGAGATCATCAGCCGTATCGAGCGCAAGGCCGGCTGGCGGATCACGGCGCTGGAGCTGCGCACCCTGGACCAGGACACGCTGGAGCAGCACTACGGCGAGCACAAGGGCAAGCCGTTCTACGAGCCGCTGGTGGAGTTCATGGCCTCCGGTCCGGTCGTCGCGATGATCGTCGAGGGTGAGCGGGTCATCGAGGGGGTGCGCCAACTGGCCGGTCCCACCGACCCGATCGCCGCCGCGCCGGGCTCGATCCGCGGCGACTTCGGTGTGATCGTCCGGGAGAACCTGATCCACGCCTCCGACTCCGAGGAGTCCGCCGAGCGCGAGGTGAAGATCTTCTTCCCGGGCCGCGCGTAACCCGCGCGTTCTGACGTGCGCGAATCCCGCGCATAACGATCACATCGCGGCGGCGGCCGGTACGTTTGGCCGCCTGTCTGACGGTCTGGGGGCTTTGCCCCCGGACCTTTTCTGGCATATGCGTGGCGTTCGGGGGAACGGGTGCCCCCGATGGACCGTCTCCACAAGCAGCGGGGCACGCCATCTGATGACAATGGCGAAGACCCTCGCGCGGTGCTCGCGAAGGCGCGTCTACGATGGAAGCATTCACGTCACCGCACCCACCTCGCCGACCTGAGAAGCCCTCAAAAGCTCGTGGGAAGGCCAGTCGAATCCTGATGGGGAACTCAATGTCGTTCATCGGCCGTGACATGGCTGTCGACCTCGGGACCGCCAACACGCTGGTGTACGTCAGGGGTCGTGGGATCGTACTCAACGAGCCGTCCGTCGTCGCGATCAACACCAACACCGGTGGCATCCTCGCGGTCGGCGCCGAGGCGAAGAAGATGATCGGACGCACCCCCGGCAACATCGTCGCCGTGCGGCCGCTGAAGGACGGCGTCATCGCCGACTTCGAGATCACCGAGCGGATGCTCCGCTACTTCATCCTGAAGATCCACAAGCGGCGGTACCTGGCGCGTCCGCGGGTTGTCGTCTGTGTGCCCTCGGGCATCACGGGCGTCGAGCGCCGCGCCGTCATCGAGGCGTCGTCGCAGGCCGGTGCCCGCCAGGTGCACATCATCGAGGAGCCCATGGCCGCCGCCATCGGCTCCGGTCTGCCGGTCCACGAGGCCACCGGCAACATGGTGGTGGACATCGGCGGCGGCACCACGGAGGTCGCGGTCATCTCCCTCGGCGGCATCGTCACCGCCCAGTCCATCCGCGTCGCGGGCGACGAGCTGGACAACGCGATCATCCAGCACATCAAGAAGGAGTACTCCCTCCTGCTGGGCGAGCGGACGGCCGAACAGATCAAGATCACGATCGGTTCGGCGTACGACCTGGACACCGACGAGCACACCGAGATCCGCGGCCGGGACCTCGTCTCCGGACTGCCGAAGACCGTCGTCATCTCCGCCGCCGAAGTGCGCAAGGCGATCGAGGAGCCGGTCAACGCCATCGTGGACGCCGTCAAGACGACCCTCGACAAGTGCCCGCCGGAGCTGTCCGGCGACATCATGGACCGGGGAATCGTTCTGACCGGCGGCGGAGCCCTGCTGCGCGGCCTCGACGAGCGGCTGCGCCGGGAGACGGGCATGCCCATCCACATCGCCGAGGACCCGCTGGACAGCGTGGCGCTCGGTTCCGGCAAGTGCGTCGAGGAGTTCGAGGCGCTTCAGCAGGTGCTCGACGCCCAGCCGCGCAGATGACACGACGCTTCGATTCCGCCGTACGGGATGCCCTTCTCCGTGCGGCGGATCATTGATATAGAGGCACAAAATCCCCCATAACGCCTCGAAATGCCTTTGACGCACCGTCAATACACTTTTCATACACCTGAACAGACCCCCCACCTCATACCCGTTCTCGACGAGGAAGGCACGGCCGCCGCACGTGAGGGACACGAAAGAGAGCCGGCTGCTCCTGGTGCTGCTGATCGCCATCGCGTTCGCACTGATCACGGTGGACATCCGCGGTGGGGAGGATTCACCGGTCGACGGCGCCCGGCAGGCCGCGGCGACCGTCTTCGGCCCGATCGAGAACGGCGTGTCCGGCGTGGTCGACCCGATCGGCAACGCCGTCTCGGCCGTCCGCGAGTCCGGCGACCGGCACGACCGGCTCGCCGCACTGGAACGGGAGAACGCCGCGCTCAAGGCCGAACTCGGCAGCGACGACCGCGGCCGCAGCCGCCTCAAGCAGCTCGACAAGCTGCTGAAGGTCTCCGGGCAGGGCCAGTACGGCATCAAGGGCGCCCAGGTCATCGCCATAGGAGCGGCCCAGGGCTTCTCCTGGACCATCACCATCGACGCCGGCGCCGACGACGGCATCGAGCGCGACATGACCGTCCTCAACGGCGACGGACTCGTCGGCCGCGTCACCACCGTCGGCCCCAGCACCGCCACCGTGCTGCTCGCCACCGACCCCGACTTCACCGTCGGCACCCGCATGGAGGCCACCGACGAACTCGGCTTCGCCTCCGGCCAGGGCGACCGCCCGCTGCGCGTCGAACTCCTCAACGGCAAGGCCGAGATCAAGAAGGGCGACCGCCTGGTCACCTTCGGCTCGCAGGCCGACAAGCCGTTCGTGCCCGGCGTCCCCGTCGGCGTCGTCTCCCGCGTCGACCCCTCCGGCGGCGACCTCACCCGCACCCTCTCCGTCACGCCGTTCGTCAGCTTCAGCAAGCTCGACGTCGTCGGCGTCGTCGTCCAGGCACCCGAGAAGGACCCGCGCGACACGGTGCTGCCCAAGAAGCCGAAGCCGACCCCCACGCCGACCGTGACGGTGACCGTCACGCCCTCCGCACCCGCCGACGGCCTCAACCAGCAAGAGCAGTAGGAGCTGACACCCCCATGCGCGTCAACCGGATCCTGCTCGCCGGCTCGCTGATCGTCGTCGCCCTGGTGATCCAGGTGAGCGTCCTCGCCCGCCTCCACCTCCCGGGCGCCGTCCCCGACCTGCTGCTGCTCACCGTCCTCGGCCTCGCCCTGGTCTACGGTCACGTCAGCGGCGCCCTCATCGGCTTCGCCGCGGGACTCCTCGCGGACCTCGCCCCGCCCGCCGACCACGCCGCCGGGCGCTACGCCCTCGTGCTGTGCGTCATCGGCTACCTCGCCGGACTCGTCAAGCCCGAGAGCGGCCAGGTGAAGTCGGCGAGCGGCCCGATGGTCGTGGTCGTCGCCGCCGCCGTCGGCTCCACCCTGCTCTACGCCGGTGTCGGCGCCCTCGTCGGCGACACCGCCGCCCGCCATGTCGGCCTGGGCGGACTGCTGTTCACCGCCGCCCTGTACGACCTGCTGCTCGCGCCGTTCGTCGTCCCCGGTGTCATGGCCCTGGCCCGGCGCGCCGAGAACGACCCGCTCGCCGAGACCAACCCCGCCAAGTCCGGCGACATCGCCTCCGGCTGGCTCTCCGGAGGCACCGGACTGCGCATCGGCGGGCAGCGGGGCGGACTGCGGGTCAAGGCGGCCCGCGCCCGGGTGGCCCGCGCCGGACGCATCAAGGGGGTCAAGCGCCTGTGACCTCGCACAACTTCACCGGAACGAGTGAACGACGGTGGAACGCGGGCACACGGCCCGGCCGTTCACCACTCGTACCCGCCCACGCGTACACGCTCTGAGAGAGGAGGAAACCGCGTGACCAACATCCCCGAGACCGGTCGCAGCCCGCGGGTCCAGATCCGGCTCGTCGTCATCCAGGTCCTCGTCATCTCCCTCCTCGGCACCCTCGGCGGGCGCCTGTGGTACCTCCAGATCCGCGAGGGCGACCAGTACGCCAAGGAGGCCTCCGGCAACCACGTCCAGCAGGTCGTCCAGCCGGCGGTCCGCGGCTCCATCCTGGACGCCCGCGGAGTCCCCCTCGCCGACAACGAGACCCGCCTGGTCGTCTCCGCCTCCCGCACCGACCTGCTGAAGATGAAGGACGACGGCAAGGCGGTCCTCGCCAAACTCGCCGGCGTCCTCGGCATGGACGCCGAGGAGGTCCAGCAGAAGGTCCGCCTCTGCGACGCCGAGACCCCCCAGCCCTGCTGGAACGGCTCGCCGTACCAGCCCATCCCCATCACCGACGAGGCCACCGCCAAACAGGCCCTGCAGATCCGCGAGCGCGCCGAGGACTTCCCCGGCATCACCGCCGAGCCACAGGCCCTGCGCCGCTACCCGAGCCCCGGCAAGGCCAACACCGCCCAGGTCCTCGGCTACCTCTCGCCCGTCACCGACGAGGAGATCACCAAGGCCCAGGACACCAGCTCGCCCTACCTGCGCTCCGACATGGTCGGCCGCTCCGGCCTGGAGCGCCAGTACGACAAGCAGCTGCGCGGCAAGGCCGGCGTCACCCGCTACGAGGTCGACAACCTCGGCCGCGTCATCGGCGAGGCCGAGGCCGACCCGGCCCGGCCCGGCGCCAACCTCGTCACCAGCATCGACGCCCGCGTCCAGCGCATCGCCGAGTACGAGCTGAACGAGGCGATGAAGGAAGCCCGCAAGCAGCACGACCACAACACCAACCGCAACTACGAGGCCGACTCCGGCGCCGTCGTCGTCATGGAGGCCAAGACCGGCCGCGTCGTCGCCATGGCCTCCAACCCCACCTACGACCCCAACGCCTGGGTCGGCGGCATCTCCGCCAAGGACTACGCGAACCTCACCGGCAAGAAGTCCAACTACCCGCTGCTCAACCGCGCCATCCAGGGCCAGTCGGCACCCGGCTCCATCTTCAAGGTGATCCCGACGGCCGCCGCCATACAGGCCGGCTACTCCTTCGAAGGCCCCTACAACTGCTCCAGCTCGTACTCCATCGGCAACCAGGTCTTCAAGAACTTCGAGTCCCAGAACCACGGCCCGATCAGCCTCGGCCGCGCCCTGGAGGTGTCCTGCGACACCGTCTTCTACGCCCTCGCCCACCAGGAGTGGAAGCGTGACGGCGGCAACAAGCCGAAGAAGAACGCCGACGACTGGTTCTACAAGACCGCCCACCAGTTCGGCCTCGGCGAGGAGACCGGCATCGACCTGCCCAACGAGGTCACCGGCCGCGTCCCCGACCGCCAGTGGAAGCAGGACTACTGGACGGCCAACAAGGACGCCTGGTGCAAGTACGGGAAGAAGGACGGCACCTACGCGGAGAAGATCGCCTACGAGAACTGCCTCGAAGGCAACCGGCTGCGCGCGGGTGACTCCGTCAACTACTCCATCGGCCAGGGCGACACGCTCGTCACCCCCATCCAGATGGCCACCATCTACGCGGCCATCTCCAACGGCGGCACGCTCTACGACCCCACCGTCGGCAAGGCCGTCATCAGCCCCGACGGCAAGACCGTCACGGAGATCGAGCCCAAGGCGCACGGCAAGCTGCCGACGTCGAAGAAGACGCTCGCCCAGATAGACGAAGCCCTCGAGGGAGTCGCCACCCGCGGTACGGCCGCGTGGCGATTCGGGGGCTGGCCACAGGACGAGATCCCGATGCACGCCAAGACCGGCACCGCCGAGGTCTACGGCAAGCAGACCACCTCGTGGTTCGCCACGTACACCGAGGACTACTCGATCGTCATGACGATCTCCCAGGGCGGTACGGGCTCCGGCGCCTCGGGCCCCGCCGTGCGCAACATCTACAACGCCCTGTACGGCGTCTCCGAGGACGGTGAGATCGACAAGAAGAAGGCGCTGCTGCCCGCGCCGCAGAAGAATCTCCCCAAGGTCCGCACGGACGGCACCATCACGTCCCCGAAGATCTCCAAGGACCCCGCCAAGGACCGGGCGACCCCCTCGCCCGACGCACAGGCCACCACCCCGCAGGGCGACGACCCCGCCGACCCGCAGCAGGCGGGCACCGTCCCCTCACCGGAGAACACCAACCGCCAGACCCGCCGCCACCGGCGACGACGCGTCGGCACCGGTACCGGAAAGGCACTCCGGAGGGCAGCGTCATGACCGGCGGAGTCAACAGCTTCCAGGTCTCCGGATACGGACCGGAGCGGGCCGGCTGGACACGGGTCTTCGCCCGCGACTCCCTGGCCCGCCGCCTCGACTGGCCGATACTGTTCTCGGCGCTCGCCCTGTCCCTGCTGGGCTCGCTCCTGGTCTACTCGGCCACCCGCAACCGCACCGAACTCAACCAGGGCGACCCCTATTACTTCCTCGTCCGGCACTGGCTCAACACCGGCATCGGACTGGCCCTGATGATCGGCGTCCTCTGGCTCGGCCACCGCACCCTGCGCACGGCCGTGCCCCTGCTGTACGGCGCCTCGGTCTTCCTGATCCTGCTGGTGCTCACCCCGCTGGGCTCCACCATCAACGGCGCCCACTCCTGGATCAAGCTCCCCGGCGGCTTCTCCCTCCAGCCCTCCGAGTTCGTGAAGGTCACGATCATCCTGGGCATGGCGATGCTGCTCGCCGCCCGCGTCGACGCGGGCGACAAGCCGTACCCCGATCACCGCACGGTCCTCCAGGCCCTCGGCCTGGCCGTCGTCCCCATGCTGATCGTGATGCTCATGCCCGACCTCGGGTCGGTCATGGTCATGGTCGTCATCGTGCTCGGCGTGCTGCTCGCCTCCGGCGCCTCCAACCGCTGGGTCTTCGGCCTGCTCGGCGCCGGAGCGGCCGGCGCCGTCACCGTCTGGCAGCTCGGCATCCTCGACGAGTACCAGATCAACCGCTTCGCCGCCTTCGCCAACCCCGAGCTCGACCCCGCCGGCGTCGGCTACAACACCAACCAGGCCCGCATCGCCATCGGCTCCGGCGGACTGACCGGCTCCGGCCTCTTCCAGGGCTCCCAGACCACCGGCCAGTTCGTGCCCGAACAGCAGACCGACTTCGTCTTCACCGTCGCCGGCGAGGAACTCGGCTTCGTCGGCGGCGCGCTGATCATCGGCCTGCTCGGCATCATCCTCTGGCGCGCCTGCCGCATCGCCCGCGACACCACCGACCTGTACGGCACGATCGTCGCCGCCGGCATCGTCGCCTGGTTCGCCTTCCAGGCCTTCGAGAACATCGGCATGACGCTCGGCATCATGCCCGTCACCGGTCTGCCCCTCCCGTTCGTCTCCTACGGCGGCTCCTCCATGTTCGCCGTGTGGCTGGCCGTGGGCCTGCTGCAGTCCATCCGGATACAACGGCCGCTGTCCGCGTGAACCGTCGGGGGGGGGGGGGGGGGGGGCCCCCCGCCCCCCCCCCCCCCCCCCCCCCCGGCCCCCCCCCCCCGGGGGCCCCCCCCCCCCCCGGGGCCCCCCCCCCCCAAGGGGGCCCCCACCCGGGGGACGCAGCGGCCG
>NZ_JBIRYZ010000002.1:457861-601851 GCF_044390325.1 Streptomyces sp. NPDC018964
GGGGGGGGGGGGGGGCCCCCCCCCCCCGGGGGGGGGGGGGGCGTGGGGGGGGTGGTGGGGGGGGGGGGGGGGGGGGGGGGCGGGGGGGCGCGGCGCCCCCCCCCCCCCCCCCACGACCGGATTCGCCCCACGGCGGATAGACCCACCTCACGGCGGATAGACGGACCTCATGGCGGACACCAAGCGTGAGATCGAGCGAAAGTACGAAACCGACGACGGCGGGCTGCCCGACCTGACCCGCGTCCCCGGCGTGGCGACCGTCCTCGACAAGGGCGTCACCCACCTCGACGCCACCTACCACGACACCGCCGACGAACGCCTCGCCGCCTCCTCCGTCACCCTGCGCCGCCGCACCGGCGGCTCCGACGCCGGCTGGCACCTGAAGTTCCCCGTCGCCCCCGGAGCGCGCGACGAGATCCGCGCCCCGCTCTCCGACACCCTCCCGGACGAACTCGCCGCCCTCGTCCGCTCCCGCGTCCGCGACCACGCACTGCTGCCCGTCGTCCGGCTCCGCTCCGACCGCGACGTACGCCACCTGGTCGACGCCGACGGCCGGCTGCTCGCCGAGGTCAGCGTCGACACCGTCCACGCCGAACGCCTCACCGGCGACGGCGGCACCGCCCGGTGGACCGAGATCGAGGTCGAACTCGCCGACGACGGCGACCCCGCCTTCCTCGACAAGGTGGAGAAACGCCTGCGCAAGGCCGGCGTACGCCCTTCGGCCTCGGCCTCGAAACTGGCCAGAGCACTGGCCGCCACGGCACCGGACGGCACCACGGCCGCGACGGCCACGCGCACACCCGCCACGGCACCCGAGGCCGCCCCGAAGCGGAAGCACAGGTCACGGCCGGCCGGGAAACCCGTCACCGCCGGCGACCACGTCCTCGCCTACGTCCGCGCCCAGCGCGACGCCCTGGTCGATCTCGACCCCGCCGTGCGCCAGGACGTCCCCGACTCCGTGCACCGCATGAGAGTCGCCACCCGCCGCCTGCGCAGCACCTTCCGCACCTTCCGCACCGTCCTCGACCGCGAGGCGACCGACCCCCTCGGCGACGACCTGAAGTGGCTCGCCGCCGAGCTGGGCCTGGACCGCGACCAGGAGGTGCTCGCCGAACGCCTCCGCTCCTCCCTCGCCGGCCTGCCCGGCACCCTCGTCACCGGCCCCGTCGGCCACCGGCTCACCAGCTGGGCCGAGGCCCGCCACGCCGGAGCCCACGGCCGCCTCACCGGCATCCTCGACTCCCGCCGCCACCTCACCCTCCTCGACACCCTGGACGCCCTGCTCACCGACCCGCCCCTGCGCAAGAAGGCCGGAGCCGCACCGGAGAAGGTCCTCACCAAGGCCGTGCGCAAGGACCTCGACAAGCTCACCGGCCTCGTCACCCGCGCCCTGGACCTCCCGCCCGGCACCGACCGCGACGTCGCCCTGCACGAGGCCCGCAAGAAGACCAAGCGCGCCCGCTACGCCGCCGAGGCCGCCGCCCCCGCACTCGGCGGGCCGGCGAACGACCTCGTCAAGGCCATGAAGTCGCTCCAGGGCCTGCTCGGCGACCACCAGGACAGCGTCATGGCCCGCCGGACCCTCCGCGAGCTCGCCGCCGTCGCCCACGCGGCCGGCGAGAGCGCCTTCACCTACGGCGTCCTCCACGCCCACGAGGAACACCGCGCGCAGCGCGCCGAGGCCGCCCTCCCCGAAGCCTGGACCTCCATCACCGAGGACCTCCGGCCCTGGACAACGTAGGGAGTACCCCTCCGGCCGCGTTACGCTGAATGGTCACCCCACTCAGCACACAAAGGTTCGCGAGATGCCTGCCGAAGCCGCCGAGTCTGTGTTCCCGCAGCTCGAAGCTCTGCTCCCGCATGTGCAGAAGCCGATCCAGTACGTCGGCGGAGAGCTCAACTCCACGGTCAAGCCGTGGGAGAGCTGCGACGTCCGCTGGGCGCTCATGTACCCCGACGCCTACGAGGTCGGACTGCCCAACCAGGGCGTCATGATCCTCTACGAGGTCCTCAACGAACAGGACGGCGTCCTCGCCGAGCGCACCTACAGCGTCTGGCCGGACCTCGAGGCGCTGATGCGGGAACACGACGTCCCCCAGTTCACCGTCGACAGCCACCGCCCGGTGAAGGCCTTCGACGTGTTCGGCCTGAGCTTCTCCACCGAGCTCGGCTACACCAACATGCTCACCGCCCTCGACCTGGCCGGCATTCCCCTGGAGGCCAGGGACCGGACGCTGGACGACCCGATCGTCATGGCCGGCGGCCACGCCGCCTTCAACCCCGAGCCGATCGCCGACTTCATCGACTGCGCGGTCATCGGCGACGGCGAGCAGGCCGTCCTGGAGGTCACGCGGATCATCCGCGCCTGGAAGGAGGAGGGCCGCCCCGGCGGCCGCGAGGAACTCCTCCTCCGCCTGGCGAAGACCGGCGGGGTGTACGTCCCCGGCTTCTACGACGTCGAGTACCTCCCCGACGGCCGCATCGCCCGCGTCGTACCGAACCGGTCGGGCGTCCCGTGGCGCGTCTCCAAGCACACGGTCATGGACCTTGACGAGTGGCCCTACCCCAAGCAGCCCCTCGTCCCGCTCGCCGAGACCGTCCACGAGCGCATGTCCGTGGAGATCTTCCGCGGCTGCACCCGAGGCTGCCGCTTCTGCCAGGCCGGCATGATCACCCGCCCGGTCCGCGAGCGTTCGATCACCGGCATCGGCGAGATGGTCGACAAGGGCCTGAAGGCGACCGGCTTCGAGGAGGTCGGCCTGCTGTCGCTGTCGAGCGCCGACCACTCGGAGATCGGCGACATCGCCAAGGGTCTCGCCGACCGCTACGAGGAGGACAAGGTAGGCCTCTCCCTCCCCTCCACCCGCGTCGACGCCTTCAACATCGACCTGGCGAACGAGCTGACCCGCAACGGCCGCCGCTCCGGCCTCACCTTCGCCCCCGAGGGCGGCTCGGAGCGCATCCGCAAGGTCATCAACAAGATGGTCTCCGAGGACGACCTCATCCGGACCGTCGCCACCGCCTACGGCAACGGCTGGCGCCAGGTGAAGCTGTACTTCATGTGCGGCCTGCCCACCGAGACCGACGACGACGTCCTCCAGATCGCCGACATGGCCACCCGCGTGATCGCCAAGGGCCGCGAGGTCTCCGGCTCCAACGACATCCGCTGCACGGTCTCCATCGGCGGCTTCGTGCCCAAGCCGCACACCCCCTTCCAGTGGGCCCCGCAGCTCTCCGCCGAGCAGACGGACGAGCGCCTGGCCAAGCTCCGCGACAAGATCCGCGGCGACAAGAAGTACGGCCGTTCGATCGGCTTCCGCTACCACGACGGCAAGCCCGGCATCGTCGAGGGCCTGCTCTCGCGCGGCGACCGCCGCATCGGCGCGGTCATCCGCGCGGTCTACGACGACGGCGGCCGCTTCGACGGCTGGCGCGAGCACTTCTCGTACGACCGATGGATGAACTGCGCCGACAAGGCGCTGGCCCCCTTCGGCGTCGACGTCGACTGGTACACCACCCGCGAGCGCACTTACGAGGAGGTCCTCCCCTGGGACCACCTCGACTCCGGCCTCGACAAGGACTGGCTCTGGGAGGACTGGCAGGACGCCCTCGACGAGACGGAGGTCGAGGACTGCCGCTGGACCCCGTGCTTCGACTGCGGCGTGTGCCCGCAGATGGACACGTCCATCCAGATCGGACCGACGGGCAAGAAACTGCTGCCGCTGACGGTCAAGAACGCCGCGCCGGCGCCGAGCGGTCACGCCCACTGACATGAGCGGGGCGCCCGGGCGGCGCGGAGCGGCCCCCGCCGTCGGCGGGGGCCGTTGAGAGGGTCCTTCGCCGTCGGCGGTCCGATGTGCCGCCGGCGGTGAAGGGGCTCACGGTGTGTGCTGTCCGGAGCGCCGGGTGGACGGCGTGTCACGCCGGTAGGGGTGGGGCGGGGTCCGGAAACGTTCCTGTTTGCCGGGATCGGTGAGTGGTGCGGGGTGGTCCATGGTGGACTGCAGCCGGTGGCGGGGCGAGGTGCGGCGGGGCGGGCGGGTGAGGGTGATCTGGCGGACGAGTTGCTGGAAACAGGCCAGGGCGGCCACGCCCGGGAGGGCCGCGGCGGCGGTGTCGGTGATCGTCCGGGGGGCCTGGGCCACGCAGAGCATGATGGCGACGGACGAGAAGAGCAGGACGACGAACCACGAGTGCAGGGCGCGCCGTTGGTGCAGTGCCGCGCGGAGGATGGACAACGAGCCCGCCAGCCAGGGGCCGTAGACCAGTACGGGCCACCAGGCCGAGGAACTTCCCTTGCTGTGGGCCGTGGTGACGAGGAGGAGGGGTTCGTAGGTGACGACGCCGCTGAAGACGCTCACCATCGACACGGTGACCGCCGCCAGGGCGGCGATGGCGTAACTGGCGAGGCGCAGTGCGTCGGGACGCCTGCGTGGGGGTTTGCGCGGAGGCCTGCGGTGGCCGCGCGGTGCCGCGCGCAGGGGTGGCAGTTCGGCTGTGATCTCCTGCAGGTTGTCCAGGGGGCTGCCGGCCGGGGGAGTGGTGGCCGAGGCCTCCTCGCGGGGCTGCGGCATGGCGGCCCCGGAGGGTTCCTCGCCGCGGGCTTCCTGGAGGAGGTAGGCGAGTTCCTCGGCCGGGTCCCAGTGCGGTACGGGCGGTTCCATGGGCTCCGCGTAGACGAGAGGGTCGTAGCGTTCGTCATTCATGTCAGCCGGCCTCGCCGATCCAGCGGCCGGCGCGGTCGGATTTCCACGAATTCCCCCCGTCGGACTTGATGAGCCCTGACATGCTTGCCTTCGTCATATAGCGACTAACGGCATCCGTTTCGCTTGGATGCGTGGCGAATGAGTGAACGGCCGTAGGGAAAATCGCTTTACATAAGTCGCGGAATTCTTATGTCCGATCGGTGTTCAGCATATGAAGTGGACAGCATGATGAGCGTGGGATCCGGGCGGGCCGCGCCTGCGTCTCCGTAGGCATGGATCTCGAGAAGCTGGCCCGGCCGCCGGCCGCCGCGCCCGCGGGTGAGGGGTGTCTCGTCGTGGCGATCCGCGTTCCCGTGCGGATCGTGGTGCTGGTGCTGGTCGTGCCGGTGCGGATGGTGTGGGACGCGCTGGTCGTCGCCGGGCGGTTCCTGAACGACACGCTGCTGCGGCCGCTCGGGCGGGCGCTGCTGTGGGTGGGGCGAGCGGTGTTCGTGTGGCCGTTGGTGGGGCTGTGGCGGTACGTCCTCGTGCCGTTCGGCAAGGGGCTGGCGTGGCTCGGGAAGGTGCTGGTGGTCCTTCCGGCCGTCGCGTTCCACCGCCATGTGCTGACTCCCTTCGGTCATGGGGTCGTGTGGCTGTACGCGCGCGTGCTGACGTCGCTCGGTCATGTGCTCGCCGCGATCGGGGCCGGGGTGTGGGCGGGTGCGGTGTGGCTGGGGCGGTGTCTCGTCGTCGTGCCCTCGGCGTGGCTGTACCGGTGGGTCCTGGCGCCGGCGGGGCGGGCGGTCGCCTGGTGCGCGCAGGGGCTGGTACGGCTGGTGGCGACGGTCGTCACCGGGATCGGCACGGGGCTGTACTGGATCACCCGGATCCTGCTGGTGCTGCCCGCGCTCGCGGTGTGGCGCCGGGTGCTGGTGCCCGTCGGCCGTGTGCTCGCGGTCGTCGCGCGGGAGTTCGGGGACGCCCTGGGGCATGCCTGGCGCGTCGCCGGGTACATCTCGCTCGCCGTCGGACGGTTCCTCGCAGCGGTCTTCCGGTGGGTGTTCGTGGAGCCGGTGCGGTGGGTGTACCGGAATGTGCTGACCCCGGTGGGGTACGTGGTGCGCGACGCGGTGCTGCGGCCTCTCGGGGGCGCCGCCCGCGCGGTGGGCCGGGCCGGCCGGCAGGCCCTTGACGCCGCCCGCTCGTCGGTACGGCGGACACGCGCCGACCTCCGGCGGGCGCTGTTCGGCGAACCGGCCGGTGCGGGCGGGAAACCGCAGCTCACGCACCGGCGGGAACCCATCGGCCCGGAGACACGTACTCTTGGTGGCAGTAAAACCGCTCTCACGAAGGACTGAACGACACTGGGCAAGCGACAGCCCGAAGGCCCGCCGCCCGCACCCGCGGTGCAGCGCATTCGACTGCGCTACACCAAGCGCGGCCGCCTCCGGTTCACCAGCCACCGTGACTTCCAGCGCGCCTTCGAGCGTGCGCTGCGCCGCGCCGAGGTGCCGATGGCGTACTCGGCGGGGTTCACACCGCACCCGAAGGTGTCGTACGCCAATGCCGCACCCACCGGCACGGGCAGTGAGGCGGAGTACCTGGAGATCGCGCTCACCGAGCCGCGTGACCCGGAGCGGCTCCGGGGCCTGCTCGACGAGTCGATGCCCGCCGGGCTCGACATCATCGAGGCGGTCGAGGCCCGCACCTCGGGACTCGCCGACCGGCTGACGGCTTCCGTGTGGGAGCTGCGGCTGGACGGAGTCGGCCCGGAGGAGGCCCGCCGCGCGGTGGACGCCTTCAACGCGGCCGGGACCGTCGAGGTCCAGCGCCGGACCAAGAACGGCGTCCGCACCTTCGACGCCCGCTCCGCGGTGGTCGGGCTGGAGGCCGCGGAAACCGACTTGTCACCGGCTGATAGGCCGACCGGCCGGCCCTGTGCGATACTGCGGCTGGTTGTTCGGCACGTGACGCCTGCCGTACGACCCGACGACGTCCTGTCCGGTCTCCGCGCCGTGGCCGACCTGGCGCCGCCGGTCCCCGCAGCGGTGACCAGGCTGGCGCAGGGGCTGCTCGATGAAGAGACCGGCACGGTGACCGACCCGCTCGCGCCCGACCGCGAGGCAGCAGCGACCGAGCCGCAACCGGCCGGCGCCACTGCCACCGCGACGGCGTCGGCGTAAGGAAGGTCCCGCGAAGGGACGGACGTCGTAAGCGCCGCCCTCGAACTCGGGAGCCACCTGGGTCGGGCAGCGCACCGACCAGAAGACTTTCGCCAGGCCGTACGCATTCGGCGTACGGAACCGGCGAGACAGGACACAGAGTGCTCCCGTGCGGCGCCCGCGCCCCGGACGGCGGCGATCGCGCACCGCGCGAGCCGCGGACGTCACCGGCATCGCCGGACCAGGCGCGGCGCCCGGGGGCCTGACGGGAGAAACGCCCGCATGCTCGAACCGATCGAGCCCGTGAAGGGCTCCGAACTGAACACCCCCAGCGACACCCTGCCGCCGAGGCGGCGGCGCCGTGCCGCCTCCCGCCCGGCGGGTCCGCCCGCCGGGGCGGCCGACACGACGGCCGAGGCCGTCACGCCGGCCGCACAGGCCCCCGAGCCCGATGAGCCCGTGGAGCAGGAAGGCGCCGAGGCCGAGGCGGAGAAGGAGGCCGAGCCCGTCGAGGCTCCGGTCGCCGCGCCCCGGCGTCGCCGTGTCGTCCGCCGGGCGGTCGCGCCGGCCGGGGCACCGGAGTCGGCGGAGGCCGCGGAGACCGTCGTACCGGCGGCGCCCGCCGCGTCCGGGGCCGCTCCGGCTCCCGAGCGGCCCGCCGTCGCCGCGGACACGACCGAGGAGGCGGCCCCGCGCCGCACCCGGCGTCGCGCGACCCGGAGCGTGACCTCGCCGACGGTGAGCGCCGGAACCCAGGAGGCCGCCGCCGAAGCCCCGGAGGCCGCCCCCGAGGTCGCGGGAACCACCACCGAGGAGGCGGCCCCGCGCCGCACCCGGCGTCGGGCCACGCGCAGCGTGACCTCCCCGGAGGCGTCCACCGAGACCGCCGGGACCGACGAGGCCACCGAGATCGCCGAGGCACCCCAGGCCGCCGGGACGGCGGAGCCCGCCGCCGGCACGGCCGAGGAGGCCGCTCCGCGCCGTACCCGGCGTCGCGCCACACGCCGTGCCGAGGCGCCCGCCGCCGAGGCGGCCCCGGTGACCGGGACCCCTGAGCCCGTACAGGCCTCTGAGCCGGTGCAGGCCTCCGAGCCCGTACAGGCCCCTGAGGCCGTGCAGCCCCCCGAGCCCGTACGTACCCCCGAGCCCGTGGCCGACGAGGCCGCTCCGCGGCGCCGGCGCCGGGTGGTCCGCAAGGCCGCCGCCGGCTTCGCCGAGCCCGCCGGGTCCGGTGAGGCGGAGACGGCACCGCGACGCCCCGCGCGTCCGGCCGTCGCCGTGTTCCAGCCGCCGGTGTTCACCGAGCCCCGCTTCCAGACCCCGGAGCGGGCCGCCGCCGAAGCGGCCGCCGAGGCCGCCGAACCGGTGGCGGAGCCGGAGCGGACCGAGGAGTTCCCGGAGGAGCAGCCCGCCGCCTCCCGCCGCCGTCGCCGGCGCCGGGGCGCGGACGAGGAGCCCGAGACCGCTCCCGTGACCCACGCCGAAGACGAGGCGGAGGAGGCCGAGGAGCAGCCCGAGGACCAGGCCGAGGCCGACGACCAGGACGACAGCGAGGCCGCCGGTTCACGCCGTCGCCGTCGCCGTGGCGGACGTCGCCGCCGGCGCGGCGACCTGGCCGAGACCGACGCCGAGGGCGGCGAGCCCGCGGAGGCCGACGCCGAGCGGGTCTCCGCCGAGCAGGCCGCCCAGGACGCCGAGGACACCGCCGAGCAGATCGAGGAGGACGCCGAGGACGACGCCGAGCCTGCCGAGGGCCGGGAGGACTCCGGGTCCACCAGCAGCCGGCGCCGCCGTCGGCGTCGTCGTCGCGCCGGTGACGGCGGCGGTGAGCCCGAGGCGGCCACCGACGACCCCGAGCGCACCGTCGTCAAGGTCCGCGAGCCCCGCCCGAAGGCCGAGCCGTCGGACGAGGTGCAGTCCATCAAGGGCTCCACGCGTCTGGAGGCGAAGAAGCAGCGCCGCCGCGAGGGCCGCGAGCAGGGCCGCCGCCGGGTGCCGATCATCACCGAGGCCGAGTTCCTGGCCCGCCGCGAGGCCGTCGAGCGCGTCATGGTGGTGCGCCAGCACGGCGACCGTACGCAGATCGGCGTCCTGGAGGACGGCGTGCTCGTCGAGCACTACGTCAACAAGGAGCAGGCGACCTCGTACGTCGGCAACGTCTACCTCGGCAAGGTGCAGAACGTGCTGCCGTCGATGGAGGCCGCCTTCATCGACATCGGCAAGGGCCGCAACGCCGTGCTGTACGCCGGCGAGGTCAACTTCGAGGCGCTCGGCATGTCGGGCGGTCCGCGCCGCATCGAGTCCGCGCTGAAGTCCGGCCAGTCGGTCCTGGTGCAGGTCACCAAGGACCCGATCGGCCACAAGGGCGCCCGCCTCACCAGCCAGGTCTCCCTCCCGGGCCGCTACCTCGTGTACGTCCCCGAGGGCTCGATGACCGGCATCAGCCGCAAGCTGCCCGACACCGAGCGGGCCCGGCTGAAGACCATCCTCAAGAAGGTCGTCCCCGAGGACGCGGGCGTCATCGTGCGCACCGCCGCCGAGGGCGCGAGCGAGGACGAGCTGCGCCGGGACGTCGAGCGGCTGCAGGCGCAGTGGGAGGAGATCAAGAAGAAGTCCAAGAACGGCGCCGGCAGCGCGCCGACGCTGCTGTACGGCGAGCCGGACATGACCGTCCGGGTCGTGCGGGACATCTTCAACGAGGACTTCTCCAAGGTCGTCGTCAGCGGTGACGACGCCTGGGAGACCATCCACGGGTACGTGTCGCACGTGGCGCCGGACCTGGCCGGGCGGCTGTCCAGGTGGACCAGCGAGGTCGACGTCTTCGCCACGTACCGGATCGACGAGCAGCTCGCCAAGGCGCTGGACCGCAAGGTGTGGCTGCCCAGCGGCGGTTCGCTGGTGATCGACCGGACCGAGGCGATGGTCGTCGTCGACGTCAACACCGGCAAGTTCACCGGCCAGGGCGGCAACCTCGAGGAGACGGTCACCAGGAACAACCTGGAGGCGGCCGAGGAGATCGTGCGCCAGCTGCGGCTGCGCGACCTCGGCGGCATCATCGTCATCGACTTCATCGACATGGTGCTGGAGTCCAACCGGGACCTGGTGCTGCGGCGCCTGCTGGAGTGCCTGGGCCGGGACCGTACGAAGCACCAGGTCGCCGAGGTGACCTCGCTGGGCCTGGTGCAGATGACCCGCAAGCGGGTCGGCCAGGGCCTGCTGGAGTCGTTCTCGGAGACCTGCGTCCACTGCAACGGGCGCGGTGTCATCGTGCACCTGGACCAGCCCGCCGTCGCCGGCGGTGGTGGCGGCAAGCGCCGGAAGCGGGCGCGGGCCGGCGCGGCGGACCAGCCGCACGAGCACGAGCACGAGGTGATCGTGGGCGTGGAGACGGCCGAGGAGGAGGCGGAGACGGAGACGGCGGCCGAGGTCGCCGCGGAGGCCGCCGAGCCGGTCGCGCTCCCCGCACCCGAGTTCGTCCCCGACGAGGAGCTGTACAGCAGCGCCGCCGAGGCGGAGGCCGCGGCCACCCGTGGGCGTACGCGCCGCCGGGCGAGCCGGCGGGTGTCGGCCCCGGCGGGCGCGCCGAAGCGGTCGGCCAGGGCCGAGCGGCGCAAGGCCGAGGAGGCCGAGGCCGAGGTCGAGGCCCCGACGGCGCAGGACGTGACGGTCGCCGAGGAGATCGCGCGTCCGGTGCGGCCGGAGCCGGCCGCCGAGGCGCTGGCCGAGCCCGCGGCCGTCGAGGACGCGGTGGTCCCCGAGCCGGAGGCCGAGGTGCCGGAGACCGGGGCGTCGGAGACCGAGGCCCGGGAGACCGGGGCTCCGGTCGCCGAGGAGGCCGCGCCCAAGGGGCGTACACGTCGCCGGGCCACCCGCAAGGTGTCCGCGCCGGCCGGTTCCCCGGCGGGAGCGGAGGTCGCGGTGGTGACGGTCACGGAGCCCGCGGCCCCGGTGGCCGAGGCGCCCGAGCCGAAGCCCGCGGAGGTTCCGTCCGAGGCGCCCGCCGGTGAGTCCGCCGAGGCGCAGGCCCCGGCCCGTCCGCGCCGCCGCGCGGTGCGCAAGCCGAGCACGCCGACCGCGTCCGAGGAGACGGCCGTCGTGGTCGTCCCGTCGGCGGCGACGGAGGCGGCGCCCGCCGAGACGCCTGTCGAGGAGCCCGCCGAGGCGCCCGTCGGAGAAGCCGAGGCCGAGGCCGCACCGGCCAAGAAGACCGCCCGCAAGGCGGTCAAGAAGGCCACGGCGAAGAAGGCCGCCACCAAGACGGCCGCCACGAAGAAGACCGCGGCCAAGAAGACAGCGGCCGAGAAGACGGCGGCCAAGAAGACGACGGCCAAGAAGGCGGCGGCGAAGACCACCAAGTCGACCGCCACCAAGTCGACCGCCGCCAAGACGACCGCGAAGAAGACGGCGTCGAAGAAGACCGCGGCGGCGGCCCAGCAGCCGTCGTCGGTGACCGCCTCGACGGAGGACTGACCTCCGGAGCGTTCGGTGAACGTGATCCGCCCCCGGTTCCACCGGGGGCGGATCATTCTTTTCCTGCCACGAGACGGTCGTCGGGGAGCGGACACGTGAAGGGCGGGCGAATCGTTGTTACTGTCACGCGATGACGATGTGCCCGAAGGTCCACTGAGAAATCAGGCGAACAGGGACTTTCCGTCCCTGTCGAGGTTCATAGTATTGGGGCGTCACACGTGAAGGCTCTCGTGCTTTCCGGAGGAGCGGGGACCCGCCTCCGTCCGATCACCCACACCTCCGCCAAACAGCTCGTGCCGGTCGCCAACAAACCCGTGCTCTTCTACGGCCTGGAAGCGATCGCCGACGCCGGGATCACCGAGGTCGGGATCATCGTCGGCGACACCGCGGACGAGATCCGCCAGGCGGTGGGCGACGGTTCCCGGTTCGGCATCGAGGTCACCTACCTCCCGCAGGAAGCACCCCTGGGGCTCGCGCACGCCGTGCTCGTCGCCCGGGACTTCCTCGGCGACGACGACTTCGTCATGTACCTCGGCGACAACTTCATCGTCGGTGGCATCACCGGCCTGGTGGAGGAGTTCCGCACCGAGCGGCCCGACGCGCGGATCCTGCTGACCAAGGTCCCCGACCCCACCTCCTTCGGTGTCGCCGAACTCGACGCCGACGGCCGCGTGGTGGGCCTGGAGGAGAAGCCGGAGCGGCCGAAGAGCGACCTGGCCCTCGTCGGCGTCTACCTGTTCACCCCGGCCGTGCACGAGGCCGTTCGCTCCATCGAGCCGTCCCGGCGCGGCGAGTTGGAGATCACGCACGCCATCCAGTGGCTGATCGACCAGAAGCGGGACGTCCGCTCCACCACGATCTCCGGCTACTGGAAGGACACCGGTAACGTCACCGACATGCTGGAGGTCAACCGGTCCGTCCTGGAGACCCTGGAGCCCCGGCAGGCGGGCACGGTGGACGGGGCCAGCGAGATCATCGGCCGGGTGCGCATAGAGGAGGGCGCCCTGGTCCGCGGCAGCCGGATCGTCGGGCCCGCGGTCATCGGCGCCGGTACGGTGGTGGACAACGCGTACATCGGCCCCTTCACCTCGGTGTCCGAGGACTGCCGGATCGAGGACAGTGAAATCGAGTACTCCATCGTCCTGCGGGGCGCGTCCGTGACCGGCGTGCGCCGGGTGGAGGCCTCGCTCATCGGGCGCGACGTCGAGGTCACGCCCGCCCCCCGTAACCCCAAGGCCCACCGGCTCGTGCTCGGTGATCACAGCAAGGTGCAGATCTCCTCATGACGACCAGGATCCTGGTGACCGGCGGTGCCGGATTCATCGGTTCGCACTACGTCCGTACGGTGCTCGGCCCCCAGGGCCCCGGTGACGTCGCGGTCACCGTCCTGGACAAGCTGACGTACGCGGGCAACCCGGCCAACCTCGACGAGGTGCGCGAGCACCCCGGGTTCGCGTTCGTGCGGGGCGACATCTGCGACCCGGAACTCGTCGGCGAGCTGATGGCGGAACACGACCAGGTGGTGCACTTCGCCGCCGAGTCCCACGTCGACCGGTCCATCGACGGCGGCGCGGAGTTCGTCCGCACCAACGTGGTGGGCACCCACACGCTCGTCGACGCCGCGCACCGGGCCGGCGTCGAGACCTTCGTGCACATCTCCACCGACGAGGTCTACGGCTCGATCGACGAGGGCTCCTGGCCCGAGACCCACCCGCTGGAACCCAACTCGCCCTACTCCTCGGCGAAGGCGTCCAGCGACCTGATCGCGCTGTCCTACCACCGCACCCACGGCCTGGACGTCCGCGTCACCCGCTGCTCCAACAACTACGGGCACCACCACTTCCCCGAGAAGGTCATCCCCCTCTTCGTCACCAACCTCCTCGACGGCAAGAAGGTCCCGCTGTACGGCGACGGCGGCAACGTCCGCGACTGGCTGCACATCGACGACCACGTCCAGGGCATCGAACTGGTCCGCACCAAAGGCCGCGCGGGCGAGATCTACAACATCGGCGGCGGCACCGAACTCTCCAACAAGGAGCTCACCGAGCTGCTCCTGAAGGCGTGCGGCGCCGACTGGGAGACCAGCGTCGAGTACGTCGAGGACCGCAAGGGCCACGACCGCCGCTACTCCGTCGACTGCACCAAGATCCGCGAGGAACTGGGCTACGAGCCCCGCAAGGGCTTCGAGCAGGGCCTGGCCGAGACCGTCCAGTGGTACCGCGACAACCGTGCCTGGTGGGAGCCGCTGAAGGAGCGTGCGGCGCTGTGAGCGGCGGACGAGGCTGGCTGGTGACCGGCGCTGGGGGGATGCTCGCGCGGGACGTCCTGGCCCGGCTCGCGGCCGCCGGGATCCCCGCGGCCGCCGTCACCCGCGCCGAGCTGGACATCACCGACCCCGCGGCGGTGCGCGAGGTCCTCGCCGGGCACCGGCCCGCGGCCGTGGTCAACTGCGCCGCCTGGACCGCCGTCGACGACGCCGAGACCCGCGAGGACGACGCCCTGCGCGTCAACGGCGACGGCCCGCGCCACCTCGCCGAGGCCTGCCGCGAGCTCGACGCCGTGCTCCTGCACGTCTCGACGGACTACGTCTTCCCCGGCGACGCGGACGAGCCGTACGCGGAGGACGCCCCGACGGGCCCGCGCAGCGCGTACGGCCGCACCAAACTGGCCGGGGAACAGGCCGTCCTGACCACGCTCCCCGACCGCGGGTTCGTGGTCCGCACGGCATGGCTGTACGGGGCGGGCGGCGGCAACTTCGTCCGTACGATGATCGAGCTGGAGTCCGTCAAGGACACCCTCGACGTCGTCGACGACCAGCGTGGCCAGCCCACCTGGACCGTCGACCTGGCCGACCGCCTGGTGCGCCTCGGACAGGCGGCCCTCGCGGGGACCGCTCCCGCGGGCGTGTACCACGGCACCAGCGCCGGCGAGACGACGTGGTTCGGGTTCACCCGGGAGATCTTCCGGCTGCTGGGCGCCGATCCGGAGCGGGTCCGGCCGACCACCAGCGCGGCGTTCGCCCGCCCCGCGCCCCGGCCCGCGTACAGCGTGCTGGGGCACGACCGCTGGCAGCGGGCCGGAATCGAACCCGTACGCCACTGGTCCGAGGCGCTCGGCTCCGCGATGCCCGTCCTGCTCGCGGAGTTCCGGGAGGAGGACCCGTGACCGTGCGGGCCGGCGTCGTCGTACCGGTCCGCGGCGCGGGGTCCGCGAGGAGCGCCCGGCCGATTCGGCCCTGCCGGCGGAAAGCCGCCGGGAAGGCCGGACGAGTTCTCACATCCCGAACCGGAGGTCCCGCCCCATCATGAAGCCCCTGTCGATCGAAGGCGCCTGGCTCCACCGGCCCGACGTCTTCCCGGACGAGCGCGGCAGCTTCCACGAGTGGTTCCGCGGAGCGGATTTCCGCGCGAGCACCGGGCACGACTTCTCCCTGGCCCAGGCGAACTGCTCGGTCTCCCGCCGCGGCACCCTCCGCGGCGTCCACTTCGCCGACGTGCCGCCGAGCCAGGCCAAGTACGTGAAGTGCGTGCGCGGCGCCGTGCTCGACGCCGTCGTCGACATCCGGGTCGGCTCCCCCACCTACGGGCAGTGGGAACTGGTCCGGCTCGACGACGAGACACACGCCTCGGTCTACCTGTCCGAGGGCCTCGGGCACGCCTTCCTGGCGCTGACCGACGACGCGACCGTCGTCTACCTCTGTTCCGAGGGGTACGCGCCGCAGCGGGAGCACGGCGTCCACCCCCTCGATCCCGGGCTGGGCATCGCCTGGCCGACGGACGTGGAGCCGTTGCTGTCGGACAAGGACGCCGCCGCCCCGACGCTGGCGGACGCGGCGGCACAGGGACTGCTCCCCCGTTACGAGGACTGCACCGCCTATCGCGCGGAACTCTGAGGACACCGGAGGCGCCGGCCCCCCGCCGAACCCCCTGGGCGGTGAGCCGCACCCTGACCGGGCCCGCCCCGCGGGCGCGGGACACCGGAGACCACCGGCGTCCCGCGCCTCGCCGCGCCCCGGCCCGGGCGCGTCACGGATCACCCGCGGCTGGTCACCCTGTGTACCGCATGTGCCCGTTCCTCGACCGACCGGAGATTTCTCTGTGGTAACTCTACGGATAAGCCCTGCACATCTGCTGGTAACGTAATCGCGGTCTCGGCCGCTGGTCTCGTGGCGCCGCGGACCGCGGCGACTGCTGCGACCGGACCTTCTTCCCACGCGGACGGCGACCGCCTTCCGCCATCGGCTCCCCAGGGGGGCGGAGCCCACGCGGAAACCGTTCGCCGTCGACAGCAGCCTGCCGAATTTCCGAACACACGGATGCGGACCGCCTCCACCCGGGCGGCCCCTTCCCGGTCCACGCCGTGGTGCGGCCACCGGGCCACCGAAGGATGAGGGGGAACGTCGATGACCGACGCCCATGAGTCGATACCGGCCGCCAGGCCCGTCATCGACGAGGAAGAGATCGAGGCCGCGGTGCGCGTGCTGCGCAGCGGCCGGGTCGTGCAGGGCCCCGAGGTGGCCGCCTTCGAGGAGGAGTTCGCCGGGCTCGTCGCCGGACGGCACTGCGTCGCGGTCAACTCCGGCACCTCCGCGCTGCACCTGGCACTGCTCGCCCTGGGGATCGGCCCGGGGGACGAGGTCGTCGTGCCGTCGTTCTCCTTCGCCGCCTCCGCCAACGCCGTACGGCTGGTCGGCGCCGACGTGGTCTTCGCCGACATCGAGCCCGGCAGCTTCTGCCTGGACCCCGCGGCCGTCGAGGCGGCCCTCACCCCGCGCACCGCCGCGGTCATGCCCGTCCACCTGTACGGTCACCCGGCCGCCATGGACCGGATCATGGCCATCGCGGACCGGCACGGGCTGGCCGTCGTCGAGGACGCCTGCCAGGCCCACGCGGCGGCGCTGCACGGCACCCCGGTCGGCGCGTTCGGCAACGCCGGAACGTTCAGCTTCTACCCGACCAAGAACATGCACAGCCTCGAGGGCGGCATGGTCAGCACCGCCGACGCCGCACTCGCCCGCACCCTGCGCCTGCTGCGCAACCAGGGCATGGAGCAGCGCTATGCCAACGAGATCGTCGGCGCCAACGTCCGCATGACCGACGTCTCCGCCGCGATCGGCCGGGTCCAGCGCGCCAAGCTGGCCGGCTGGACCGAGCAGCGCATCGCCAACGCCGCGTACCTCTCCGAGCACATCACCGCGCCGAACGTGGTCACGCCGGAGGTCGCCGCCGGCGCCCGGCACGTCTTCCACCAGTACACCGTGCGCGTCCGGGGGGACCGCGACGCCGCCATGGCCCGCCTCACCGAGGCCGGTGTCGGCAACGCGGTGTACTACCCGACGCCCATCCACCGCCTCAAGCCGTACTGGGAGCCGGACCAGAAGGCCGGCCGGAGCTGGGACCTGCCCGAGACGGAGCGCGCGGCGGCCGAGGTCGTCTCGCTGCCCGTCCACCCGGGCCTGTCCGCGGGCGACCTGGAGCGCATCGTGTCCGCCGTGAACGCGCTGGGGGAGCAGAAGTGAGCAGCGGAAGGCGGCTGCGGGCCGGACTCGTCGGCCTCGGCTCCATGGGGCGCCACCACGCCCGCGTCCTGGCCGGCCTGGAGGGCGTCGACTTCGTCGGCGTCGTCGACCCGATGGGCGACAAGCACGGCGCCGCGCAGGGCGCGCCCGTCCTGGCCACCGTCGAGGAACTCATCGACCTGGGCGTCGACTACGCCGTGGTGGCCTGCCCCACCGCCCTGCACGAGGAGGTCGGCCTGCGGTTCGCCGCGGCCGGCGTCTGCGCGCTGATCGAGAAGCCGGTCGCCGACACGGTGGACGGGGCGCGCCGCCTGGTGGAGGCCTTCGAGTCGCGCGGTCTGGTGGCCGGCGTCGGACACATCGAGCGGTGCAACCCCGCGCTGCGTTCGCTGCGGGCCCGGCTGGAGGCCGGTGAACTCGGCGACGTGTACCAGGTCGTCACCCGGCGTCAGGGGCCGTTCCCGCACCGGATAGCCGACGTCGGTGTGGTCAAGGACCTGGCCACCCACGACATCGACCTCACCGGCTGGGTCACCGGCCGCGAGTACGTCTCCATCGCCGCGCACACCGTCTCCAAGAGCGGCCGTCCGCACGAGGACATGGTCTCGGCGGTCGGCCGCCTCGACGACGGCACGATGGTCAACCACCTGGTCAACTGGCTGAGCCCGCTCAAGGAGCGCTTCACCTCGGTCACCGGCGAGCGCGGCTGCTTCATCGCCGACACCCTCACCGCGGACCTGACCTTCCACTCCAACTCGGCCGTGGCCACCGAGTGGGAGGCCCTCCAGGCGTTCCGGGGCGTCGCCGAGGGTGACATGATCCGTTACGCCATTCCCAAGCGCGAGCCGCTCCTCGTCGAACACGAACTGTTCCGCGACGCGGTCCTCGGCCGGCCCGCGGACATCTGCACCCTGCGCCAGGGCCTGCGGACCGTGGAGGTCGCGGCGGCGGTGCTGGAATCGGCGGAGGACAACCGCAGTGTTTCGCTCGACCCGAAGGACCTGACGGCCCATGGCAGCTGAGAACCACACGGTGACGGGGCGGCCCACCCGCGGCCGGGTCGTGATGCTCGTGGACAACGGCGTCAACGGTGACTCGCGGGTGCAGAAGGAGGCCCGCTCCGCCGCCGAGGCGGGCTGGGACGTCGTCCTGCTGGGCAAGTCCGGGAGCAAGAAGGAACAGAGCTGGCGGATCGGGGACGCCGAGGTCCGGCTGCTTCCCGTGCCCGGGCCGATGTCCCGCCGGCGCCACGAGTACCGGCGGGCGGTGCTGCGCTCCCCGCTGGCCTACCGGCCCGGGCCGCTGGCGTCGTACCGCCGCCAGAAGGTCAAGGCCTGGCGGGCCGACCTCAACATCCGGATGATCGTCGCCCGGCAGCGGGGCTCGGTGTTCGGCCGGCTGAGGCTGCTGGCGCCCCGGCTCCTGTCCCGGCTGGCGCACTCGTGGGTGAACCTCAGGTACCGCAAGACCCAGGAGCTCGAGAAGCGGCGCAAGGCCATGGACTCGGCGCTGGACCGCTTCACCACCGCCTTCTGGCGCAAGACCATGGGCGACCGCGCCTGGCGCAGGCTCGATCCGCACCTGTGGGACTTCGAGCTGGCGTACGGCAAGGTCATCGACGAGCTGAAGCCGGACCTCGTCCACGCCAACGACTTCCGGATGCTCGGGGTCGGCGCCCGCGCCACGCTGCGCGCCCGCGCCGCGGGACGGGACGTCAAACTCGTCTGGGACGCCCACGAGTTCCTGCCCGGCATCAGGCCCTGGAACCCGCACCCGCGCTGGCACATCGCCCAGTGCGCGCACGAGAAGGAGTACTCCCGCCACGCCGACGCGGTGACGACCGTGTCGGACACCCTGGCCGGAATGCTGCAGGAGCGGCACCGGCTGGCGGAGCGGCCCGACGTCGTGCTCAACGCCCCCGACGGGGAGATCTCGCCCGAGCAGGCCGCCGAGCCCGTACCGGACCTGCGGGAGCTGTGCGGTGTCGCGGACGACGTCCCGCTCGCCGTGTACAGCGGTACCGCCGCGCCGCAGCGCGGTCTGGACATCATGGTCGAGTCGCTGCCGCTCCTGCCGGAGGTGCACACGGCTTTCGTCGTGCTCAACACCAACTCCGACTACATGAAGTCCCTGCGGGCGCGCGCGGAGGAACTGGGCGTCGGCGACCGGCTGCACATCCTGCCGTACGTGCCGCACTACCAGGTGACGCGCTTCCTCGCGGCGGCCGACGCGGGCGTCATCCCGATCCACCACTGGCCGAACCACGAGATCGCCCTCATCACCAAGTTCTTCGAGTACTCCCACGCCCGGCTCCCGCTGGTCGTCAGCGACGTGAAGACGATGGGCGCGATGGTCGAACAGACAGGCCAGGGCGAGGTGTTCCGGGCCGAGGACCTGGAGGACTACGCCCGCGCGCTGAAGTCGGTGCTGGGTGACGCCGAGCGGTACCGTGCCGTGTACGACGCGCCCGGGCTGCTCGACCAGTGGACCTGGGAAGCGCAGGCCGAGCGGCTGGACGCGGTCTACACACGGCTGACGGGCCGGGCCGCGACCGGACGCGGAGGGGTGGAGGCACAGGCATGAGCGGCATACCCGACGTCAGTGTGATCGTCGCCGTCTACAACACGATGCCCTATCTGACGGAGTGCCTGAACTCCCTGCTGGGCCAGAGCATCGGGCGGGACCGGCTGGAGATCGTCGCGGTCGACGACGGGTCCACCGACGACAGCGGCGCCGAGCTCGACCGCTTCGCCGAGCGGTACCCGGGCACCGTCAAGGTGATCCACCAGGAGAACTCCGGCGGCCCGGCGGCGCCCAGCAACCGGGCGCTGGACGTCGCCACCGGGCGGTACGTCTACTTCATCGGCTCCGACGACCACCTCGGCGAGGAAGCCCTGGAGCGCATGGTGAAGTGCGCCGACGACAACGGCTCCGACGTCGTCGTCGGCAAGATGGTCGGCACCAACGGCCGGTACGTCCACCAGGCGCTGTACAAGAAGAGCGACCCGGACATCGGTCTCACCGGGTCCGCCCTGCCCTGGACCCTGGCCAACACCAAGCTGTTCCGGCGCGACCTCGTCGAGCGGCACAAGCTGCGCTTCCCCGAGCACCTGCCCGTGGGCAGCGACCAGCCGTTCACCATCGAGGCGTGCGTGCGCGCGCGGAAGATCTCGGTGGTGGCCGACTACACCTGCTACTACGCGGTGAAGCGGGGCGACGCCAGCAACATCACCTACCGCGCCGACCACCTGGCCCGGCTGCGGTGCACCGCGGAGATCATGGACTTCACCGCCGGTCTCCTGGAGGCGGGCCCGGAGCGCGACGCCGTCCTGCGCCGGCACTTCACCTGGGAACTGGCCAAGCTCGTCCAGGGCGACTTCCCCACCCTGGACCGTGATCTCCAGCGCGACATCTGCGCGGGCATCGCCCGGCTCGCCGACGCCTACTTCACGGACGGCATCCGGGACGCGATGGACGTCAAGCGCCGGGTGCGCATCTGCCTGGCCCGGGCGGGCGCGGTCGACGAGCTGTGCGAGGCGATCACCTCCGAGAAGCGGCACGGGGCGCCGCCCTTCGTCGTCGAGGGCGACCGCGCCTACGCCCGCTATCCCGGCTTCCGCGATCCCCGGATCGGCCTGCCCGACCGGTGCTACGAACTCGTCCGCGAGGCGGTCCCCGGCCGGCTCGCCAAGGGCACCGAACTGCTCGCCTCCGCCTGGGAACAGGAGGGCGAGGGGATCGCCTACACGGCGTCGGTCAGGATCCCCGTCCTGGGCGACGTGGACGGCGCCGTCCTCCGGCTGGTGCACGGGGCCATGCCCCAGAAGGCGGACAAGCCCGGGGCCAGGAAGCTCCCGGGTGGACACTCCCTCCCGGCACCGGTGGGTCACTTCACCACGCGGCCCGCCGAGGACGGCGCCGCCACCGTACTGCACGCCCGCGTCCCGCTGGAGCGGCGCGCGGTCAAACTCGGCGTACGGGTCTACCTGGACGTCGCCGGGGCCACGTACGAGATACCCGTGCGCGGCGAGGGCAAGCCCATGCCGTTGTCGCGCCGCTGGGGCCGCCACGAGGACCCCTACCGCGCCGCCGCCCTGGTCAACGACAAGGGCCGCGTGGTGATCGCCACGGCGCGGATGTTCCCGCCGAAGAAGTCACTGGCCTCCCGGATGAAGGCCACTCTCGTCCGCGGTTCCAAGAGGAAGTAACGACCGATCATGAACATCTGTGTAGTAGCGCTCGGCAAGATCGGGCTTCCGCTCGCCGTGCAGTTCGCGTCCAAGGGCCACCGGGTCATCGGCGCGGACGTCAACGAGAAGGTCGTCGAGCTGGTCAACGCCGGCGTCGAGCCCTTTCCCGGTGAGCACGACCTGGACGTGAAGCTGAAGCAGGCCGTCGAGGCCGGCCTGCTGAGCGCGACGACGGACACGGCCGCCGCGGTGGCCGAGTCCGAGGCGGTCGTCGTGGTCGTCCCGCTGTTCGTCGACGCCGAGGGCGTGCCGGACTTCGGCTGGATGGACTCCGCCACGAAGGCGATCGCGCGGGGCCTCAAGCCCGGCACCCTCGTCTCCTACGAGACCACCCTGCCGGTCGGCACCACCCGCACCCGCTGGGCGCCGATGCTCGCCGAGGGCTCGGGCCTGACCGCGGGTGAGGACTTCCACCTGGTCTTCTCGCCCGAGCGCGTGCTCACCGGCCGGGTCTTCGCCGACCTGCGCCGCTACCCGAAGCTGGTCGGCGGCGTCGACGAGGCGTCGACGGCGCGCGGCGTCGCCTTCTACGAGGCGGTCCTCGACTTCGACGCCCGCGACGACCTGCCCCGCCCCAACGGGGTCTGGGACCTGGGCACGGCGGAGGCCTCCGAGCTCGCCAAGCTCGCCGAGACCACCTACCGCGACGTCAACATCGGCCTGGCCAACCAGTTCGCGCGGTTCGCCGACAGCAACGGCATCGACGTCAAGAAGGTCATCGAGGCCTGCAACTCGCAGCCCTACAGCCACATCCACCAGCCGGGCATCGCGGTCGGCGGCCACTGCATCCCGATCTACCCGCGGATGTACCTGTGGAACGACCCGTCCGCGACCGTTGTGCGCTCCGCCCGTGAGGCGAACGCCGCGATGCCCGAGTACGCCGTCGACCTGCTCGCCGCCGCCTACGGCGACCTGACCGGCGTCAACGTGCTGGTGCTGGGCGCCGCCTACCGCGGTGGCGTCAAGGAGACCGCGTTCTCCGGCGTCTTCCCGACCGTCGAGGCGCTCACGGCGCGCGGCGCCGTGCCGTACGTCTCCGACCCGATGTACACCGCCGAGGAGCTGGCGGCGCACGGCCTCACCCCGCACGACGGGGAGAAGGTCACCGCCGCGATCCTCCAGGCCGACCACGCCGAGTACCGCACCCTGACCCCGGCCGACCTGCCGGACGTCACGGTCCTGGTCGACGGCCGTCGCACCACCGACCCGGAGGCCTGGAAGGGCGTCCGACGAGTCGTCATCGGCGGTTGACGGACAGCGTGGTCACGGAAGAGGGAAAGATGCAGAAGCGGCGCCCGGGGCGCGTGGTCATGCTCGTCGACAACACGATCGACGGTGATTCGCGGGTCCAGAAGAGTGCGCGCTCCATGGCCGACGCGGGGTGGGAGGTGCACCTCATAGGGCGTGCTCCCCGTACCGGCGGGGACGAGTACATGCTGGGAGACGCGCATGTCCACCGGCTGCCCCTGCTCCGGCTTCCCGGCCGGAAGCCCCTGCGCCGACGGTTGACGAAGGTGCGTTACCCGCTGGCCTACGAATCCCAGGAACAGGCCATGCTCAAGTCGCGCCAGGTCAAGTTGAACTGGGCCGAACTGGCGTACTTGAGGTCCGGGAAGCAGGAACGCTCCGGTCTTGTGACGCGTGAGCCGCGCACCCCGGGGCTCCCCCTCATCGCTCGCCGCGCGACGGGCAAGGCCCGCCGTGCGGCCATCGGCATCCGGGTCAGGCAGACGAAGGCAGCCGCAGCGGTCTGGGAGAAGAAGGACGGCCTGCCCGAAAGTGTCGAGGCTCGCTTCTGGACGTTCGCCGTCGGTGACCGTGCCTGGCGCCATCTCGACCCCCTGCCGCTGCGTTACGACCTCAGCTACCGCAAGAAGATCGATGAACTCGAGCCGGACCTCATCCACGCGCACGACTTCCGGATGGTGGGTGTGGCGGCTCGCGCCGTGGTGCGTGCCCGTGAGGCGGGACGCGACGTGCGGATGATCTACGACGCTCACGAGTACGTGCCGGGTCTGAGCGGCCGTCACCCCAAGTGGTTGACCTCCCAGATAGCGTACGAGCGTGAGCACATCGGTTTCGCCGACGCCGTGGCCACGGTGTCTCCCGCACTGGCCGATCTGCTGGTCAGGGAACACGGCCTGACCGAGCCCCCGATCATCACACTCAACGCCCCGCCCAAGCCCGAGCCGGGTGCGCAGCGCACGGACTGGCGGACCGAGTCGGGCGCTCGCGACGTGCGTGAGGCGTGTGGGCTGGGTCCCGACACCCCTCTGGTCGTGTATTGCGGTGGAGCGGCCCCGCAGCGCTGTCTGCACACCATCGTGGAGTCCTTGGAGTTCGCCGAGGGTGTCCACGCGGCCTTCGTGATCAACAACCTGGACGGCCAGTACGTGAGTTCCCTGAAGGAACTGGCGGAGCGGCTGGGCGCGGCGGACCGTGTGCACTTCATGCCGTACGTGCCCTACGACGTGCTCGTCGGCTTCCTCTCCACAGCCGACGTGGGCATCCATCCGCTGATCAAGGGGCCGATCAACCACGAGGTCGCGCTGAGCACGAAGTTCTTCGAGTTCATGCACGCCCGGCTGCCGGTGGTCGTCAGCGATGTGAAGGCCATGTCCGACGAGATCACCCGGGTCGGGAACGGCGAGGTCTTCCGCTCCGAGGACGGCAAGGACCTGGCCCGCGCGATCGGCGTCGTCCTGAACGACCGTGCGCGCTACACCGCGGTGTACGACCGTCCGGGTGTGCTGGACGAGTGGAGCTGGGAGGCGCAGACGGAGAAGTACGTCGCGCTGTACGAGAGGCTGCTCGAGCATCTGGGCTGATGACCGCGGTCCCAGGTGGACCCGGTCAGGGAGAAGGGCTTCCCGCGCCATGGCGCGGGAAGCCCTTCTTGTTCTGCCCGAGTGGTGTTACGGGCGCTGCTGGGAGGCGGCCTCTTCCATCAGCTTGACCACCCGCTGGGCGGCGGTCCCGTCGCCGTAGGGTGCGCCGTGCGGCGCGGTCGGCGCCGGGCGGGTCGCCAGATCGGACCAGTCGGCGGGAGCCAGGTCGTGCGGGTCGGGCACGAGGCGGTTCCAGTCGCCCTCCAGGGTCTCCACCCATTCCGTCTCGGGACGGATGGTGGTGCACACGCGGTCCAGCAGGTACGCCTCCTTCTGCAGCCCGCCGGAGTCGGTCACCACGCCCGCGGAGGCCAGTACCGCGGCCACCAGACCGGCGTACGGAAGCGGTCGGCCCACCCGCACCGAGCCCTGGTCCAACCGGATGCCGTGCTGCTCGGCCCGCGCGACCAGGCGCGGGTGCGCCAGCAGCGCCACGGGCAGCGGGAGCCGCGCCAGCGACTCGACGACGGCGCTCAGCCGGGCGGCGTCGTCCGTGTTGTCCGGCCGGTGGAGCGTCGCCAGCAGGAACGGCTGCTTCGGGTCGATGCCCTCCGGCAGAGCCGGAGCCGGGTGTTCGCCCGCGAGGACGGCGTCCCGGATGCGCAGACAGATGTCCACCATGACATCCCCGGCCAGGCGGGCGCGGTGGCCCAGACCCTCGTTGGCCAGGTGGCGCATGGCCTCCTCGGTGGGGGCCAGCAGCAGGTCGGCGCAGTGGTCGGTGAGGACCCGGTTGTGCTCCTCGGGCATCCGGCGGTTGAACGACCGCAGGCCCGCCTCCAGGTGAGCCACCGGCAGGTGCTGCTTCACCGCTGACAGGGCGCCGGCGATCGTGGAGTTCGTGTCCCCGTAGACCAGCACCCAGTCCGGCCGGTGCTCGGCGAGGACCGGATCGAGCGCGGAGAGCACGGCACCCGTCTGCACGCCATGACTGCCCGAGCCCACCCCGAGGTGCACGTCCGGGTCGGGGATACCCAGCCCGGAGAAGAAGACGTCCGACAGGTCGGCGTCGTAGTGCTGGCCGGTGTGGACGATGACGTGCTCGTGTTCCGTCCGGGCGAAAGCGGCCGCGACGGGCGCGAGCTTCACCAGTTGCGGACGGGCACCGACGATGCTGATGACTTTCATGGGGCACTCTTCATTCTTGGTCGGTCCGACAGGCGGAGACGGCTCGGGTGGACGCCTCGTCAGGTGGACGTCACGGACTCGGCCGGGCCGTGACGTCGCTCGGGTGTCTGAGGGCCGACCCGTCGCAGCAGGCGCTCCAACGGATGTTCGACGCAATGGTAGGCAACGCCGGAGAGGGCCAGGCTCACCGCCAGCACGGCGGCCCAGAAGGCCGCCAGACCGGCCGTGGTCTGCGGACTGCCGGTCATGTCCAGCAGGAGACGCAGCACGATCTCGTGGAGCAGGTACCAGGCGAACGACCAGTTGCCGAGCCGGATCATCCACGGAGCGGCGAGGCCGGTTCCGCGTCGTTCGAGGTCGCTGTACGCGGCCGCCGCGACCAGGGCGGCGAACAGCGGGGCCGAGAGCAGTTGCGAGGCGCTGTAGGGGCTGTACCAGAGGGAGTCGGGGACGGCGTGCGACCACGGGACCAGTACGGCCTGCCAGGCCAGCACGAGGACCACGGCGACGGACAGGGGGACCGGCGGCCGCCAGCCGCGCTTGACGGCGATCCCGGCGGCGACTCCGAGGACGAACTGAAGCGTGCGGGTCGGCGGGAAGTAGTCCAGCGCCCACAGTCGCACGAGGGAGTCGGTCATCACCGAACCGGCCAGCCACACGCCGGCCGAGGCGAGGCAGACCACGATCGCCGTCACCGTCCGTCGTCGCGCGGTCCGCAGGAAGGGCAGCGTGAGCAACAGCGGGAAAAGGGCGTAGAACCAGGCCTCGTCGGACAGCGACCAGGCCGCGGGGTTCCCTCCGGACAGGATCTGACGGTCCGGCACCCAGGCGTTGAGCATGAGCAGGGTGGCCGCGACGCCCCTGAGGGAGACCGGCGTCTCCACGACGTACCAGACGGCGACGGAGGCGACCACGGACACGGCGAGCATCGGCCAGATCCGGGCGAAGCGACGCCACAGGAACACCCTGGCGGGCACGCGGATGCCCTCGTAGGTCCAGGCCAGGACGAAACCGGACAGTACGAAGAAGAACGTGACCCCGCTGCGTCCGTACCAGGCCAGGTCGCTCACGACGGGCAGAGGCCCCGCTTGGCGTGAGAGATGGTAGAGGACCACTGTCAAAGCGGCCCAGAAGCGCAGCCCGGTCAACGAGGGCAAACGTCTGTGCCGGCCGACTCCGTCGGCCGGACGGGCTATGTCCACATCACTCCGATGTTCCTCACGGGACGGGTGTGCCGGGAGCGGTCAGGCGTCCCGCTCCGCCAGCCTTCCGTCCTTCTCGTGGTAGAGAGCGCCGGTCCGGGGGCACTCCCACACACCGTTCGTCCCGTCACGCTCGACCAGACGGACACCGGCGCGACCGACCCATCCGACCTGCCGGGCGGGGACGCCCACCACCAGGGCGAAGTCCGGCACGTCCTTGGTGACGACGGCGCCCGCGGCGACCATGGCCCAGCGTCCGATGGTGATCGGCGCGACGCACACGGCACGCGCCCCGATCGACGCCCCGTCGGCGATCCTCACGCCGACGGCTTCCCAGTCACCGCCGCGCTTCTGCTTGCCCTCAGGGTCGACGGAGCGCGGGTTGTGGTCGTTGGTGAGGACCACGGCGGGGCCGATGAAGACACCGTCGCCGAGTTCGGCCGGCTCGTACACGAGCGCGTAGTTCTGCAGCTTGCAGTTGTCGCCCATGCGCACGCCCGAACCGACGTACGCGCCGCGCCCGATCACACAGCCCTCGCCGAGCCTGGCCCCCTCGCGGACCTGAGCGAGGTCCCAGACGCTGCTCCCGGCGCCTATCTCGGCGCTCTCGTCCACCTGGGCGCTGGGCTGAACCCTGTAGTTCACTTCTTCTTCTCGCTTCCGGGGTAGCTGCTACGCCCGGTGAGCATACGTGGCCGAGACCGGGGACCGGCGTCCGTACGACGACGGGGACGCTTCCGCCGGCGGACCCGGTACCGGCCCCCCGCCTCGGCGACCCAGAACCGGTGCGCACGGTGTTCCGTCCGGCAATTCCTCCGGGGTGCGTTTATCGCTCGGATGTCCCGCATGGCGAACATTTCCGTACTTGGTGGGGAAGCGATGGCCGATTCGGCCCGTTCGCCATATCCGGCCGAGCCGGAATCCGGCACGTCTCTTTTCGGTCATTCCTTGGCCCGCGTCTCGAAATGGCCGTCGGCTCGTCCGTGGTGGCGATGCGGTGGTCCGGATGTGCGTGGCGGGCCGCGTCGACGGGAGGGGGAGTCCGGGTGAAGTGCCGGTGAAGACAATGGGTGCATACAGGGGCAAGAGGGGGGTGATCGACGGGGTGTTCCAAGCCGCCGTCGAGGAGGGATTGTCGACCTGGTGACTTTTCGCCGGATTCACGATGGAGGTGCGTGTGGAGAAAGAAGGGGGGAATGATGCCGCCCTGTGCCCGACCCTTGAAGGGCCTGTGCGCTTCCTGTGATTTATGTCATGTCCATCGAGAGGTGAACGGGTATTGCAGGCCGGCTTCACACGAAGCAATGATCTTCCGACTTTTTAATTCCTCCTTATTTGCGGGGCGCCTGTGTCAAGGGTGGGGAAAACATGGAGGCGCGGCTCTGTCGCCGTCTTCGCGGGAGCGTTGCTGACGTTCGGGCTGGGAACCGGCGGTACGCCCGCCGCGGCCGCCGTCGCGTGCCCGTCGGGAGTCGAGTCGGACTTCAACGGCGACGGTGCCAGGGACACGGTCGTCGCCGACCCGGAGGCGACCGTCGGCGGGGTCGCGAGGGGAGGTGAGGTGCACGTCGTCTACGGCGGCGGCAAGGGCACGGTCACCCTGTCGCAGGCACTCGACAACGTGCCGGGCGGACCGGAGGTCAACGACCGGTTCGGCTCCTCGCTGGCCGTCTACGACGCCGACCTCGACGGGTGCAGCGACCTGGTGATCGGCACGCCGTACGAGGATCTCGGCACGGTGCCCGACGCCGGTGTCGTGCAGCTCTTCTACGGTTCGACGGCCGGTCTCAACGCCGGCTCCAAGGCGGTGAAGGAGTTCTACCAGGGCGCCGACCAAGCGCTCAACGGCGGTCCCGAGGCCGAGGACTGGCTGGGGTACGCGGTCGCCGCCGGGAAGACCTCGGCCGGCCAGCCGTACCTGCTGATCGGCGTTCCGGGCGAATCCGTCGGAACCGTCGAGGACGCCGGTGCCATCCACTACGTGGCGGGCACCGCGCAGACGGCCACCATGACCCACCAGGACACCGAGATCGGCGGCGCCGTCACCGGCGTGGCGGAAGTGGACGACCGTTTCGGCTCCACCCTCGCCGCGACCCCGACCCATTTCGCGGTCGGCACCCCGGGCGAAGCCCTCGGCACCGCCCCCTTCGCCGGCGGCGTGGGCCTCTTCACCCACACGCTCACCTCCGGCTACCCCAAGCCGACCGGTGGACTCGGCCAGGACCAGGACACGATCGGAGGGGCCGAGGAGGTCGGCGACCAGTTCGGTGCCGCGCTCGCCATGGTCCCGTACCGGGCCTCCGGCGCCACCTCCACCACCGAGTCCCTGCTCGCGGTCGGCACCCCCGGCGAGGACCTGTCGACGACCACCGACGCGGGCGCGGTGCAGGTCTTCCGCCTGACGGCGGCCGGCGCCCACTCCGAGATCATGTGGATCGACCAGAACACCGCCGACGTCGACCAGGAGTCCGAGGCCGGCGACTTCTTCGGCAAGCGGCTCGCAGCCGTCAACACCTCCCCGAACGCCACCTCCACGGCCGCCACCACCCGCCTCGCCATCGGCGTGCCCGGTGAGGAGTCGTCCGAGGAGCACGCGGAGAAGGGCGGCGTCCAGATCGTCCCGCTGGTCGGGGCGCCCGGCGCCTCCGACGAGTGGATCGACCCCGGCTACGGCGTCCCGGGCATCCCCGCCCCGCGCCAGCTCGCCGGCCTCTCCCTGGCCGCGACCCCCTCGCTGCTGTACGTCGGAATGCCCTACGGCCCCGCCGAGGGCCGGGCGGTCCACGGCTTCCCGTGGAACGTGGCCTCCGGCGGAGCGCCGACCGTGACGCTCAAGCCCGGCGAGGGCGGGATCCCGGCGACCGGCACAGCCTTCGGCGCGACGGTCCGATGACGGCCTCCACGCCGTCACCGCCCCGGAACCGGTCGGCAATGGCGTGACCAGACCAATACCAGTACCAGGAAGGGAACTCATGTCCGCATCCGGACACGGCGCGGTCCGGCACCGGCCCGCGCCGGCCACCGGGTGGTCATCGCGTGGGAGGAGACCGTGGCTACGGCGCACCGCGACCGCCGCTCTGGCGACAGCGCTGCTGGGCTTCGGACCGCTCACGGGGGGAAACCCCGCCACGGCGGCCTCCGCCTGCGCCGACACCCAGTCCGACTTCAATGGGGACGGCATACGGGACACGGTGATCGCCGACCCCGATGCCACGGTCTCGGGCAACGAACGGGCCGGAATGATCCACGTCGTGCTCGGCGGTGACAAGGGAGTCGTCGAGATCTCCCAGGACACCCCGAACGTGGCCGACGCCCCGGAAGCGGGGGACCGCTTCGGCTTCTCGCTCGCGGTGTACGACGCGAACAAGGACGGCTGCAGCGATCTGGCCGTCGGCATCCCGTACGAGGACGTGGGAACAGTCCGCGACGCGGGGTACGTGCAGGTCATCTACGGCTCGACCACCGCAGTCGGGCAGGAGTTCCCCAGCAGGGGCTTCATCCAGGGGGAGAACCAGCCCTTGGGCGGAGGTCCCGAGCCCGAAGACTGGCTCGGCTACGCGGTTGCGGCTGGTACCTCGCCGACCGGTTATCCCTTCCTGGCCATCGGAGTTCCGGGAGAGGACGGTGGCGGCGGCGTGGACATGGGCCTGATCGGCTATGTCTGGGGAACCGACTACCAGGCAGTCTCCGTCAGCCAGGACACCACCGGGGTGTGGGAGGAAGCGGAGCCGTACGACCGTTTCGGGGCGGCGATCGCCGCCACCGACCGCTACTTCGTGGTCTCCGCTCCCGGCGAGAGCATCGGCGCGGTCGCCTTCGCGGGCGGCGTGGTGGCGTTCCGGCCGTCGATCAACGAGATCGGCATACCCGAACCGCTCTTCGGCATGGGACAGGGCCGTACCCCTGGACCGGACATTGCGGCCCAGACCGACGACCGCTACGGAGCCGCGCTCGCCATGGCCCCCTACCGTCCCGCGGGAGCGCCCACCATCACTGACGCGATCCTGGCCGTGGGCGTCCCCGGAGAGGACCTCGGCACCACCGTCGACGCCGGAGCCGTGCACGTCTATCACATCAAGGCGGACGGCACGGTGGCGCTGCTCAACTGGATCGACCAGAACACGGACGGCGTCGAGGGGGAGGCAGAAGCCGGTGACTTCTTCGGTCAGCGGCTCACGGCGGTGAACACCGCCACCAACGTGGTCAGTACGGCGGCCACCATGCGCCTGGCCGTCGGCGCGCCCGGCGAGGAGGCCGCAGGGGACACTCCCGAGGCGGGCGGCGTGCAGATCCTCCCGGCGATCGGGGCACCCGGAGCCTCCGACGCCTGGTTGGAGCCCGGCAACGGGATCCCCTCCGGCCCGGCACCCCGCACCTACGCGGGCATCAGCCTCGGCAGCAGCCCGTCGCTGCTGTATCTCGGCGTCCCCTATGGGCCGACCGAGGGCCGGGCGGTCCACGGTTTCCCGTGGAACGCGGCTTCGGGAAGCGCCCCGACGCAGACGTGGAAGCCCGGTGAGGGCGGCATTGCCGCAGGTGGCACCGCCTTCGGCGCGACGGTCCGATGACGGTGTCCCGAGGAAACGACGCGGTCGGTGGCCGCAGGGGTGGGACAGACATGAACCGACTGGAGAGTGGACGCGTGTCCGCAGACAGACACAGATCCGTACGGCGTGCCGTCGCGCTGCGTGCCGCCGTGGCGGCCGCCGTCGCCGGCGCGGTGGTGGCGGGAGTGGTGGCAGCCCTTCCGGGCGGCGGCGGCCCGGAGCGCCAGGCGCCGGTCGCGGCCGACCAGCCGATGGTGACCGAGCAGCAGGCCCTCGCCGAGGCGCGCAGGAGCGGCAAGCAGACCGAGGTCGTCGGACTGCGCTCCGAGCGCCGGGAGATCTTCGCCGAGCCCGACGGCAGCTTCACCGCCCGCGAGTACACCGAGCCCGTCCGCACCGTGCAGAACGGCGAGTGGGTCGAGGTCGACGCGACGCTCGTGAAGCGGGCCGACGGCACCTGGGGTCCGAAGGCCGCCACCGTCGACCTGGCCTTCTCCGCCGGACAGGCGGGAAAGCCGTTCGTGACGATGCAGCGGGCGGGCCGTGAGTTCGCCCTGTCGTGGCCGTACGGCAAGCTGCCCGCGCCGAGCGTCGACGGCGACACCGCCACCTACGCCGAGGTGCTGCCCGGCGTGGACCTGACCGTGCGGGCCGAGACCGACGGCTTCGGCCACCTGCTCGTCGTCAAGACGCCCGAGGCGGCGGCCGATCCGCGCCTCGCCCGCCTCGACCTGGGCATGACGACCGACGGTCTGAAGGTCGCCGAGGACGCCACCGGGGCGATCGTCGCGGAGGACGCCGTCGTCGGCGGCACCGTCTTCCAGGCGGGCAGGCCGGCCATGTGGGACTCGGCCGCCGTCCAGGAGACGGCAGTGGCGAAGCAGGGTCCGAAGGCCGTCGCGAAGGCGCTGAAAACCGCGGCGGCCGGCGCCGAGGAGACAACCGTCGGCCCGCAGGCCGCGCCCGAGCCCGCCCTCGAGGGGCCGGGCGGCGGTGGCCGCGTCACCCCGCTGGACGTCGAGGTGGGCAAGGACAAGCTCAGTCTCATCCCCGACCGGAAGCTGCTCACGGACGAGGACACCGTCTTCCCCGTCGTCATCGACCCCCTCGAGCGGACCGCCTCGCGGACCGCCTGGACCGGCGTCATGTCCGGCATCCCCTCGGAGCAGGACTGGAAGTACTCCGGCAGCGCCGGCGTCGGCAAGTGCCCCACCGACTACAACCCCGTCTCCTGCAACGGTGTCGGCTCCCGCCGCCTGCTGTTCACCATGCCCCTCTCCTTCTACAAGGGGAAGCAGATCCTGGGCGCCACCTTCTCCGCCCGGGTGGAGCACATCTACAGCGCGACACCGACCGCGGAGCCCATCCGGCTCTACCGGGTCGGCGGCAAGAACTACTCGATCACCTCGTCCAGCAACTGGTCCAACACCGTGGACGACTGGGACGACCACATCGGGACGGTCGACAAGGCGATCTCCCCGACCTCCTGTTCCAGCCAGGCCAACCTGCACTTCGAGGGCGGCGCGAGCGGTGAGCTGACCAGCGAGGTCAAGACGGCCGCCGCGGACGGCTGGAGCTCGATGACGCTGGGCCTGCGCGCGGCCGACGAGTCCCGCTTCGCCGAGTGGAAGCGGATCTGCGGCAACGCCTACCTGTCGATCAAGTACAACAACCTGCCCCGGCAGATCAGGACCGCGGACATGTCCACGGACCCGGGCGGTCTGTGCAAGTGGGGCGCGGCCCGCCCGACCACCGACAAGCCGCCGACGCTGAAGGCCATCGCGAGCGACCCGGACCACGGCAACGGCAAGACCGACAAGGTCAAGGTCGAGTTCAAGGTGGAGTGGACCGACCCCACCACGAAGGAGGCGAAGTCCTACACGTACCTGAGCCGTGACTGGCTCTCGCCGACCACCGCCACCAGGTTCGAGCACACCGTCAAGTCGACGATCCCGCAGAACACCGTCATCTACTGGAGCGCACGGGCGACCGACGGCGACGGCTACGGCCCGTGGAGCTGGGACGGCGACACCGCCCAGCGCTGCGAGTTCGTCTACGACAGGACCTGGCCGGGCAAGCCGCTGGTGCTGTCCAAGGAGTACCCGTCCGACACCGTCTACCACGACGGCGTGGGCACCTACGGCACCTTCTCCTTCTCGCCCAACCCGAACGACACCATCCCGGACACCGACGTCGTCAAGTACCAGTACTCCTTCAACGGCGCCGCGCTCGCCACGCTGACCCCGGCCAAGGCCGGCGGCTCGGTCTCGACGCAGTGGATGCCGTCCCGCTCCGGACGCCAGGTGCTGGAGGTGGTCGCCGTCGACAAGGCGGGTCACGCCAGCAGCACCCTGTACGACTTCCTGGTGAGCGAGGGCACCCCGGTCGTCGCCCAGTGGAACCTCGCCGACCCGGCCGACGGCACCGAGGCCCACGACGAGAGCGGCGAGTTCTCGGCGACCGCCGGCACCGCCGTCGGCTTCGGCGCGGCCGGCCCCGGCGGCAAGGCGGACCAGGCCGCCCACTTCGACGGCAGCGCCGAGGCGTACCTCGACGTCAGCGAGACCGTGCTGGACACCGCCAAGAGCTTCAGCGTCAGCGCCTGGGTACGGCCCACCGCGCTCGACCGGGACATGGCGGTCGTCAGCCAGGACGGCACCGGCGAGCCCGGCTTCACCCTCGGCTACGACGCCACCGCGCGGGCCTGGAAGTTCTCCGTCCCGGTCAACGACGTGGACTCGCTGGGCGAGTGGAAGGCCGTCGCCACCGGCACCTCGGTGGTCAAGGACCAGTGGGTGCTGCTGACCGGCGTGTACGACGCCCAGAAGTCCGGCGGTCCGGAGCTGAGGCTCTACATCAACAAGGAGTCGAAGTGGGCCGCGCAGCGCCGCTCCACCTGGAAGTCGTACGGACCGCTGCAGATCGGCCGGTCCACGGCCAAGAGCGGCTACCGGGACAACTTCACCGGTGACCTCGCCGAGGTCCGCGTCTTCGACCGCGTCCTGCCGGCGACCCAGGTCGCCGAGCTGATGACCGTCAAGCCGGAGCGCAAGGGCTACTGGCAGCTCGACGAGGCCACGGGCGGCGCGTCGGTGGAGACCGGCGGCGGACAGGCGCTGACCCTCGCGGGCAACGCCTCGATCTACCGCCCGGCCGACCCGCTGTTCGACATCGCGGCCCTGGTCGGCGACGGCAACCTGGTCCTGGACGGCGACGGCGACTACGCGTCCACCGCCACCGCCCCCGTCACCGGCAACAGCAGCTTCACCGTGACCGCCCGCGCCCAGCTCACCTCGCTGGACCCGGAGAAGTCGCAGACGGTGCTGTCCCTGCCGGGCGCCAACGCCAACCGCGTCCAGGTCCGCTACCAGGCCGCGACGCAGCAGTGGGAGCTGGCGGTGGCCAAGACCGACGCGGCCGCCCCCGAGGTCGTCACCTTCACCGACGACCAGGCGCTGCCCGACACCGGCGGCTCCGGCCAGCACCTGGCGGTCGTCTACGACGCCTTCGCCAACTCGATCCGGCTCTACGTCGACGGCCAGCTCGTCGCCGGCGCGCACGGTGAGGACGCCACCCTGTGGCCCGCCACCGGCGGCCTTCAGGTGGGCCGTTCGCTGCGCGGCGACAGCGAGTACTTCGCCGGCGCGATCGACGAGGTGCGGGCGTACAACGGCGCCGCCGACCAGGTCGCGGTGCAGCAGATGGCCGCGCTGACGGCGCTCCCCGACATGTGACACGCCGTCACGGACGAGGTGTGCCGGGTCCGGGAAAGGGCCCGGCACACCTGTCCTGCCTGCCCTCCTCCCTCCTCCTCTCCCATCCCTACGATCAGGAAGTTGACGGATGTTCTTCCGTGGCAGCTCACTGAGCCGCCGCATGCCCAGACCGGCGGTCGCCGCGACAGCGCTCGGGCTCGCGCTCGCGCTGTCCGCCTCGTCGGTCCAGGCAGTGGCGCTCGACGACGGGAACCGGGGCCGCACCAGCCGCCCCGGGGTCCAGGACGACGGGGATCCCGCCAAGGGAACCCCGGCGAAAGCGAAGCCCCGCCCCTCCGACCCGGCCCGCGAGGCCGCGGTCAAGGGCCTCGACAAGGCGGCGTGGCCCCGGCAGGGCGGCGCCGAGGTGACCGTCGGCGCCGCCCGCCCGACCGAGGTCGGCGGACTGCCGGTCAGGATCGGCGAGGCGAAGTCCGCGGCCAAGGGCAAGGCGAAGGCCGCGCGGTCGGCGCAGCCAGCCGACAAGGTCCGCGTGGACGTCCTCGACCCCGCGCGTGCCGCGCGGCTCGGCGCGGGCGTCCTGCTGGGCGTCGAGCGCGCCGACGGCGAGGGCGAGGCGGCCGCGAAGGTCCGCCTGACCGTGGACTACTCGGAGTTCGCCGAGGGCTTCGGCGGCTCCTACGCCTCCCGCCTCCAGCTGGTGCGGCTCCCCGCCTGCGCCACCGTCGCCGTGCCGGGCAGCAAGGCCTGCCCCGAGCAGCCCAAGGTGCTGCCCACGGTGAACGACGTGCGCAAGGGCACGGTCTCCGCCGACGTCACGGCCGCCCCCGCCCCCGCGGAGGGCGCCTCCACCATGGCCGCCGACGCGACCTCCCTGGTCGCGGTCGCGGCGGGGCCGTCGGGCGCGCAGGGCACCTACAAGGCGACGGCCCTGGCACCGTCCGCGAGCTGGAGCGTCGCCACCTCCTCCGGCGCATTCACCTGGAACTACCCCTTCCGCTCCGTTCCGACCCCGGGCGGTCTGACCCCGACCGTCGGCCTCGGCTACTCCTCCCAGTCGGCGGACGGCCGTACCTCGGCCACCAACAACCAGGGTTCCTGGATCGGCGAGGGCTTCTCCTACGACCCCGGCTACATAGAGCGCCGCTACAAGCCCTGCTCGGAGGACGGGCACTCCGGTTCCGGCGAGCAGTGCTGGGCGTTCGAGAACGCCACGGTCATGCTCAACGGTTCCTCCGGCGAGCTGGTCAAGGACGACACCACCGGCAAGTGGCACATGTCGTCCGACGAAGGCAGCAAGGTCGAGCGACTGACCGGCGCCACCAACGGTGACGAGGGCGGCAGCGGTGACAAGGGCGAGTACTGGCGGATCACCACCTCGGACGGCACGGAGTACTACTTCGGCCTGAACCACCTGCCGGGCTGGACCACGGGCGACGAGGAGACCGAGTCGGTCTGGACGGCCCCCGTCTTCGGCGACGACTCCGGCGAACCCTGCTACAACAGCACCTTCACCAGCGCCCACTGCGAGCAGGCATGGCGCTGGAGCCTGGACTACGTCAAGGACACCCACGGCAACGTGATGTCCTACTACTACGAGCGCGAGACCAACCACTACGCGCTCAACGGCAAGACGGACGTCAACGGCACCGCGTACCACCGCGGCGGCTGGCTCGAGCGCATCGACTACGGCCAGCGCGACGGCCAGGTCTACGAGGCGAAGGCCCCGGCCCGGATCTTGTTCAACACGGCCGAACGCTGCCTGCGCACCGACGCCTTCGACTGCGCGGAGAGCAAGCGCACCAAGGCCAACGCCGCCCACTGGCCGGACGTCCCGGTCGACCAGGAGTGCAAGGCGAGCACGAAGTGCACCTCCCCGGTGCAGACGTTCTTCACCACCAAGCGGCTGACCTCGGTCGTCACGCAGATGCGCAAGGACGCCACGTCCTACCAGGACGTCGACGCCTGGCTCCTGACGCACCTGTTCACCGACAACGGCGACGACTCCAAGACCCTGTGGCTGTCGAAGATCGAGCACGAGGGCCGCGCCGGCACCACCGCGGTGAAGCTGCCGTCCGTGGACCTCTTCGGCGAGCAGCTCGCCAACCGCGTCGACGCGGTCGGCGACAACATCGCGCCGTTCCACCGCTTCCGCCTGTCGACGGTCCTCAGCGAGACCGGCGCCCAGCTCGACGTCAACTACGCGCCCGCCGACTGCACCAAGTCGGCGCTGCCCAAGCCGGGCGAGTCGACCAAGCGCTGCTACCCGGTGAAGTGGGCCCCGCCGGGCTACCTGGACCCGATCACCGACTGGTTCCACAAGTACGTCGTCTCCGCGGTCATCGAGACCGACCGCACCGGCGGCAGCGACGGCATGGTCACCCGCTACGACTACCAGGGCGACGCCGCCTGGCGTAAGGCGAAGCCGGACGGCATCACCGACGAGAAGTACCTCACCTGGGGCGGCTGGCAGGGTTACGGCAAGGTCAAGGTCACCAGCGGCACCGCCGACGAGCAGAAGACCCGCGTCGAGTACACGTTCCTCCAGGGCATGGACGGCGACAAGGACCCGTCCGGGGGCACCCGCTCGGTGACGGTCAAGGACTCGACCGGGGCGTCCTACAAGGACGAGGAGGAGTTCACCGGTCACGAGCTGGAGGTCGCCACCTACGACGGCTCCAAACTGGTCGCCAAGACCATCAACACGCCCTGGAAGCACTACTCCGCGACCCAGACCCGCGACTGGGGCACCACCCGCGCGGCGATCGTGCGCACCCAGACCGGCCGCGGCTTCAACCTGAAGGCGGACGGGACCTGGCAGGAGACCAAGTCCACCACCACGTACGACACGTCGAACGGCACCGGCCGGGTGCTGACGGTCGACGACCAGGGCGACGTCTCCACCACCAGGGACGACTCCTGCACCCGCACCACCTACGCGGACAACACGGCGAAGAACATCCTGTCGCTGCCCGCGCGCAGCGAGTCCGTCTCGGTGAGGTGCTCTGCCACCCCCGACCGCAAGACACAGGTCCTGGCCGACGAGCGCACCTCCTACGACGGCGGAGCCTTCGGAGCGGCCCCCACCAAGGGCGACGCGACGAAGACCGAGCGGATGACGTCGCACAACGGCACCACGGCGACGTACCAGGTCACCGGTACCACGACCTACGACGCCTTCGGCCGTCCGACGTCCCAGAAGGACGCCGGACAGAACGAGACGAAGACCGAGTACGACGAGACCAACGGCCTGCTGACGAAGACGGTCGTCACCAACGCCGCCGGCCACGTCACCACCACCGACTACGAGCCCGCCTGGGGCATGTCCAGGGGCCAGACCGACCCCAACGGCAAGCGGACCGACCTCGCGTACGACGCGCTCGGCCGTCTGACCTCGGTGTGGCTGGCGGACCGGACGTCCAGCCAGACGCCGAGCATCAAGTACTCGTACGACGTCCGCAAGGACAAGGTCACCTCGATCAGGACCCAGAAGATCGAGAACGACGGTTCCTACGGCAGCGAGTACCAGCTCTACGACGCCCTGCTCAGGCCGCGTCAGATCCAGACCGAGGGCCTGGACGGCACCCGCATGGTCGCCGACACCTGGTACGACGGCACGGGCAACGTCAAGAAGACCAACGCCACCTACAACGCGGCGGGCACGCCCTCGGCCGAGCTGCTGACCGTCGTCGACGGCGAGGTCGGCCAGCAGAGCCTGATGAAGTACGACGGGCTGGGTCGGCCCACCGCGCAGATCCACGCGGTCGGTGGCGCCGAGCAGTGGCGCACCACGACCTCGTACGAGGGCGAGCTGACCCACGTCGACCCGCCGGCCGGCGGTGTGCCGACGACGACGGTCACCGACGGTCAGGGCAACGTCTCGGAGATCCGCCACTACCGCGGCGCCTCACCGGCCGCGGGCGTCCCGTACGACTCCACCAAGTACACGTACACCGTGGCGGGCCAGCTGGAGACCGTCACGGACGCCGAGGGCAACGTGTGGCGGTACGAGTACGACCAGCTGGGCCGCAAGACCAAGTCGGTCGACCCGGACGCGGGCACCTCGCGCACGGAGTACGACGCGCTGGACCGCCCGGTCGCGACGTACGACGGCCGGAACAAGAAGAGCTCCACGGTCTACGACAGCCTCGGCCGCGTCCTGACCACCTGGCGGGGCGACGCCACCACCGGCACCAAGCTCACCGAGACCCGGTACGACAAGGCGGGCTGGCTGGGCCACGCCTACGGCTTCCTCAGCTACACCTCGTCGACCGAGTACTTCGCCACGGCCGTCCAGTCGATGGACGAGTTCTACCGTCCGCTGAAGACGGCTTACCAGGTCCCCGCCTCACAGGGCGATCTGGCCGGCACCTACGTCTTCACCTCCACCTACAACCGGGACGGCACGCTCCAGAGCACCGGGCTGCCGGCCATCGGCGACCTCCCGGCGGAGGCGCTCACCTACACCTACGACGACCTGCAGCGCCCGATGACGATGACGGGCTCCACCCCGTACGTCACCAACACGGTCTACTCCGGCAAGAGCCTGCTGCAGCAGCTGGAGCTCTCCACCGGCAGCGGCAAGAAGGTCTGGCAGACCTACAGCTACGAGAAGGGAACCGACCGGCTCACCCGCTCGGTGGTCGACGTCTACGGCGCGACCGCCCCGGCGAAGGACTCGCGGTACTCCTACGACCAGGCCGGCAACGTCCTGTCCATCGCGGACACCGCGAACTCCGCCTCGCCGGACATGCAGTGCTTCGCCTACGACACCCGGCAGCGGCTGAAGGACGCCTGGACCCCGAAGGCCACCGCGGCGAGCGTGGCCGGCATGGGTACGCGCGGCTCCACCACCCCGGTGGACGGCAGCGGCCCGACGGCCTGTGACTCCGCGGCCGGTTCGAGCGCGCTGGGTGGTCCGGCCCCGTACTGGAAGTCCTACGAGACCGACGCCATCGGCAACCGCGTCTCGGAGACGATCCACGACACCGGGCTCGACGCGGCGAAGAACATCACCCGCAGCTACGAGTACGGCGGCGCGGGCGCCCAGGGCGACGGCCCGCACCAGGTCACCAAGATCGTCGAGCAGACCCCGACGGGCGACCGGCAGTCCACGTACGAGTACGACGACGCGGGCAACACCACCAAGCGCACCATCGGCGGCAACGCCCAGACCCTGGCCTGGACCGACGAGGGCAAGCTGAGCGAGGCCACCGAGGCGAACGGAGCGAGGACCAGCTACCTCTACGACGGCTCCGGCAACCGGCTTCTGCGCAAGGACCCCTCGGGGACGACCGTCTACCTGCCCGGCACGGAGCTGAAGCTGTCGGCCGACGGCACGAAGAAGTCGGCGACCCGCTACTACGAGTACGCCGGCCAGTCGGTCGCGGTCCGCACCGCGGGCAAGGTGTCCTTCATCGCCTCCGACCACCACGGCACGGGCGAGGTGGCGATCGACGCCGCGACCGGCGCGATCAGCCAGCGCCGCTTCGACCCCTACGGCGTGGACCGCGGGGAGAAGACCGGCACCTGGCCGGGGGAGAAGGGCTACGTCGGCGGCACCATCGACGCCTCGACCGGCCTGACGCATCTGGGGGCGCGCGAGTACGACCCGGTGATCGGCAAGTTCATCTCCGTCGACCCGATCATCGACCACACGCAGCCGCAGCAGATCAACGGCTACGCGTACGCGAACAACTCGCCGGTCACGCACGCCGACCCCAGCGGCATGATCATCCCGGAGTGCCGGGAGGGTCTGATCGAGTGCCGCGGCGGCCAGCCGTACTACCCGAAGACGAAGGTCGAGAAGGCGCAGTCCGACTACGACCTGGCGTCCTGGAAGGTCACCCAGGCACAGGGCCAGCAGGCCGCGGCCAAGCAGCGGATCAAGTCCGCGGGCAAGGCCCTGGTCAAGATCGCCCGGGACATCCTCGGCGTGGACGCGGCCCTGGACTGCATCTCCAGCGGCGACGTCGGAGCCTGCGGCGAGACCCTGCTGAACGTCGCCGGCAGCTTCGCGGGCGGCCTGGCGGGCAAGGTCCTGGCCAAGTACGGTGCCCCGTGGAACTGGGCCAAGGGCTACCGCCTCGCCAAGCGGATCACGGGCCTGGTCGGGGACCTGATCGGCGGCGTCAAGGACCTGTGGAAGGCCAACAAGGCGGTCGGCAAGGCGAGAGCCGGCATGGCCAAGGCCGGGGAGAAACTGAAGGACGCCAGGAAGAAGGCGGCAGCCGCACTCAAGAGGAAAAAACCCGAGTGCCACAGCTTCCTGCCCGGCACGAGGGTCCTGCTCGCCAACGGCAAGACCAAGCCGATCGAGAAGGTGGAGCTGGGCGACAAGGTCGTCACCACCGACACGAAGAGCGGCGAGAAGAAGGTTCGCGAGGTCGCGGGCACCATTGTCACCGAGGACGACAAATCCTTCTCCGACCTCACGGTGAAGACCGCCTCGGGTAAATCCCAGGCCCTGGTCGCCACAACCACTCACCCGTTCTGGGTGACGTCGGAGCGTGCCTGGATCAAGGCGGGCGATCTCAAGCCCGGCATGACGCTGCACACGCCGTCGGGTGACACGGTCGAGGTCGAGGCCAACCGTCATTTCGAGAAGCGCCAGCGTACGCACGACCTCACCGTCACGGGCATCCACGCCTACTACGTCCTGGCCGACGAGACACCGCTCCTTGTTCACAATTGCGATGAGGGTGGTGACTACTTGTACCGCGGAGTGCCCAACGGGCATTACAAGTACGATGACGCGTTGGAGGGGCGCGCAGTGCCACTCGGAGGCCATTCCGATCCGGGTCGGCATGCGGGTGGGAATACAGACAGCGAATTCACTTCGTGGACACACGATTACGAAGACGTTGCTCTTGACGCTGCCGAAGAGTTGGGTCCTGGGGGGATCGTGATGAGGATTCCCAGATCCAGCGTCCCGGCTGGTAGAGATGTTCAAATACATGACACCGACTACGAAGTCTATGAAGAAATGGAGCATGCGTTGCGTGGTGTCATCGAAGGTGCTGAAATCAGCATTGATAGAGGCCCTTGGTATAAGCCGGGAGGTGGTGGATGAGTTCAAGTGAGGGGCACGGTATCCCCGCGAGTGGCCGCGACGCAGGAAATCGCCTTGCGGAGCTTCTGGCCGGAGATGATGAAGTGCGGCTTCTCGCGCGGTCTGCTCTGGCCGAGGGGGCTGGGTACCAGGTGGAAAGTGAAGTCATACCAGTGGGTCGCCTAGTGAGCATCTATGCAAGGCGCCGGCGTGTTGCGCAGCGATCCGGTCAGCCGTCCATCGGATTTCAACGTGCGCTTGAAGAGCTGCGTTTGTTCGAGGGTGCCGAGCTGGCTCTGGGGTTCATCGACGACCGCAGGCGAGGCGGTTTTTACTTCCAGCTTTTCCTTGCCCCCCCAATGAGATCGGTCGTTGCGTGCTTCGGGATCAAGCCGAAGCAGGCGGAAGATCTGGAAGTGTGCTGATGCCGGCATAGCTGCCGATGGCGAGCCGCAGGCGCGCGGGGCCCGGTTTGACCCCTCAAGCCGGGCCCCGTAACCTTGACCGTCGGCGTGTCCATCGGGGCCGCCACATCCCCGTAAACCTCTTCCTTCCGGGTGCCGCGGTGCCCGGGAGAGGTCGTTCGTGATCATCGCCGGGCGGCTGGCCTGCGGGGATGCCGTTCTTCGAGTGAGAGTGAGATCCGCGTGTACGCCATCGTGCGCAGCGGTGGTCGCCAGCACAAGGTTGCTGTCGGCGACATCGTTGAGGTTGACAAGATTTCCACCGCCAAGGTCGGCGACACGGTCGAGCTCTCGACCCTGCTCGTGGTCGACGGCGACGCCGTGACCAGCGACCCGTGGGTCCTGGCCGGCATCAAGGTCCAGGCCGAGGTCGTGGACCACCACAAGGGCCAGAAGATCGACATTCTGCGCTACAAGAACAAGACCGGCTACCGCCGTCGTCAGGGCCACCGCCAGCAGTACACGGCGATCAAGGTCACTGAGATCCCCGCGGCTGCGAAGTAAGGGACTGAGGAGACATGGCACACAAGAAGGGCGCATCGTCCACCCGGAACGGTCGCGACTCGAACGCCCAGCGGCTCGGTGTGAAGCGCTTCGGCGGTCAGGCCGTCAACGCGGGTGAGATCCTGGTCCGCCAGCGCGGCACCCACTTCCACCCGGGCGCCGGCGTCGGCCGTGGCGGCGACGACACGCTGTTCGCCCTGCAGGCCGGTGCGGTGCAGTTCGGCACCCACCGTGGCCGCAAGGTCGTGAACATCGTTCCGGTCGCCTGACCGGACACTTTCGCGAGGCGGACCTCACTTCCCCCACGGGAAGCGGGTCCGCCTTTCGCGTGTTGGCCAAGAGACATCCCCGCAGTAAGTAGTAACTGGAGGCACATCCCATGACCACCTTCGTGGACCGCGTCGAACTGCACGTCGCCGCGGGTAGCGGAGGTCACGGCTGTGCCTCCGTCCACCGTGAGAAGTTCAAGCCGCTCGGTGGACCCGACGGCGGCAACGGCGGACGCGGCGGCGACGTGATCCTCACCGTCGACCAGTCCGTGACGACCCTCCTCGACTACCACCACTCCCCGCACCGCAAGGCCACCAACGGCAAGCCCGGTGAGGGCGGCAACCGGTCCGGGAAGGACGGGCAGGACCTGGTCCTCCCCGTGCCGGACGGGACCGTCGTCCTGGACAAGGCGGGCAACGTGCTCGCGGACCTGGTCGGGCACGGGACGTCGTACGTCGCCGCCCAGGGCGGACGCGGCGGGCTCGGCAACGCCGCCCTCGCCTCCGCGCGGCGCAAGGCGCCCGGGTTCGCGCTGCTCGGCGAGCCGGGGGACCTGGGGGACATCGTCCTGGAGCTCAAGACCGTCGCCGACGTGGCCCTGGTGGGGTACCCCAGTGCCGGCAAGTCCTCCCTCATCTCCGTGCTCAGCGCCGCCAAGCCGAAGATCGCCGACTACCCCTTCACCACCCTCGTCCCGAACCTCGGTGTCGTCACCGCCGGGTCGACCGTCTACACCATCGCCGACGTGCCCGGCCTCATCCCCGGCGCCAGCCAGGGCAAGGGGCTCGGCCTGGAGTTCCTGCGGCACGTCGAGCGGTGCAGCGTGCTCGTGCACGTGCTGGACACCGCCACGCTGGAGTCCGAGCGCGACCCCGTCTCCGACCTCGACATCATCGAGGAGGAGCTGCGGCAGTACGGCGGTCTCGGCGACCGTCCCCGCGTCGTCGTCCTCAACAAGATCGACGTCCCCGACGGCAAGGACCTCGCCGAGATGGTGCGCCCCGACCTGGAGGCGCGCGGCTACCGCGTCTTCGAGGTGTCGGCCGTCGCCCACATGGGGCTGAAGGAGCTGTCGTTCGCGCTCGCCGAGCTGGTGGCCGGGGCGCGGGCCGCCAAGCCCAAGGAGGAGGCGACCCGCATCGTCATCCGGCCCAAGGCCGTGGACGACGCCGGCTTCACCGTCACCCGCGAGGAGGTCGACGGGGAGCTGCTGTTCCGCGTGCGCGGCGAGAAGCCCGAACGCTGGGTCCGCCAGACCGACTTCAACAACGACGAGGCCGTCGGCTACCTCGCCGACCGGCTCAACCGCCTCGGTGTCGAGGCGGAGTTGATGAAGGCCGGTGCCCGCTCCGGCGACGGCGTCGCCATCGGTCCCGAGGAGAACGCGGTCGTCTTCGACTGGGAGCCGACCGTCACGGCCGGCGCGGAGATGCTCGGCCGGCGCGGCGAGGACCACCGCTTCGAGGCACCCCGCCCGGCCGCCCAGCGGCGACGCGACCGGGAGGCCGAGCGGGACGACGTCGAGCGGGAGTACGACGACTTCGAGCCGTTCTGACCGGTGGGGTGACGGCGGGTGAGGTCGTGGTGAACACCCGGGCAACCAACGGGTGTTCCGGCCGGTCGTACTGAGCGGCAACCCGACCGGTTCTACGACAGGACGCCCGCCATGGCCGTGCCTTCCCCACGCCGCAGGAACCTCACCCGCCCCGCACGGATCGCGCTCGCGACCGGTGCGGCCCTCGTCGTCGCCGGGGCCCTCGCGGTGCCCGGCGCCCACGCCGCGCCCGCCCGGGGGCCGGCGGCCGACGCCGCCCAGCCGCGCGACGACTTCAACGGCGACGGCTACGCCGACCTCGCCGTCGCCGCGCCCGCCGCGACCGTCGCCGGCAGGAAAGGCGCCGGCTACGTCGCCGTGGTGTACGGGTCGGCGACCGGGCCGCGTCCCGCGACCAGGCAGGTGTTCCACCAGAACACCGCCGGTGTCCCCGGCAGCGCGGAGACGGACGACGAGTTCGGCAGCGCGCTCACCACCGCCGACGTCGACCAGGACGGCTACGCCGACCTCGTCGTCGGCGTCGCCCGCGAGGACACCGAGGACGGGGGAACCGACGCCGGACTGGTCGAGGTGCTGTGGGGCGGGCCCCAGGGACTGTCCGGCGGCACCGCGCTCGCCTCGGGGCACGACGCCCATGACGCGCTCGGCGCCTTCGGCCACCTGACCAGCGGGGACGTCAACGGCGACGGCAGCCCGGACGTGGTGACCGTCGAGAACCTGCACGACCTGCGGATCCTCAGGGGCCCCTTCGGCCGGGACGGTGCCGGTGCGGGCGGCGAGCAGGTGGTGAGGGACGTGTACGACAGCCGGGTCCTCGACCTCGCCGCCGGCGACGTCAACGGCGACGGCCTCACCGACGTCGTCGCCACCGAGAACGACGGCGACGAGTACGACGCCCGCCGGGTCGTGTACTGGCTGGGCGACCGCACCGCGCTCAACCCCTTCACCCTCGTCTACGACATCGACGGCGCGGGCCTCCAGGGCGGCGAGAACCTCGACGTCGGGGACGTGAACGCCGACGGGTACGACGACATCGTGGTCGGCCGGGCCGTGGACGGCTACGACAGCGACCTCGACAACCCGTACGTCAAGGGCGGCCGGGTCACCTGGATCCCCGGCACCCCTGAGGGCCCCGACGGGGTGAAGGCCGTCTTCCTCAACCAGGACCGCCCCGGCGTGCCCGGCACCGCCGAGGACGACGACGCCTTCGGCACCGACGTCCACATCGGCGACGTCGACGGCGACGGCTACCAGGACGTCGTCACCGGAGTGCCCGGCGAGGACCTCGGCGGCGTGTCCGCGGCCGGCGCCGTCGTCGTGCTGCGCGGCACCGCGAACGGGCTCACCGGCGCCGGTGGCCTGACGGTCACCCAGGACACCGCGGGCGTGCCGGGCACCGCCGAGAGGAACGACAGGTTCGGCGGTGCCACCCACCTCGGTGACACCGACGGCGACGGGCGCGCCGACCTCGCCGTCGGCGCGCCGGGGGAGAACTCCGGCGCCGGGTCGGTGTGGTACTTCCGCTCCTCCCCGACGGCCGTCGCGGGCGGCGCCGGGACCTTCGGCGCGGGCACCCTCGGCACGGTGGCGACCGGAGCGGGACTGGGCACCGCCTTCACCGACTGACGGAAGGAGCGGCGCCCGCCTTCACCGACTGACGGAACGGGCGGCGCCCGCCTTCGCCCGCCGCTCACCCGACGGACCCGTCACGGCCACGGGACGTTCCCGTGCCGCGACGGGTTTTCCGATGTCCCCCTGCTTGTCATGCACGCGAACCATGGTGTTCAGCGGACGGACCGACCGGACCGCGAGCTTCCCCGTGTCCAAGCGTCACACGAGGCAGGGGAGTCCGCCGATGACCGGAGCAGTTCAGCCCGACCGCCGCCGTGTTCTGACCGCCGGTGCCGCCGTGCTCGGCGCCGCCGCCTCCGCCCAGCTGTGGCTGCCGGCCACCGCGCACGCGGCCGGAGTGAAGCTGCCCGACGGGGTGTTCAGCCTGGGGGTGGCCTCCGGCGACCCGCTCCCGGACGGGGTCGTCCTGTGGACCCGGCTCGCCCCCGACCCGCTGAACGGCGGCGGCATGCCCAAGCGCACCGTGGCCGTGGAGTGGCAGGTCGCCCAGGACGCCCGCTTCAAGAAGGTCGTCCGCCGGGGCGTCGCCCCGGCCCGGAGCGCGTACGGGCACAGCGTCCACGTGGACGTACGCGGGCTGCGCCCGGACACCACGTACTGGTTCCGCTTCCGCGCCGGCGGGCAGCTCTCGCGCGTCGGCCGCACCCGGACCGCGCCCGCCGCGGACAGCTCCGGCGGAAACCTGAAGGTCGCCCTCGCCTCCTGCCAGAACTGGCAGCACGGCTACTTCACCCCGTACGCCGACATGCTGGACCAGGACCCGGACGTCGTGGTGTTCGTCGGCGACTACATCTACGAGTCCGCCCCCTCGGCGACCGGCGTGCGCCGCCACGAGGGCACCGGTGAGCCGTACGGCCTCACCCAGTACCGCAACCGGTACGCCCAGTACCGCTCCGACCCGGACCTCGCGGAGATGCACGCCAACGCGCCCTTCGTGGTCACCTTCGACGACCACGAGGTCGACAACGACTTCGCCGGCGAGATCCCGCAGGACCCCGACAAGCAGGCGCACGACCCGTTCGTCGCCCGGCTGACGGCCGCCTACCAGGCGTACTACGAGCACATGCCGGTCCGCGCCACCGCCGTCCCGAACGGCCCGCACATCCGCATGTACCGCCGGCTGGAGTTCGGCCGCCTCGCCCGGCTCAACGTGCTGGACACCCGCCAGTACCGCAGCGACCAGGCCACCAGCCAGGAAGGCGCCCAGGACCCGTCGCTGACCATGCTCGGGGCCGCGCAGAAGCGCTGGCTGGTCGACGGGCTGCGCGACTCGCCCGCCCGCTGGAACCTGATCGCCTCCCAGATCATGATGGCCGAGACCGACCTCCAGGTCGGCGAGGGCAAGCTCTGGTACTACGACGCCTGGGACGGCTACCAGGCCGAACGCAACGCGCTGCTCCAGGAGTTCCGGCGGGTCGACAACCCCGTCGTGCTCACCGGCGACCGCCATCTGACGATGATCAGCGACCTCAAGGCGGACTTCGCCGACCCGAAGTCGGCGGTCGTGGGCGCCGAGTTCGTCGGCACGTCCATCTCCAGCAACGGCGACCAGGACCAGGCCGCGTTCCGCGCGCAGTGGGACCCGCGGCGCGCGGACAACCCGCACTGGAAGCTGCTCGACGCCCACCGGGGGTACCACCTGTTCGACATCGGCCGGGACGGCATCGACGCGCGCGTACGGGTGGTGGACACCGTGGTGAAGCCGAAGGCCGTGCCGAGCACGCTGGCCAGTCTGCGGGTCGAGGCCGGACGGCCGGGCGTGCACCTGGCCTGAGCGGACAGGAGGGCGGGTCGCGCGGCCCGGCGCGTCCGCGGGGTGCCCCGGTGCCGGTGCGGGCCGGGGCGGGTCGCGCGGCCCGGCGCTTGCGGGTGGGCGCGGTCGGGCGGGGCGGGCACTCAGGCGGGTCCCAGGCTGCTCTCACGGCATCCTCAGTGAGCCGCCCTACCGTGCCTCGGCATGGACACCGACTGTACGAGAGAAGAACTCTCGGCCGCCGGCACCGCGATCCCCCCGCTGCCCGCCGGCACCCGCCTGCTGCACATCGGTCCGCACAAAACCGGCACCACCGCCCTCCAGGGCGCGCTGTTCGCCGCGAAGGAGGAGATGGCGCGGCACGGCGTCGACTTCCCGGCGCACAGCAGGCACCCGATCGAGGCCGTCCTCGCCGCCTGCGCCCGGCCCGCGATGATGGGGGACCCCGTCCCCACCGAGAGGCACTGGCGGCGGCTGCTGGACCAGGTGCGGGCCACCGGGGAGCGCACCTCCGTGATCAGCAGCGAGTTCTTCGCCGACGCCGAGGACGACGCCGAGGGCGACGCGACGATCACCCGGATCGTCGAGCAGCTCGGTGGTGACCGGGTGCACGTCCTGGTCACCCTGCGGCCCTTGGCGCGGATCATGCCCTCGCAATGGCAGCAGTACGTGCAGAACGGGCTGCGGCTGGGCTACGAGCCGTGGCTGGAGCACATGCTCCGCCGGCCCCCGTACGACAGGCCCACCCCCAGCTTCTGGCGCCGGCACCGGCACGACCGGCTGGTCGAGCGGTGGGCCGCGGTGACCGGGCCCGACCGGGTGACCGTCGTCGTGGTCGACGACCGCGACCGGGGCGCGCTGATGCGCACCTTCGAGGCGCTGCTGGGGCTGCCCGAGGGACTGCTGAGGCCGGCCCCGGAGACGGCGAACCGTTCCCTCACCCTCGCCGAGACCGAAATGCTGCGGAACCTCAACAAGGAATTCCGCGGCAATGGCATTCCGGAAGAGCTGTATTCGAGGCTGGTGCGGCACGGCGCGGTCGCGCATATGAAGAACGCGTGCAGTCCCACCCCGCAGGACGTGAAGATCCGTACCCCGCGATGGGCCCTGGAGGCCGCCGCCGGGATCGGAGCCGAGGCGGCCGCGCGGATCGGCTCCATGGGCGTGCGGGTCCTCGGCGACCCGGAGTCGCTGTCCCGCGTGCCGGCGTCCGGGGAGCCCGCGGGGGAGCCGCGGCTCGCTCCCGAGGCGGCCGCGCAGGCCCTGTTCGGGATGCTCACCGCGGTCGCCGCGGCGAACGGAGGCGGCAAAGGGCGTACCGTTCACCGGACACCGTCGAAGGAACTCGTGAAGGTCCTCGGTCACCGCTGCCTGAAACGGCTGCGTCTGCGCTGAGCCGACCGGGTGGTGTCACGCCTGTCACGCACGGCAATGACATAACTCCTGTGCGGTTACTCACAACAATTCGTGAGGCGCCCCCGGGAACTCCCGCGGGGGCGCCAGGAGTCCTAGGTGAATGACAGGTTGCGCGCACATATGCGGCGGAGGTCGCTCACCTTGCACTGCGGTAACCCCAAGTGGGACCATTTCGAAGTTCCCTGTCGCCCCAAGGTAGGTCACCTGTGTCCCAGCACATAGCCAAGCCCCGTACCACCGCAGTGATCCTGGCCGGCGGTACCGGTCAGCGGGTGGGTCTGTCGATCCCCAAGCAGTTGCTGAAGATCGCCGGCAAGGCAGTCATCGAGCACACCCTGACCACCTTCGAGAAGGCCGACTCCATCGACGACATCATCGTGCTGATGGCGCCGGGATACGTGCCCGACATCGAGAAGATCGTCGCCAAGGCCGGGCTGACGAAGGTCACCAAGGTCATCGAGGGCGGCGCGACCCGGAACGAGACCACCGAGCGGGCCATCGCCGCGCTCGGCGAGGGCCTGGCCGAGGGCGAGGACCGCAACGTCCTCTTCCACGACGCCGTGCGCCCCCTGCTGTCGCGGCGCGTCATCGACGACTGCGTGAGCGCGCTGGAGCGCTACCAGGCCGTCGACGTGGCCATCCCGTCCGCCGACACCATCATCGTCACGCGCACGCACGGCGAGGACGGCGAGTTCATCACGGAGATCCCGGACCGCTCCCGGCTGCGCCGCGGCCAGACCCCGCAGGCCTTCAAGCTGTCCACCATCCGCCGCGCCTACGAGGTCGCCGCCGGCGACCCCAACTTCCAGGCCACGGACGACTGCTCGGTCGTGCTCAAGTACCTGCCGGACGTGCCGATCCACGTCGTGGCGGGTGACGAGTACAACATGAAGGTCACCCAGCCGGTCGACGTCTTCATCGCCGACAAGCTCTTCCAGCTCGCCTCCACCGCCGCGCCCGAGCAGGTCTCCGAGGAGGCCTACCGCGAGCTGCTCACCGGCAGGACGATGGTGGTCTTCGGCGGTTCGTACGGCATCGGCAAGGACATCGCCGAGCTCGCCGAGTCCTACGGCGCCACCGTCTACGCGCTGGGCCGCTCCACCACCGGCACCCACGTGGAGAACCCGGAGGAGGTCGACGACGCGCTGTCCAAGGCGTACGGCGAGACCGGCCGCATCGACTACGTCGTCAACACCGCGGGCGTGCTGCGCATCGGCAAGCTCGCCGAGACCGACAACGCCACCATCGAGGAGGCGCTGAAGGTCAACTACCTGGCCCCGGTGCAGATCGCCCGCTCCGCCTACAAGTACCTGGCGGAGACCAAGGGACAGCTGCTGCTGTACACCTCCAGCAGCTACACCCGCGGACGCGCCGAGTACAGCCTGTACTCCTCGACCAAGGCCGCCATGGTGAACCTCACCCAGGCCCTGTCCGACGAGTGGGCCGGTGACGGCGTCCGGGTGAACTGCATCAACCCGGAGCGCACCGCCACGCCGATGCGCACCAAGGCCTTCGGGCAGGAGCCGGCGGGCAGCCTGCTGTCCTCCGAGGCGGTGGCCCGGACCTCGCTGGACGTGCTGTTGTCCGAGCTCACCGGCCATGTCATCGACGTACGGCAGCAGGACCCGACGGCGGGCGCGGCACGGGCCACCGGGTTCGAGCAGGCGCTGGCCGCGGTGCTGGACCGTCAGGACGGCGTGTAATAATTGCCGCCAAATAGTCTTCCGTAATTCAGGCCTCCACGGCCTCCTGTTCACGTAGTCAGTCGACGGGAGTTCGCGGGGGCCTGAATCCTTACCTCCTCATTGCGCACAGGCACAAACCGGCACTCCCCCTCCAAGAGCAGGTTATTCGTGATATCCACCGCTATTCGCGTCGCCCGGGTGGGCAGCGCGGCCGAGCTGGCCGCGGCGGTCCTCATGATGCTGGGCTACCCCTGCCTCATGCTGGCCGCGCTCGTCCCGAGCGTCCCCGCCTTCGCGGCAGCGGCTGCCGTGACGTACCTGGCGGACCACTATCTGCACCGCAAGGGCAGCTATCTGGTCAACCGCCTCAGCAAGGTGCGGGCCGGCCTGTCGATCCGCTTCCTGATCCGGGAGCTGCTGCTGATCCTGCTGCTGGCCCGCATGTCCCTCGCGGACGACCTGATCTACTACGGGGCGATCGCCTGCTTCATCCTCTTCTACGGCCTGCAGGCCCCGCACGGCGCGCTCACCACGCTGATCCGCAACCGCCGCCGGATGCCGGTCGCCACCCGCAACGTCGACCTGGCCTCCCGCATCCGCATCCCGGACGCGCCGCCGCACGCGCTGCTGAACCGCGCCGCGGAGAAGATGCTCCACCTCGACCTCGCGGCGGTCGTCGGCATACTCGTCGGCGCCTCCCTGGAGTCGGCCGCCGTCGGCTACGCCGGCATCGGCGTCACGGTCGCCGCGGGCGCCCTGTACGTCCTCGCCCTGCTGCCCTACGTGCGCGGCCGGAAGATCCCGCCGAACCCGGAGAAGGTGCTGGAGGCGGTCGACGGCTGGCTGCGCGAGTACCGCCCGGAGACCGTGCTGTACTTCTCCGGCTCCAAGGACTCCGCCTACCAGGTCAACATGTGGCTGGAGACCATGGAGCAGCTGGACACCCGTCCGCTGGTCATCCTGCGCGAGCGGGTCATCCTGCAGAACCTGGCGCCCACCACGGTCCCCGTCGTCTGCGTGCCCGGAGGGGTGCACCTGATGAACATGGACCTGTCCACGGTGCGGGTCGCGCTGTACGCGGCGAACGTCGGCAAGAACATCCACATGCTGCGCGTGCCCACCATGAAGCACGTCTTCATCGGCCACGGCGACAGCGACAAGCTCGCCAGCGTCAACCCGTACAGCAAGGTCTACGACGAGGTGTGGACGGCCGGCCGCGCGGGCCGGGACCGCTACGCCATCGCCGACGTCGGTGTCCGCGACGCCGACATCGTCGAGGTCGGGCGCCCGCAGCTGGCCCCGATCCAGACCTGGCGGGGCGTCCCCGGCGACCGCATGCCGACGGTCCTGTACGCGCCCACCTGGGAGGGCTGGGACGACAACCCCGGCAACACCTCGATCCTGCTGGCCGGCGAGAACATCGTGAAGAAGCTGGTCGAGGCCGACCCGGCGGTGCGGGTCCTGTACAAGCCGCACCCCTTCACCGGCACCCGCAGCGCCCAGGCCAAGGCCGCCCACCAGCGGATCATCGCGCTGGTCGAGAAGGCCGCCGCCGCGCGCGCCGCCGACCCGCGGTTCACCGCCGACACCGCCGCCCAGGGCAAGGCCGCGGCCGAGCTGGCGCGCATCGAGGCCCGGCTGGCCGAGCTGGCCGTCGGCACCGACAACGGCGACGAGGCCGAGGCCACCCGCGACGGGCTCGTCGATGTGGTCCGGCACGAGGAGGCCGCCCGGCTGCGCGCCGAGTGGAACGCCGCGTACTGGCGCTCCTTCCCCGACTGGGAGCACCGCGTCATCACGGGCGCCGAGCCGCGGCTGTACGACTGCTTCAACGTCTCCGACGCGATGGTCTCCGACATCTCCAGCGTCGTCTCCGACTTCATCGCCAGCGGCAAGCCGTACGCCGTCACGGACTCCGCCGAACTGGGTGTGGAGGAGTTCAAGCGGCAGAACACGGCGGTGCGGGCCGCGGTGATCCTGTCCAACAGCGCGAAGGAACTCGACGGGCTGCTCGACGCGGTCCGCGACCCGTCCGCCGACCCGCTGGCCGGGGACCGGGGGGAGCTCAAGCGCTATCTGCTCGGCCCGGACGAGCCGAAGTCCATCGACCAGTTCAACACCGCGGTCCGGCAGCTCGCGCTGAAGGCCGAGACGCGCAACCTCGGCCAGGAGTCCCGGATCACCACCGGCGGCCCCGACGTGGAGCTGGCGGACGCGGTGCCCGTACCGCGGACGTCGGCGGCCGGTGAGACGGGCGGTGTCGACGCCGGCTGACCGGTCCGGTGGGCTCGACGGGGCTCGGCCCCCGAGGATCGATTCCTCGGGGGCCGAGCCCTTTCCCGTCCCCGAGAGGCCGTCGGCAAATCTGTGATGTGGACCACTGAAACGGGTGCTCGACGCAACCCTCTTCCTCGAACACCCGTCTAACAAATAAAGAATGAGGCGATACGGGGGAAACATCCCGTGACGAGGGGGAGAAGTGACCGTGGCGCAGCCTGATGTCACCGTGGTCATCGGGGCGTACGAGGCGATGCCGTATCTGGTCGAGTGCCTCGCCTCCGTGGAGGCGCAGACCATCGCCCCGGAGCGCGTCGAGGTCATCGCGGTCGACGACGGCTCGACCGACGGCACGGGGGAGTACCTGGAGGAGTTCGCGGCCCGCGCCCCCATGCCGGTCACCGTGCTCCGGCAGGAGAACTCCGGCGGCCCCAGCGGACCGCGCAACGTGGGCCTGGACAAGGCCGCCGGACGCTACGTCTTCTTCCTGGACGCCGACGACCGGCTGGGCCCCGAGGCCCTGGAGCGGATGGTCGACATGGCCGACCGGGCCGGCACCGATGTCGTCCTGGGCCGGATCGAGGGCGTCAACCGGGGCGCGCCGAAGTCCATGTGGAAGAAGACACTGGAGCGGACCGACGTCTACTCGTCCAACATCAAGTTCACGCTCAGCGCGCAGAAGCTGTTCCGTCGCGCCCTGCTCGACCGGCACGGCATACGGTTCGACGAGTCCCTGTTCACCGGCGAGGACGCGCTGTTCACCATGGAGGCCTATCTGCGGGCCGACGGCGTCTCCGTGATCGCCGACCACACCTGCTACTACCTGGTGGGCCGCGACGACGGCAAGCACGTCACCAAGAGCGGCGGCTACGCCCTGCGGTTCGACTCCGCCCGCGCCCTGATGGACCTGATCGCCCGCCTCGTCCCCGAGGGACCCCGCCGCGACCTGCTCATGGTGCGGCCCTTCACCGTCACCCTGCTGCCCCAGTTCGGCCCCCGGTTCCTCAAGGACACCGACGACGTCCGGCGGCACAAACTGGAGCTGGCGCGGCCGCTGATGGACGCCCACTGGACCGAGGGCGTCGCCCGGCTGCTGAAGACCGAGGAGCGGCTGCGGCTGCACCTGGTGGCCGAGCAGCGGCCGGAACTCCTCACGGACGTCCTGCGGTTCCTCCGCAAGAAGGAGAAGCCGCAGGTCCTGCTGGAGCGGCGGGGCCGCCGCGCCTACCTCGCCTACCCGCACTTCCGTGACCGCGCGGCCGGCATCCCCGACTCCGTGTACCTGGCCTCCCCGCGCGAGGCCCGCGCGATACCCGGCCACCGCGCGGACGGCACGGACTCCCTGCTGCGCCGCACCGCCCGCAGGGCCCGCCGCCTGCTGACCCCCTCGGCGGCCTGAATCCAGCCCCTCCGGCGTTCGAGGAGCGGGGGTCCGGGGGGCGGAGCCCCCGGGGGACGGGAACGGGAAGGGGCGGCGGGGGCGAGCAACACTCCCGTGCGGCGCGCCCGCCCGGCCGGGCCGTCACGCGGGGCGGGACGGCCGTTGCGAAACGAGCGTGACGGATGCCGGCGTGCCGGCGGTCTGGTGACGCTGACCGGGGAGCTCCGCGGAGAGGCGGTGCGTGGTGCGGTTCCGGCGGGCCTGGGACTCCGCGCACAGGGCCCGCACGGCCGCGGCGAAGCGCCGCTGGGACGGCGGGTCGGCCGGCCCCAGCAGACGGAGCTTCAACTCCGCCCGCGCCGAAGCCAGTTCGTCCTTCCCCGGGTCACGCACCGACTCCAGCAGGGCCGGCACCCCGGAGGCGTCCGGCGTCAGCACCGTCGCCGCCGCCACCGTCGGGAACGCCGCGCGGAACGCCTCCTCGGTCAGCCCGCCGGTGTTCGCCACCGCGTACGGCTTCCCGCTCGCCAGGAAGTCGCTGATCACGCTCGACACATCACTGATCAGCAGGTCGGCGACGTTGAAGCAGGCGTACAGCCCGGGCCGGACGTCCGTGACGACCTGGTGCTCCCACTCCGGCAGCGACGCCCAGTACGCCTCCTCCCAGGCCGCCGTCGCCCGCGCCACCGCCTGCGCCCGCCCCGGCTCCGGCGCGGACTGCGCCAGCATCCGCTCGACCTGATCGGCGCCCGCCCGGAAGGCGGCCGCGGTGAGCCGGTCCAGCTCCGCGGCGCGCCGGGCCAGCTCCTCCGACGGCGCGGGGCGCGCCCCGGACCGCTCCCGGTTCGCCGCCCGGATCAGCTCCCGCACCCGCCGGTCGGCGGCGCCCGCCCGCGGGTCCACCGAGCCGGTCAGCGGGTGCGGCTTGTACAGCAGCCGCACCCCCGGATCGGCGAGCAGCGCCCGCACCAGGTTCTCGCCGGCCGCGACCACCGACGTGTTGCCCGGGTTGCCGTCCCAGCCCTCCCAGGTCGGCGCGTACAGCACCGTCACGTGGGAACCGGCGGGCGGCCCCGCGTACGGGCGTACGGCGTCCAGCTGCGGGCGGCCGATCTCCACCACGTCCTTGTCCTCGACCCCCACGTCGGCCAGCGCGTACCGCTCGCGCGCCGCCGGACCGGCCACCCACACCTCGTCGTACGCCTTCGCGTACGGGTTGCAGGACGACAGCTTGTCGCTCTCGCCGTGGTTGACGAAGGTGTGCAGGATCGTGGGGATCCGCAGCACCTGGGAGGTCTTGCCGGAGTTCGACGGGTGGATGAGCACCTGGAGCGTGGACTGCTCCAGACGCATCAGCGTGGACACCTTCGGCAGGCACACGACCGGGATGTCGGTCGCCGCGATCCTCGGCACCATGAACCGCTCCCGCAGCACGATCACCGGCCGCCCGCCGAGCCCGGCCAGCGGCTCCAGCCACATGTTGGCCTGGTAGGCGGAGGACGGGCCGCCGGAGAAGTACAGGCCGACCGTCGGCCGGTACTCGGCCAGCCACGCGTCGAACCAGTCGAGCACCTCCTGCTCGCCCGCCGGACGCCGCCCCGGCAGCAGCCGCAGCAGCAGCGCGCCCAGGCCGGCGGACGTGAGCAGCAGCGCCAGCGCGACACCGGCCGCCGCGTACCGGGTGTCGTCGGTGACCGCCGTCGCCGTCAGCCCGGCCGTGGCGGGCAGGCCGAACACCAGCAGCCGGTGGCCGGGGCGGCGCAGCAGCACGTGCGGGGCGGGGGACAGGCGCAGCGCCGAGGCGTCGATGTTGCGGGTCAGCACCGGCAGCGTGCGGGTGCGGCGGACCAGCACGGACACCACCTGGACCGTGCAGTGCAGCGCGTAGAAGGCGAGCAGCCCGGCGACCAGCGGGGCGTACTGCGTCTCCCGGTGCTGCTCGCCGAGCCGCAGCAGAGCCGCCACCAGCAGCAGATCGCGCAGCACATGGCGGACGGTGACGTCCGCGTGCGACTTGGCGAACAGCGCCACCATGCCGGGCTGCCACCGGTACAGCACGCCCTCGACCGCCAGGGACACGGCGGTCGAGACGAGCAGCAGCGGCACATGGGGGCGCAGCGCGGCGACGGCCTGCGCGACGAAGGCGGCCGACACGGCGGCGAGGACGAGCAGCTGGGCGGCGGTCCGCCGCCGGGGGGACGAGGGTTCGGGCACTGCGGTCACTCCAGGGTCGACGCAGAACGGGCGCCCGGGTTAACGCCCGTCGACCTCCGGACGACACGCGGGTGTCCGGAACCCTGGAGTGACCTGACCGTGCTACGCGGTCCCGCTGCCCTTCGGCGCGATCTGCCGCCCCGGCTGCAGCGCGCGCCGCAGGGGGCGGACCACCACGCGCCGCGCGCGGCGGTAGACCGAGGGCTTCACGGTGGCCGCGGCGGGCTTGGCCGCCTTGGCCGTGTTCTTCGCCCCGGACTTGGCCTTCGCCAGGTCACGCTTCAGCTTGGCGTTGTCCGCGGTGAGCTCGGCGACCCGGCCGTACATCCAGCTGAACCGCGCGGTGAGCGAGGCGGGGTCGTTGTCGAGCCAGGGGCGGATGCCCGCGGGGAAGGACAGGGACCGGAGCTTCTCGTCGAACGCCGCTCCGCCGTCGCCGTGCGTGAAGGTGTTCTGCAGGCCGTTCTTGTCGAGGAACGCGGTGAACCGGTCGAACCGCTCGCGGTGGTTGCCGGTCAACGCGCTGAAGTCGGCCTTCTCGTACAGCTCGGCGGGGTCGGTGTCGGGGGCTGTCCGGTCGAGCTGCTGGTGCGGTATCTCGAAGTAGCGGCACAGCTCCAGCGTGCGCGAGTCGAAGGCCAGCACCGTCGCGGGCGTGCCCGCCAGCAGCGCGGCGATGTTGCCGTGGATGCGCGAGCCGAAGGAGTAGTCGAAGTCCCGCAGGTCGTCGAACCAGGTCTGCGGGTCGATGTACACGCGGACCTTGTCCTCCTGGTACATCGGGTGGTCCGGGTGGGTCGGCATCAGGGTGATCCGGCCGGCCGGGGAGTTCACGTCCCGCCAGTGCAGCTGCTTGGCGTCGGTGAGGTTCTGGCCGATGTAGCGCAGGTTCGGGTAGCGCGCGTGGGTGCGGCTGAGGATCTTGTGCAGGCCGCCGCTGCGCATCGCCGTGTGGGAGCCGTTGACCGCGATCCGCGACTCGGGGGTCAGCGCCGCGGCCTTCTTCTCCACGGTGAGCTTGTCGCCGTGCAGGAACATCGACGGGCAGCCGATGACCTCCACGTCCTTGAAGCCCATCTCGTTGAGGTACCGCTCGGTGAACTCGCCGCGCACGCCGATCGACGCGCTGTGGTCCAGCACGGCCGAGCAGAAGGCGCGCACGGTCGGCTCCATGGCCTTCAGCCGATCCGCGTCGTACGTGATCCCGCTCTGCGCGCCGACCCCGAGCACCACGACCGGGATCGTCAGCTTGTTGATCAGCCGGGTCAGGCGCTCCAGCGATCCCTCGAACGACGGCCGGAAGGCGTTGGCCAGCGGCACCACGAACACGTCGTACTCGTCGTTGATCCGGCCGGCCGCCGTGACGTCCGTCCGCATGCCGTTCGAGACGACCTCGGTGTCGGGGGCGGTGAGGATCTTGTGGGCGGCGTCACTGAAGATCAGGTTGCCCGAGTTGGTGGCGATGACGTCCCTGTGCAGGGCTTCTTCCACGGGTACGACGTCGAACGGGCTCTTGCCCGACCGGAGCAGGATGCGTCTCACAGGGCGCCCTTCAAGATTTCAAGACAAGACAGACGTTCACATTATGTTTGATGCTTCTTTGATTTCTATAGGCAACCAATACAACCTTTTCGACGTACGCGGAGCGTGTTCGAGCGGTCACGTGGGGCTGCCCGTCCGGGGGGTGGGACGCCGAGCGCCCGCTGACCCGCTTCGCGTAGATTGCCTGGTGGGCGATCGATCGACGTGAGGGGACGGGCGGCAAGGTGGCAGGGGCGAGGCAGGCCGTGGGTGAGGCACGCAGGATCGTCGTCAAGGTCGGCTCCTCGTCGCTGACCACCGCGGCGGGCGGGCTGGACGCGGACCGCGTGGACGCGCTCGTCGACGTGCTGGCGAAGACCCGGAGCGGCGGGGAGCGGGAGATCGTCCTCGTCTCCTCCGGCGCCATCGCCGCCGGACTCGCCCCGCTGGGCCTGCGCCGCCGTCCCCGGGACCTGGCCCGGCAGCAGGCCGCCGCCAGCGTCGGCCAGGGACTGCTGGTCGCCCGCTACACCGCCTCCTTCGCACGCTACGGCGTCCGGGTCGGCCAGGTGCTGCTGACCAGTGACGACATGAGCCGCCGCGCCCACCACCGCAACGCCTCCCGCACCCTCGACAAGCTGCTGGCGATGGGCGCGTTCCCGATCGTCAACGAGAACGACACCGTCGCCACCGACGAGATCCGCTTCGGCGACAACGACCGGCTCGCCGCCCTCGTCGCCCACCTGGTCCACGCCGACCTGCTGGTCCTGCTCTCCGACGTGGACGGCGTCTACGACGGCGACCCCGCCCGCCTCGGAACCTCGCGGATCGCCGAGGTCAGGGGCCCCGCGGACCTCGCCCACGTCGAGATCGGCAGCGCCGGCAAGGCGGGCGTCGGCACCGGCGGCATGGTCACCAAGATCGAGGCCGCCTCGATCGCCGCCGCCGCCGGCATCCCGGTGGTGCTGACCAGCGCGGTCCACGCCGCCGACGCCCTCACCGGCGGCGACACCGGCACCTACTTCCACCCCACCGGGCGCCGCTCCGCCGACCGGCTGCTGTGGCTCCAGCACGCCTCCACCCCGCAGGGCTCCCTCACCCTGGACGACGGCGCGGTGCGCGCGGTCGTCCAGGGCCGCAAGTCGCTGCTGCCGGCCGGGATCGCGGGCGTCGAGGGCGAGTTCAGCGCGGGCGACCCGGTCGAACTGCGGGACCGCGAGGGACGGGCGGTGGCCCGGGGGCTGGTCAACTTCGACGCCAAGGAGATCCCCCTCCTGATCGGCCGCTCGACCCACGATCTCGCCCGGGACCTCGGGCCGGAGTACGAACGCGAGGTCGTACACAGGGACGATCTGGTGGTCCTGCATCCGTAATCTGTGAAAACGTCCGTCCTCGGTGGTGGACGTTCCGCAAAAGCGCCCCGCGATCCCCGGCGGCCTGCTCAACTTTGTTGCGAGGACACATCCGCCCGACCACCGGGTGGGTCCACGCGTGAAGGAGGCCGTCGTGAGACGAGTGCGCCCGGGGGCGGTGTCGTCCCGCGGTGCCGGCTCCCGTACGGCCGGCGACGAGCGCGCCCTGAGCGGTGTCGCGGCCGGTGACCGGTTCCAGGGTGGCGGCGAACCCCGGGAGCTGCCGCGCCTGTGGCACGTCACCCTCAGTGTCTCCGGCGCACCGGCCCCGGCCGCGGAGGTCCGGCGGGCGCTGGAGCAGCTCGCCCACGACCACCCGTTCCTGCTGACCAGCCGCTACGCCGACGACCACGCGGAGATCCGCTACTGGGAGGAGGCCCGCGACCTGCACGACGCGGCCGCCGTGGCGCTGCGCCTGTGGGGCGAACACCGTCGGACCGCCGGCCTGCCGCCCTGGGAGATCGTCGGCCTGGAGGTCATCGACCGGGCCACCTACCACCAGCGCGTCGCGGCGGGGTACGGGCCGGTCCCGGCGACCCCGGTGGGCGTGCATCCGTTTTAGGGCCAAACGTCCCTGTCTCGTGGTGTGGGACGACCGCCTGCCGACCGGGCCGCCCGCACTACCCTTTTCCCATGACCACGCTCTCGCCGTACGACTCGATGTCCCCGGTCAGCCAGGCCGCCTACCGGGCCAAGGGCGCCGCCGCCACCCTCGCGCCGCTGCCGCGGGCCGCCAAGGACGACGCGCTGCTCGCCATCGCCGACGCGCTGGAGGTCCGTACGAGTGAGATCGTCGAGGCCAACACCCAGGACGTGGCCAGGGCCCGCGAGGCCGGCGTCAGCGAGGGCATGATCGACCGGCTCACCCTCACCCCCGAGCGGGTGCGCGCGATCGCCGCCGACGTGCGGGACGTGGCCGCGCTGCCCGACCCGGTCGGCGAGGTGGTCCGCGGCTCCACGCTGCCCAACGGCATCGACCTGCGCCAGGTCCGGGTGCCGCTCGGCGTCGTCGGTATCATCTACGAGGGCCGGCCGAACGTGACGGTCGACGCCGCCGCCCTCTGCCTGAAGTCCGGCAACGCGGTCCTGCTGCGCGGCTCGTCCTCCGCCTACCGGTCGAACACCGCGCTGGTGCGCGTCCTGCGCGACGCCGTGCACGGCGCCGGGCTGCCCGCCGACGCCGTCCAGCTCGTACCCGGCGAGAGCCGCGACAGCGTGCGCGAGCTGATGCGCGCCCGCGGCCTGGTCGACGTGCTCATCCCGCGCGGCGGCGCCTCCCTGATCAACACGGTCGTCCAGGAGTCGGTCGTCCCCGTCATCGAGACCGGCACCGGCAACTGCCACGTCTACGTCGACGCCGCGGCCGACCTCGACATGGCCGTCGAGATCCTGGTCAACTCCAAGGCCCAGCGGGTCGGCGTCTGCAACGCCGCCGAGACCCTCCTGGTCCACCAGGACATCGCCGCCGAGTTCCTGCCGCGCGCCCTGGACGCCCTCGCCGACGCCGGGGTGACCGTGCACGCCGACGAACGCGTGATGGCGTACGCCAAGGACTCCCGCGCCACCGTCGTGGAGGCCACCACGGAGGACTGGGAGACCGAGTACCTCTCCCACGACATCGCCGCCGCCGTCGTCGACTCCCTCGACCGGGCCGTCGAGCACATCCGGCTGTGGACCTCCGGCCACACCGAGGCCATCGTCACCACCTCGCAGCAGGCCGCCCGCCGCTTCACCCAGCTGGTGGACTCCACCACGGTCGCGGTGAACGCCTCCACCCGGTTCACCGACGGCGGCCAGTTCGGCTTCGGCGCGGAGATCGGCATCTCCACGCAGAAGCTGCACGCCCGGGGGCCGATGGGCCTGCCCGAGCTGACCAGCACGAAGTACATCGTCACCGGCGACGGTCACGTACGGCGCTGATCCGCTCACCGGCGGGGAGCGGCGCTACGGCCGTCTCGACGGACGGACGAATTTCCATACGGTCTGCCCAAATTGACCCCCCAGGTCTACTCTGGATCCGTGCCGGAGGACGTGGGGGGCACGCCGTTCCCTGACGGCTGGGAGCCCGACGACGACCACGACCGCGGAGTGTCGGACGAAGAGTTCGCCTCCGTGGTCTTCGACGAGGCCTTCGTACGGGCGGCCGAGGTGCACGAGCCGACCGCCGTCGAACGCCTCCTGGCCGCCGCGCAGGCCAGAGCCGAGGCCTCCGAGGCCGAGGCCCACCGGGCCCGTACGCGCGGCGAGCGGTACGACGAGGGGTACGGCGGTTACCGGGGCGACCCCGGCTACGACGACCCGGACGACGACGAGGACGTCCTGGAGGACGACTACGGCTCCACGGGCCCGTACGGCAGGCAGGTGCGCTGGCACCGTCCCGTCGCCTGGATGCTCGCCCTGGTGATGGGCGTCGGCATGGTCGCGCTCGCCTTCTCCGCCGTCTACCGGGGCGCCTCCTCCAGCCGCCAGGACCCGGCCCCGCCGCCCGCCACCACCGGCGTGGAGCAGGGGGGAGCGGTGGCGCCCTCCGCGTCGGCCGACTACTCCCGGCCGAGCGTCCCGGTGATCCCGGGCGGCGGCCCCTGACACCGGCCGCAGGATTGGTGAGAACCTGCCAGAACTTGTGCGTCGGCCCGGCGTTTACCGGGACCTCCCCGGACCTACCCTGAAGGTATGGGAAGGCCTTCGGACCCGCCCGAGGGGACGCCCGAGGGAGCCCCCGGAGGGGGCGAGGACGAGTACAGGTCCGTCGTCTTCGACGAGTCCTTCGTCCGTGCTGCCCGGCTCCAGGAGTACTCCGCCGAGCAGCGCATCACCGACCACGCGCCCGCCGTGCGCCGCCGCCCGCCGCACAGCCGCGGCGGCCTGTCCCGGCAGGCGCTGCTCCTGGTCCTGCTGATCGCCGTGGCCTTCGGCACCGCCGTCTACATGGGCCTGCGCCACCCCTACCGGAACCCCGCCGCCGACGACCCCGCCGAGCCGCTGCGGATGACCGTCGTCCCGCTCGCCCCGCGGGGCGAGGTCCCCGGCGCCACCGACGTCGAACAGCTGTACGCGCACAGTCCGGCGGCGCGGTTCCGGCCCGGCGCCGAGGGGGTGCCGCTCCCGGCGTACCGGCGCACCGCGCACTTCTCCGACGGTCAGGTGATGAGCGCGCTGTTCACCGCGAAGGACTACATCGTGCGGTCCGCCCTCGACCCGGGCGTGCTCACCGGCGGCGAGACCCGCCCCGTGCGGGCGCTGCTCGACCCCGGCCAGCTGGACCAGTTCGACCGGAGCTTCGACCGGCCCACCGCCGACGGACGGCACGCGCCCACCGGATGGCTGGTGCGCCTCGACCCCGCCCGCGTACTGCTGGCCGACCGCGGCATCCGCGTCCAGGGCACCATGCGGGCCGCCGAGACCGCCTCCTCCACCCTCGAGGTCACCACGGACCACACGTTCGTCTACGCGCTGCGCCCGGCCGGCGCGGACCGGGACGCCGAGGCGTCGCTGTTCACCGTCCGGCGCGAGCTGCGCTTCCGCTTCGACCGCGACGACCTGCGCCTGCACCAGGCGGAACTCGTCACCGCCCACGTCCAGGCCGGCCCGCTGTCCTGCGCCGAGGACTCCGCCGCCCGGCTGCGCCCGCTGCTGGCGGGAGAGACGGCGAAGGGGACCGCCCCCACCGTCACCGACCCGTACGCCACGGGCAGCGCCCCGGCCCTGTGCGGGGCCCTGGCGCCGGGCGCCCAGCCGACGCCGTGAACGCCGGGCGGTGTGTGGCGGCCATGTGCCCGAGCCTTGTACGGCTGCTCCGCACCTGAGGATTTCCTCGCCCCCGCCGCCCCTTCCCGTCCCGAAACTGGGGCTCCGCCCCCGGGATGGGACGGGTAAGGGCGGCGGGGGCGGTCCACGTTGTCAGCGGCGGGCCTACGCCCCCTCGCGCGGCGGCCCGTCGTCCTCCGTGCCCGACTTCCCGGGGCCCGGCTTCGGCTCCGACGACGTGAACCCGCCGAAGCCCCGGCGGACCCGGCCGCCCAGATCCCCGGCCCCGCCCGCGATGTCGCTGACCAGCTTCATCAGCGGATCCTTGGAGGTGCGCACCTCGTCCGCGTAGCTGCTCGCCGACTCCCGCCAGGAGTCCCGCACCGAGGCGTCCTTGTCCTCGTCGCGGCGCGGGTAGTGGCCGTCCATGATCCGCTGGTAGTCGCGGGAGGCCGCCCACTTCTTCAGCTCCGCCGCCCGCACCGTGGTGAACGGGTGCGAACGGGGCAGCACGTTGAGGATCTTCAGCACGGAGTCGCGCAGGTCGCCCCCGGACTCGTACTCCTCGGCCTGCTCCAGGAACGCGTCCACGTTCATCTCGTGCAGGTGGTTGCCGCCCGCGATCTTCATCAGGCCGCGCATCGAGGCCTGCGGATCCTGGCCGACCAGCAGCCCCGCACGGTCCGCGGACAGCTCCGACTTGCGGAACCACTCGCGCAGCGCCGTCACGATCGCCATGATCGCGACGTTGCCCAGCGGGATCCACGCGACCCGGACCGCGAGCGACGTCAGGAAGAGCAGGACCGTCCGGTACACCGAGTGCCCGGACAGCGCGTGCCCGACCTCGTGCCCGACGACCGCCCGCATCTCCTCCTCGTCGAGCAGTTCCACCAGACCCGTGGTCACCACGATGATCGGCTCGTCCAGGCCGATGCACATCGCGTTCGGATTCGGGTCCTGGTTGACGTACATCGGCGGGACCTTCTCCAGGTCCAGGATGTAGCAGGCGTCCCGCAGCATGTCGTTGAGGTGCGCGAACTGCCGGTCCGACACCCGCACCGAGTCGGACAGGAACAGCAGCCGCAGACTGCGCTCGGGCAGCAGGCCGCTCAGCGCCTTGAAGACCGTGTCGAAGCCGCTCAGCTTCCGCAGCGCCACCAGCGCGGAGCGGTCGGCCGGATGCTCGTACGCCCGCGAGGAGATCCCGGGGAAACGCCTGCGCTGCCTGCTCGGCACGTTCTCGTGCCCGTTGTGCTGGTGGCCGTCGGACATGTGTCCCCCATGGTGCGTCTGAGTGGTCCTTCGCGGCCCTTCGCTCCTCCCGGGGTGAGGCCCGGCCCGGCCGGAGCCACCGCGGACGGGCGGTGACGGACGGCGGGACGGCCGGGGAGGCGCGGGGGATTCCGCTCCGGGTGCTTCCGATCGTGATGGTGGTGGGCTCCGTGCTCACCGCGTGGTTCCCGTCACGCGGCTACAGCCGGAAGGACGACTGGGCGGCGGGGAAGGTTCCTTCCGCCCGCCACCGCGCCCACAACGGCGGAGTCGGCGTGATCGGCGCGAAGGCGCCCGCATACGATGAGCCGACGTCTTTACACCGCCCACACGCGATAGGTCCTGCCGAAGATGAGCATCCACAGCACCGCTGCCCAGTTCGCCACCCTTGCCGCCGAGGGCGGGGAGCACGGCGGCAACCACGAGAGCCTCAACCCCTACCTGACCGGCGGCGGCGCCCTGTTCGTCCTGCTGCTCCTGCTGTGGATCACCACCCGCTTCAACCGCGACCGCTGAGCCTCCCGCCGGCCGCCCTGGCGGACGGGGTTCTCAGGCCGGGCCGGTAGGGTCTGCACGCATGGGAGAGCAGGACAGGCCTACCGGCCCCGGCAACGGCCCGGCGCGGCAGGGCAGGCGCCGTCTCGGCGTCATGGGCGGCACCTTCGACCCGATCCACCACGGGCACCTGGTGGCGGCCAGCGAGGTCGCCGCGCAGTTCGGACTCGACGAGGTGGTGTTCGTCCCCACCGGTCAGCCGTGGCAGAAGAGCCACCGCGCGGTCTCCGCCGCCGAGGACCGCTATCTGATGACGGTCATCGCGACCGCCGAGAACCCGCAGTTCTCGGTGAGCCGCATCGACATCGACCGCGGCGGCCCCACCTACACCGTGGACACCCTGCGCGACCTGCGCGCGCTCAACCCGGACACGGACCTGTTCTTCATCACCGGCGCCGACGCCCTCGCCCAGATCCTCACCTGGCGCGACAGCGAGGAACTGTTCTCCCTGGCGCACTTCATCGGCGTGACCCGGCCCGGCCACCACCTGACCGACGCGGGCCTGCCCGAGGGCGGTGTCTCGCTCGTCGAGGTTCCCGCCCTCGCCATCTCCTCGACGGACTGCCGCGCGAGGGTCGCCAAGGGGGAACCCGTCTGGTACCTGGTGCCGGACGGAGTCGTGCGCTACATCGACAAGCGCGAGCTGTACCGCGGCGAGTGAGCCGAGAGGGGCACCGGTGAACGACCGATACGACGCGGGGTACGGGGCCGACGGGGGCGCCCCGTACGAGCTCGTCGGCTACGACGAGTACGGCCGGCCTGTCTACCGCCAGGCCGCGGACCAGCAGAACCAGCAGTACGACGGGTACCAGCAGCAGGGCTACGGATACGACCCGTACGGCACGGGCGGACACCAGCAGCCCTCGTACGACCCCTACGGGACCGGGACCGGGGTCGGGACCACCCCGCAGCAGCCGCAGGCGCCGTCCTACGACTCCTACGACCCCTACGGCACCCAGCAGGACGGCCAGGGCGGCCAGGGCGCCCCGTACGACCCCTACGGGCAGACCGCGCAGGCCGCGCACACCGGACAGCAGCCCCGCGTCACCGAGCAGACCGCGCACATCCCGCAGCAGCCCGGCCCGGCCGACGACGAGCAGGGCCCCGACGGGCCCGCGCCGGAGTACCGCACCGAGCAGTTCGCCTTCGTCGAGGAGCCCGACGGGGACTCCGAGGACGTCATCGACTGGATGAAGTTCACGGAGAACCGCACCGAGCGCCGCGAGGAGGCCAAGCGCCGCGCCCGCAGCCGGATCATCGCCCTCGTCGTGGTGCTCGTCCTGGTCGCGGTCGGCGGCGTCGGCTACCTCTGGTACGCCGGGAAACTGCCGGGCCTGTCCGACTCCGGCTCCGGCACGGGCACCACGACGGCCGCGGGCGCGCAGAAGCGGGACGTGATCGTCGTCCACCTGCACGACACCACCGGCGGCGGCACCTCCACCGCCCTGCTCGTCGACAACACCACCACCGAGCAGGGCACCACCGTCCTGCTGCCCAACTCCCTCGCCCTGACCGCCGACGACGGCACCACCACCACGCTCGCCAAGTCGGTCGAGGACGACGGCTCCGAGGGCACCAGGACCGCCCTCGACACCGTCCTCGGCACCGACATCGAGGGCACCTGGCGCCTGGACACCCCCTTCCTGCTCACCCTCGTCGACCTCGTCGGCAACATCGAGGTCGACACCGACACCGACGTGCCCGACCCGGACGCCGAGAAGAAGGGCGAGGCGCCCCTGGTCAGGAAGGGCAAGGGCCAGACCCTCAGCGGCAAGATGGCCGTCGCCTACGCCACGCACCGCGGCTCCGGCGAGTCCCAGAACGCCCAGCTGGAGCGGTTCGGGCAGGTCCTGCACGGGGTCCTGCGCAAGATGACCTCCGACCCGGACGCCGCCACGGTCACCGTCCAGACCCTCGGACAGATCATCGAGCCGCCGCTCACCGACAAGGACCTCGGCTCCTTCCTCGCCCGGCTCTCCGACCGCGCCAAGGGCGGCGACCACAAGAGCGCCGTGCTGCCCGTGCAGGACGACGGCACGCTCACCGCCGAGGCCAGCGACAGCGTCGTCAAGGACGTCCTCGGCGGCACCGCCAAGAGCCCCGACGAGAACGCCGCCGTCAGCGTCTCCGTGCGCAACGCCACCGGGACGAAGGACAACACCGAGAAGGCCCGCGTGGTGCTCCTCAACGGCGGCTTCACCTTCCGGGACGCGGGCACCGCCGGCACCGCCGAGACCACCTCGAAGGTCGTCTACGCCGACGCCGCCGAGAAGGAGAACGCCACCGAGGTCGCCAAGACCCTGGGGCTGCCCGCCGGCTCCGTCACCAAGGGTGAGGTCTCCGCCAACGCCCGCGTCTCGGTCGTCCTCGGCCAGGACTACGACCCCGGCTCGTAGCGCGCTCCGGGCGCACCCTCCGTAATTGCGGAGGGTGCGCCCGGCGGTCCGTGAGACCCTTGACAGCAAGTGTCCACCGACCGAAAGCCTCGCAGTGACCGCAACCGACCGTTCCCTCGAGCTCGTCACCACCGCCGCCCAGGCGGCCGCCGACAAGCTCGCGCACGACATCGTCGCCTACGACGTCAGTGACGTGCTGTCCATCACCGACGCCTTCCTGCTGGCCTCCGCGCCCAACGACCGCCAGGTCAAGTCCATCGTCGACGAGATCGAGGAGCGGCTCAGCAAGGAGCTCGGCGCCAAGCCGGTCCGCCGCGAGGGCGACCGCGAGGCCCGCTGGGTGCTGCTCGACTACGTCGACATCGTCGTCCACGTCCAGCACAGCGAGGAGCGCGTCTTCTACGCCCTTGAGCGGCTGTGGAAGGACTGCCCCGAGCTGGAGCTGCCCGAGGACGCCCGGGCCACCCGCGGCAAGGCCGCCGAGCACGCCAGGCTCCAGGAGGCCGAGGAGGCCGCGCAGCCCGGCGGTGAGTGGTGAGCGCCACCGGTGAGGTGAGCGGGTCCGCGCGCCGGGGCCGTCGCGTCATCCTGTGGCGGCACGGCCAGACGTCCTGGAACGTGGAGCGCCGCTTCCAGGGCTCCACGGACGTGGACCTCACCGAGACCGGCGTCGCCCAGGCCCGCCGGTCCGCCCGCCTCCTCGCGGGGCTCAAGCCCGACGCGATCGTCGCCTCCGACCTGAAGCGGGCCGCGGCCACCGCCGCCGAGCTCGCCGCGCTCACCGGCCTGGAGGTCACCCTCGACGCGGCCCTGCGGGAGACCTACGCGGGCGTCTGGCAGGGCCTGACGCACGACGAGATCATCGCCAGGTACGGCGACGAGTACACCGCGTGGAAGCGCGGTGAGCCGGTCCGCCGGGGCGGGGGCGAACTGGAGACCGAGGTCGCCGACCGCGCCGCCCCCGTGGTGCTGCGGCACGTCGAGAAGCTCCCGGAGGACGGCACGCTCGTCGTGGTCAGCCACGGCGGCACCATCCGCACCACCATCGGCCGGCTGCTCGGACTGGCCCCGCACAACTGGGAGAGCCTGGGCGGTCTCACCAACTGCTGCTGGTCCGTCCTCGGCGAGGGCGCCCGGGGCTGGCGGCTGCTCGAGCACAACGCCGGCACCCTGCCGGAACCGGTGCTCGGCGACGACGACTGAGAGTGCTGCGATCCGGCCCCGGGGCACCCCGGGACCCGGATTTCACTTTCCGGCAGGTCACAGGCTAGAGTTCTTCTTGTTCGCCCCGCCGAGCGGGACGGAACACCGGGAAGTCACCTCGTGTGGCAGCCAGGGGCTATAGCTCAGTTGGTAGAGCGCCTGCATGGCATGCAGGAGGTCAGGAGTTCAATTCTCCTTAGCTCCACGTGACGAAGATCCCGCCTCCCTCAGGGAGGTGGGATCTTTCGTTGTCCGCCGGTGAGCAGAACGGTCCTGGTACACGTACACCTCTGCGAGGAGTCGAGCCGTGTCCCGACCGGTACCACGGCGTCGCTGACCGTGTCGGCCCGGCCGTGGCAGAATCAAACGGCCGGAAGGGGGCGCGGCCCGACGGGAGGGAGTTGTGATGCCTGCGAGCATCCTCGAGGAGGTCGACCACCTCCTCGGAGCGGTGTCGACGCGACGGACCCCGACCCGCCTCGGTTGTCCCTCCCGCGTTTTCGCGCACGTCGCCCAGGTGCCCGGCGGCAACGGCGGGGTCTCCCGCGCGTGCACGGCCCGCGGCCACAGCCGGAGCTGACCGATGGGTGCACACAGGCGGAAGTGCGACTGGTGCGGCAGCGGGACGCCGATCGTCCGGGACATGGAACCGCTCAACCCCGACTACCAGTACTGGTGCGAGGAATGCGCGCGGGCGCTGATCATAAAAGGCGACCCCATCGAGACGTACCGCGAACTCGAGGGGGAGCCGATCTACGGCCGGCTGCTGGAGGAGCACTGCACGCTCAAGCGCTTCTATTCGTTCGTGACCGCATAGCCCTCGGTAGGGCAATTCCGGACATAGGTGAGTGAAGCGAAACCGATTTGGTGTTGGCCGGGGTCGACCGTGTAATGTTGGCTCTGCCGCCGGGGAAACCGGGCGGACCAAAGCAAGGGGCTATAGCTCAGTTGGTAGAGCGCCTGCATGGCATGCAGGAGGTCAGGAGTTCAATTCTCCTTAGCTCCACAGAAGTAGAGGGCGGATCATCCGAATGGATGGTCCGCCCTCTGTGGTTTCCGTCCTCGCCGGGCCTGTTCCTGTTGGGTCTGTCCCCCGCGGGGTCCGTTCGTGGGGTCTGTTCTCGCGGGGCGCGCCCTCACCGCCGGTGAGGACGCGCCCTCAGCGTCCCAGGGCGCGCCGGCCGCGCCCCTGCGAGAGCACCGGCAGATTGCGCGACGGCGCCTTCGCCTGGGGCGACTCGTCCTCGATGCGCAGGGCCAGTGCCGGGCAGCGGCGCACCGCCCGCAGCGCCTTCGCCTCCGCGAAACGCGGCACCTGGGCCTGAGCCACCGTCGGGAAACCGTCCGCGCCGAGCTGGAAGACCTCCGGGAGGATGTCCGCGCACAGGCCGTGGCCCCGGCACAGCGTCCAGTCGACGTAGATCTTCTGGCGGCTCGGCTCGTTCTCCTCGCCCCCGCCGCCCGGGATGCCCGTAGGGGCCCTGCCCCCCTCGAAGAGCGGCAGGACGCCCGCCACGGGCCGTCCGCAGCCGTTGCCGAGGACATGCGCGGCGAGGTCGTCGGTGAACGCCTTGAGGGTCGACTCCAGGAACATCGCGGAGCCGTCCGGGTGCGAACACGCCCCGCGCCGCTTCACGTTCTTGGCGACCTGCTTGACCGCCTCCAGGGCGGCCGGACCGCCGCCGTTCAGGATGTCCTCCAGACCGCGCGCGGCGGCCGGCAACCCCAGGTAGCAGGGACCGCACTGGCCGGCGCTCTCCTCCGCCAGCCACTTCGCCACCATCAGCGACTCGCCCAGCGGGCAGGTGTCCTGACTGATCGGCAGGATCGCCCCGGCGCCGAGCGCACCGCCCACCGCGTCCAGGGAGTTGCGGGAGACGATCGCCTCGTTGACGGTCGCCGCGTCGATCCACTTGCCGTGGTAGCCGCCCGTCAGCACCCCCTGCGGCACCGGGGGAGCCCCGGCGAGCTGGAGGATGTAGCGCAGCGGGACACCCGTCGGTGCCTCGATCACCATGGGGCGGGCCACCGCCCCCGACACCGTGAGCATCACGGTGCCCGGCTCGTCGTACAGGCCGGTGTTGCCGTAGCGCTCCGGGCCGATGCGGGCGGCGATGGCGAGCTGGGCGAACGTCTCGGCGTTCGACAGCAGCGTAGGCGCGCCGCCGACGCCGTTCTTCGAGGCGCTGACCTTGCGGCCCGGCGGGATGGCCGGGCCGCCGTCGATGGAGCGGATCAGGGAGGCCGCCGCGCCCGTGACCATGCGGACCGGGTTGCGCTGCACGCGGGCGCGCAGCGCGGAGCGGCGCCCGTTGTTCAGGCCGCGTTCGGCGAGCGCGGCCTCCATGGAGCGCTGGGTGGACTCCCGGGTGACCCCCACCACGAGCGTGCGGGCGCCCATGGCCTCGGCGCACAGCAGCGCGCCGTCCAGGATGAGATGAGGGGCACGGTTGATCAGCACCGTGTCCTTGCGGCAGGCCGGCTCGTCCTCGCTGCCGTTGACGACGACGACCGGCCTCACGCCGCGCTTGATCGCCGACTCGGCGACCGAGCGCAGCTTCTTGTGGAAGGGGAACCCCGCGCCGCCGCGCCCCCTGAGGTTGATGCGTTCGGCGAGCTGTGCGAGCTGCTCACCGCCCAGGGGTTCGAGCGGCCCGTGCACCTTGAGGTGCATGGGCAGGTCGAGCCGGTCGACAAGGTCGAAGCCCGACGTGAGCTGGGGAAGCCCGACCACGCGGACTTCGGGTACGTCGGGCAGGGCCTCGTTCACTTATAGCCTCCGGACGGAGTGTTCCAAGGTTCGCCCGAACCCGGTGCGTCGAAGTCGTAGGACGACGAGGGCGACGCACCGGGGAGTGGTGCATTGGCGGGACCGCTGTTGTACGTGTCATTCGGGTTGTACGTGGAGTAGAGGCCGTTCGTCTCACCGGTGTCGTACACATCACTCGAACCGAAGCCGGAGGCGGCCGAATTGTCATAGGCCGGGATGGTGTATCCGGTGTCCTGAAGCGGGTCGTACGCCGACGGCGGGGCCTCACCGACCGGTGGAGGGGACGGGATCGGCCAGTTGCCCGAGGTGCTGGAGGGGCCGTCCACGCGCGGGACGGCCTCCGTGGGCTGCATGTCCAGCGGCAGGTCCATGCGGGCGGTCGCGTCGGTGAGGGGCGTCTGCCCGGCCGGTGGCCGGCCGGGCGCCGACACCGCGCGGTAGGCGGCCGCGAAGCCGTTCGCCGGTTCCGGGGCGGGGACGCGTTCGGCGGTCTCGTACAGCGGGCGCTCCTCGCGCGGGCGACCGCCCCGCCGGTCGCCGTCCCCGCGCGGGCGCCCGTCGCCCCGCGCGGAGTCGCGTCCGCCGTCGTATCCCGGCAGGGGGGACCCGGCCGCCCGGGACCTGCTCTCCTCCAGCCGTTCCTCGCGGTTCTGCTGCCGGCCGGCGTCGATGCCGAGCAGCGCGGTGATCCGGTCGGCGATTCTGCGCTTGACGCGGGGCGGGGAGGCACGCACCACGAGGGCCGCCAGGACGCCGACCAGGGACAGCCCGTAGAGGATCAGGAAGATCGGCTTTGCCGCTCGACCCGCGTAGAGGCCGTGGATCAGCGCGGCGCACCAGGCCGGGTAGGCCAGCATGTGCATCGCCCGCCAGCGGGCCGCGACCGGTGCCGGGGAGGCGAATCGATTGCGCAGCACACCGGTGATCCCCACGAAGATCATCAGCAGGCCGGCGAGGGTGCCGAGCCCGATGAGGAAGGACCGGCCGGCGACGGCCTCGTCGTCCGTGAGGGCCAGCCCGAAGGGGACGACCGCGGCGATCCACGTGGTGTGGTCCAGGACCAGCTTGATGCCGATGTGCACCAGCAGGAAGACGATCGAGGCGACCGCGGTGGTCCGGTGCACCGCCTGCGCCAGGATCCGCTGGCGGGGACCCAGCAGGATCCGGTCCTGGGCGACGAGCCCCCAGATCACCGAGCAGCTGAGGCAGACGAGTGACAGGACACCCACGCCGAAGTTGAGGAACTCGGCGAACCAGTCGTCCGCCGTGCTGTCGTCCGGCCTCACGACCTGCCTCCCGGCGCCACGGCGCGGAGCGGGTACGACGGAGCCGCAGCCGACCGGCCCCGAGCGGGGGGTGGGCTGCTGTCTGGGCGAGGGTTCATGGGGGCAACTCCGAAGGTTCGGTAAAGCGGTCCCGCTGCCGAACTCTAAGGCTCGTCATACCGATGAGTACGAGGTTTGAGTTATTGCGCTGTTATCAAAGGACGGTCAGACCGCTGTGATGTCCCTTAGCGGTCGTTACGCGAAGTAATCCTTGACCTTGAGTCAATGCGCCGCGGAAGCGCGTCGCGACCGGATCGGCGGCTGCGGTACCCTGGCGCCATGCGTGCCGTACGCCTTCTGCTTAGCGAGCCGCGCTGATCAGTCCCGACCGCCGGTCACCGGCAGGCCGGAATCGGCGCGGCGTCCCCTCCTGTGCGAGGGGATTTTTCATTTCCGGGAAGTTCGCAGCAGCAGGCAGAGACGATCGATGGAGCATTGAGGATCATGAGCGAGACGAACCCCGCTGCCACCGCAGCCGCGGAGGCCGCGCCGCACCGCTACACGGCCGCCCTGGCGGCCGAGATCGAGGCACGCTGGCAGGACTTCTGGGACACCGAGGGCACCTATGCCGCGCCCAACCCGAGCGGCGACCTGTCGGGTGATCCGGAGACGGCCGCCCGGCCCAAGAAGTTCATCATGGACATGTTCCCGTACCCCTCCGGTGCCGGCCTGCACGTCGGGCACCCCCTGGGCTACATCGCCACCGACGTCTTCGCCCGCTTCCAGCGCATGACCGGGCACAACGTCCTGCACACCCTGGGCTTCGACGCCTTCGGCCTGCCCGCCGAGCAGTACGCGGTGCAGACCGGCACGCACCCGCGCGTGTCGACCGAGGCCAACATGGAGAACATGAAGTCCCAGCTGCGCCGGCTGGGCCTGGGCCACGACAAGCGCCGCTCGTTCGCCACGATCGACCCCGAGTACTACAAGTGGACCCAGTGGATCTTCCTGCAGATCTTCAACTCCTGGTACGACGACGAGGCGAAGCGGGCCCGCCCGATCTCCGAGCTGGTCGAGAAGTTCGCGTCCGGTGAGCGCGCCGTCCCCGGCGGCCGCCCCTGGAGCGAGTTGACCGAGGCCGAGCGCGCCGACGTCCTGGGCGGGTACCGCCTGGCCTACGCCTCCGACGCGCCGGTCAACTGGTGCCCCGGCCTGGGCACCGTGCTGGCCAATGAGGAGGTCACCGCCGAGGGCCGCTCCGAGCGCGGCAACTTCCCCGTCTTCAAGGCCAAGCTGCGCCAGTGGAACATGCGCATCACCGCTTACGCGGACCGCCTGCTGGACGACCTGGACGCCCTGGACTGGCCCGAGGCCATCAAGCTGCAGCAGCGCAACTGGATCGGCCGCTCCGAGGGCGCCCGCGTCGACTTCCCGATCGACGGCGAGAACATCACCGTCTTCACCACCCGCCCCGACACCCTGTTCGGCGCGACCTACATGGTGCTGGCGCCCGAGCACCCGCTGGTCGAGAAGTTCACGCCCCAGGAGTGGCCCGAGGGCACCCACGCGGTGTGGACCGGCGGGCACGCCACGCCCGCGGAGGCCGTCGCCGCCTACCGCGCGCAGGCCGCCGCCAAGTCCGACGTCGAGCGGCAGGCCGAGGCCAAGGACAAGACCGGCGTCTTCATCGGCGCGTACGCCACCAACCCGGTCAACGGCGAGCAGGTCCCCGTCTTCATCGCCGACTACGTCCTGATGGGCTACGGCACCGGCGCGATCATGGCCGTCCCGGCGGGCGACCAGCGCGACTTCGAGTTCGCGCGCGCCTTCGAGCTGCCGATCCGCTGCATCGTCGAGCCGACCGACGGCCGCGGCACCGACACCTCCACGTGGGAGAACGCCTTCTCCTCGTACGACGCGAAGATCATCGCCTCCTCGAACGACCAGGTCTCTCTGGACGGCCTGGGCGTCGCCGAGGCCAAGACGCGCATCATCGAGTGGCTGGAGCGCACGGGCCACGGCGAGGGCACCGTCAACTTCCGCCTGCGCGACTGGCTGTTCAGCCGGCAGCGCTACTGGGGCGAGCCCTTCCCGATCGTCTACGACGAGGACGGCGTCGCCCACGCGCTGCCCGAGTCGATGCTGCCGCTGGAGCTGCCCGAGGTCGAGGACTACAGCCCGCGCACCTTCGACCCGGACGACGCCGACACCCAGCCCGAGACGCCGCTGTCGCGCAACGAGGACTGGGTCAACGTCACCCTGGACCTGGGCGACGGCCGCGGTCCGCGCCCCTACCGCCGCGAGACCAACACCATGCCCAACTGGGCCGGTTCCTGCTGGTACGAGCTGCGCTACCTGGACCCGCACAACAGCGAGAAGCTGGTCGACCCGGCCGTCGAGCAGTACTGGATGGGCCCGCGCGAGGGCATGCCGCACGGCGGCGTCGACCTGTACGTCGGCGGTGCCGAACACGCCGTGCTGCACCTGCTGTACGCCCGCTTCTGGTCCAAGGTGCTGTACGACCTGGGGCACGTGTCGTCGGCGGAGCCGTTCCACAAGCTGTTCAACCAGGGCATGATCCAGGCCTACGTCTACCGCGACAGCCGGGGCATCGCCGTACCGGCCGCCGAGGTGGAGGAGCGCGACGGCGGCTACTGGTACCAGGGCGAGCGGGTCTCCCGGCTGCTGGGCAAGATGGGCAAGTCCCTGAAGAACGCCGTCACCCCGGACGAGATCTGCGCCGAGTACGGGGCCGACACGCTGCGCCTGTACGAGATGGCCATGGGCCCGCTGGACGTGTCCCGGCCGTGGGACACCCGCGCGGTGGTCGGTCAGTTCCGGCTGCTGCAGCGGTTGTGGCGCAACATCGTCGACGAGGCGAGCGGCGAGGTGACCGTCGTCGACGACGGTGACGTCGACGAGGACACCCTGCGCGCCCTGCACAAGGCGATCGACGGCGTGCGCGGCGACCTGGAGGGCATGCGCTTCAACACCGCCATCGCCAAGGTCACCGAGCTGAACAACCACCTGACCAAGCGGGGCGGCGCGCTGCCGCGCTCCGTCGCGGAGCCCTTGGTGCTGCTGGTCGCCCCGCTGGCCCCGCACATCGCCGAGGAGCTGTGGCGCAAGCTGGGGCACACGGACTCGGTGGTGCACCAGGACTTCCCGGTGGCCGACCCGGCGTACGTGGTCGACGAGACCGTCACCTGCGTCGTGCAGATCAAGGGCAAGGTCAAGGCGCGGCTGGAGGTGCCCCCGGGCATCGCCGAGGACGAGCTGGAGAAGGTCGCGCTGGCCGACGAGCGGGTCGTCGCGGCGCTGGACGGCGCCGGGATCCGCAAGGTGATCGTCCGGGCGCCGAAGCTGGTGAACATCGTCCCGGCGTGACGTGAGCGGCGGGCCCGGCCGGCGTGATTCGCCGGACGGACTTCAGGGCACCCGGTGATCCGGGTGGTCCCCTACGGGCAGGTTCGGGGTTTTTCAGGAACTCCGGACCTGCCCGCCGCGTTTACCGTGGAAGAGCGGCGCGAAGCGCGCCGGGACAGGCCAGAGGGTCCGGAGGAGGAGCTTCGTGGAAGCGGTGTTCGCAGTGGTGGCCCTGCTCTTCGTGCTCTTCGTCGTGCTCGGCGCCTACGCCACGGTGAAGGTCGTCGGCGCCGCCAAGCGCAGCGCGGACCGCCACATCACCCAGGCCCGCCGTACGGTCGAGGACCACACCCTGAGGGCCAAGGCCTTCGCGCAGCCCGGCCCGGCCGGCGAGATCGCCCAGCTCCGGTTGGGGCTGCGCACCTCCATGCGGGCCACCCAGGACGCGCTGGAGGCCGCCGTCGCCGAGGACGAGTCCCTCAAGGAGTCCCTCGGCCTCTTCCAGCGGCTCAGCGCGCACGGCCACGAACTGGACGGTGAACTCAGGCGCCTGGAGTCCGAACCGGACCGCGCCACCCTCGCCGCCCGGCTGCCCGAGCTGCGCGAGCGTACCGAGCGCATCACCAGCTCCGCGGACTCCCTGCGCTGGGCGGCCCGCGACCGCGCCGGCCGCTTCGCCTCCGACGACCTGGACTCGCTGAGCGAGCAGATCGACATGGAGGCCGGGGCGCTGCGCCACTGGACCACCACGGAGCGGCACCCGGCGCCCCCGCCCTGGCCCGAGGCCCCTGCCGCCGACGCCGCCCCGACGGCCGGCCGGACCCGGCAGAACACCCCGGAACCCGCCCCGGCGGAGGAACGGGAGCAGCGGCCCGCCCGGCCCGCCATCACCCCGCCGGCACCGCGCCCCGCCTACCCCTGGCAGAAGAAGCCCCGCCCCGAGAGCACCACGTGAGCACCCCCTGATCCGGCCACCGTCGAACCCGCCCCGCGAGGCCGGGCTGCCGCACGGGCACCACGGCAGGTAACCTCCAGCTCATGTCCCGCCATGTCGCGATCGTCACCGATTCAACGGCCTACCTGCCGACCCGGACGATGGAGCGGCACCGCATCACGGCGGTCCCCCTGACCGTGGTCCTCGGCGACCGCGCGCTCGAAGAGGGCACCGAGATCTCCACCCGCTCCCTCGCCCAGGCTTTGCAGAAGCGGCGCCCGGTCACGACCTCGCGGCCCGGCCCCGAGGTGTTCGCCGAGACCTACCGCAGGGCCGCCGAGTACGGTGCCACCGGCATCGTCTCCCTCCACCTCTCCGCCGAGCTCTCCGGCACCTACGACGCGGCGGTCGTCGCCGCCCGCGAGGCGCCCGTGCCGGTACGGGTCGTGGACACCGGCATGATCGCGATGGCGCTCGGGTTCTGCGCGCTGACGGCGGCGGAGACCGCGGAGGCGGGCGGCACGGTGGACGAGGCGGTCACGGCCGCGGAGAAGCGGGCGGCGGACACGTCCGCCTACTTCTACGTCGACACGCTCGACTATCTGCGCAGGGGCGGCCGGATCGGCGCCGCGCAGGCCCTGCTGGGCTCGGCCCTCGCGGTCAAGCCGCTGCTGCAGCTGGCGGGCGGCCGCATCGAACCGCTGGAGAAGGTACGCACGGCGTCGAAGGCGATCGCCCGCCTGGAGGAGATCGCGGCCGAGCGGGCGGGCGGTGCGGAGGTCGACGTCGCCGTCCACCACCTCGCCGCGCAGGAGCGCGCGTCGGCCCTCGCGGACCGGCTGCGGACCCGGCTGCCGGGCCTGGCCGACCTGCACGTCAGCGAGGTGGGCGCGGTGATCGGGGCGCACACGGGGCCCGGACTGCTGGGGGTCGTGGTCTCGGCCCGGTGAGGCCGGTGCGCTCGTACGGGTGACGGAGTTGTCCACAACCGGTCGGTAATCCCCGGAAAACAAGCAAGATCATCGCGGGTGGGGTGATCTGCCGGATCCTCCTCGCATGGCACTTCGATCACGCTCACGCACAGGGACAGCGACCAGCGGCCCGGGCCGCCCGCCCGCCTCCGACGGCCGCGCCCGCCACCGCCGGCCGACCGGACCCCGCGGCCGGGCCCCGCGCCCGGACCGCCGAGCGGCGGCGGAGGAACTCCGCCGCCGGGCGGAGTCACTCTTCGACGGCGACGACCACTGCGCGCACACCAGGCGCCCACCGGCCTGGGCCCTGACCGGCACCCGCCGCATCAGGCGGTCCGACTCCTCGGAGGCTGTGGACCGGCAGGCGGCTGTGGACCGTCTCGGAGGCACGGACGGCGGGACGGCTGCGGATCGCGCGTCGGCCCCGGGACGCTCGGCGACCGTGGAACGTGCGGGCATCGAGGAGTGGGCGGCGGCCGTGGAGCGTACGACGGCCGTGGAGCGCGCGGGGAACATGGACCGACCGGCGGATGCGGATCGGCCGGAATTTGGGAGCTCGTCGGCGGGCGCGGGCCGGTCGCCGGCTCCGGGCCGGCCGGCCGGCCCGGGCCGCGCGGTTGTGGACCGGCAGGCCGCACAGGGACAGGGGCGTACGGAGGCTGCGGGGCCTCTCGTGGCGGGACCCGGTGGCGGTGCGGTCGCGATGGACGACGAGGGCGGTGCCGCGGATCCGGAGGAACCCGGCGGGTCCGAGCGGGGGCGGCTGCGGGAGAGGGCCGGGCTCGCGCTGCGGGAGCGTCTGCCGTTGTGGGTGCAGACGCGGTGCGGGATGGAGCGGCGGAGCGTGGTCGCGCTGTCGGCGCTGCTCGTGGTCGCCGTGGGGTTCGCCGTACAGCACTTCTGGACCGGGCGGACCCAGCCGGTACGGGCACCGGAGGTGGTGCGGGCGGCGGCGGTCCCGCACGGGGAGCACGTCAGGGACGCGGCGAAGGGGGAGGCCGCGCCGGACGGTGCGGTGAAGCCCGGCGGCCCGGGCCCGGCGGGGACCGAGATCGTGGTCGACGTCAGCGGCAAGGTGCGGAACCCGGGAATCCACCGCCTGCCCGCCGGTTCACGCGTCGAGGACGCGCTGCGGGCGGCCGGCGGAGTACGGCCCGGCACCAGGACCGACACCCTGAACCGCGCCCGTTTCCTCGTCGACGGCGAGCAGGTGGTCGTAGGGGGCCCGGCACCGGCCGCGGCAGCCCCCGGCAGCGGTACGGGTACGGCGGTGGGAGCCGGCCCCACCGCCCCGGTGTCCCTCAGCACCGCCACCCTCGACCAGCTCGACGCTCTCCCCGGAGTAGGCCCCGTGCTGGCCCAGCACATCGTCGACCACCGCACCCGCAACGGCGGTTTCCGCTCGGTGGACGAACTCCGCGAGGTGAACGGCATCGGCGACCGCCGTTTCGCGGAGCTGCGGAACCTCGTACGGCCATGAGGACCGAACCGGCGGACACGGCGGCACCACCGCCCCCGCGGCCCACTGCCCGGCAGCACGTCCACGCCGCCTCCGGGAAGCGGCTCGGCGCCGCGCACCCGAGGCAGGAGGGACCGACGGACCTGCGGCTGGTCCCGCCCGCCCTGGCCGCCTGGGCCACGGCCGCCGTGCTGCTGCACGCCCCGCCCGGCCGGGTGGCGGGCACGGTGATCGCCTCCCTGCTGACGGCCGGCGCCCTCCTCCTGGCGCGCAACCGCCTGACCGGACGCGGACGGGTCACCGCCCACGCCACCGCCGCCGCACTGCTCTGCGTCGCCGCGGCCGCCGGATCGGCGGGACTGCACGGCGCGGACCTGCGACGGGGCCCCGTGCCCGCACTGGCGCGGGAGTACGCCCCGGTGACCGCCGAGGTCGAGATCACCACCGACCCCCGGCTCACCCGGCCCAGGGTCAGCGGCAACCGCATGGCCCCCACCTCCGTACTGATCGAGGCCGACGTACGACGGGTGGAGCGCGCCGGCGGCACGGCGGAGACGACCCGCGCGCCCGTCCTGCTGATCGTCGACCCGGGCCCCTCCGGACGCACCGCACCGGACGCCGCGAACCGCTCCCCTTGGCTCACCCTCCTGCCCTCCACCCGCCTCCGCGTCGAGGCACGGCTCGCCCCGGCGAGGGCGGGCGGCGACCGGTTCGCCGCCGTACTGCGGGTGAAGGGCCGCGACGGCCCCGAGACCGTGGGCCGGCCGTCGGGCCCGCAGCGGCTGGCGGGACGGCTGCGGGCCGGACTGCGGGAGGCGACCGCCGGACTGCCGGCGGACGCCCGGGCGCTGCTGCCCGGCCTGGTCGTGGGCGACACCGCGAGGATCACCCCCGAACTGGACGAGGCGTTCCGGGAGACCGACCTCACCCACACGCTCGCCGTATCCGGCGCCAACTTCACCATCCTCCTCGCCCTGCTCCTCGGCCCGCCCGGCCTGGCGCAGCGGGCCGAGCGGCGCGGACTCGCACCCCGCCTCGGCATCCCCCTGCGGACCACCGCACTCCTCGGCGCGACGCTCTCCCTCGCCTTCGTCGTCGTGTGCCGGCCCGACCCCAGCGTGCTGCGGGCCGCCGCCTGCGGCTCCGTCGCCCTGCTCGCGCTCGCCACCGGCCGCCGCAGATCACTGATCCCGGCGCTGGCGACGGCGGTCCTGCTCCTGGTGCTCTACGACCCCTGGCTGGCCCGCAGCCCCGGCTTCCTGCTCTCCGTGCTGGCCACCGGCGCGCTGCTCACCCTCGCGCCCCGCTGGAGCGCGGGACTGCGGCGGCGCGGTGTGCCGCCCCGCCTCGCGGAGGCGCTGGCCGCCGCGGGCGCCGCGCAGGCGGTGTGCGCGCCGGTGGTCGCCGTGCTGGCGGCGCGGGTCAGCCTGGTGGCGATCCCCTGCAACCTGCTCGCGGAGGCCGCGCTCGCACCGGCCACGGTGCTGGGCTTCCTGGCCCTGGTCACCGCACCGGTGGCGATGCCGGCGGCGAAGGCACTGGCCTGGTGCGCGAGCTGGCCCGCGGAGTGGATCGCACAGGTCGCCAGAACGGGCGCCGCGCTGCCCGGCGCGGGAGTGGACTGGCCCGGCAGCTGGGCCGGCGCGGCGGCACTCGGCGCCCTCACCCTGGCGGCACTGCTCGTGGGCCGCCGCCTGCTGGGACACCCCTGGTGGTGCGCCGCCTGCGCACTCCTGCTGGCACTGGTGGTGATACAGCCACGCCCCCTCACCCGGGCGATCACGGGCTGGCCCCCGCCGGGCTGGCGGATGGTGATGTGCGACGTCGGCCAGGGCGACGCGCTGGTCCTGGCGGCGGGCGACCACACCGGCGTGGTCGTGGACACCGGCCCCGACCCCACCCTCGTCGACCACTGCCTGCGCTCCCTCGGCATCACCAGCGTCCCCCTCGTCGTCCTGACCCACTTCCACGCCGACCACGTGGCGGGCCTGCCCGGCGTCCTGCGCGGACGCGCGGTCGGCGCCATCGAGACGACGTCCTTCGAAGAACCCGCCGACCAGGCCGCGTTCGTCCGAAGACTCGCCGCCACCCACCACATCCCGGTGACACACGCGGCGGCAGGCGAGGCACGGCGCACGGGAGAACTGTCCTGGGAGGTGGTGTGGCCCCCACCGGGCGCCCACTCCGCACCGGAAGGCCCGAACGACGCCAGCGTCGCCATGCTGGTCCGCACGGCCGGCCTGCGCCTGCTGCTCCTCGGAGACCTGGAACCCCCGTCCCAACGGGCCCTGGCGAGATCACCCGCGGCGCACCGGCTGACCGCCGTGGACGTTCTCAAGGTCGCCCACCACGGCTCCGCGTACCAGGACCCGGACCTCATACACCGCACGGCCCCCCGCCTGGCACTGATCAGCACGGGGGAGGACAACACGTACGGACACCCGGCCCCGGGTACGGTCGCAGCCCTGCGCGCCGGGGGAGCGACGGTGCTGCGGACGGACCACGGGGGCGCGATCGCGGTGCTCGCCGGGGAGGTCGGGAGCGCGGCGGCCGGAAGGAGGGAGGTACGAGTGGCGCGACAGTGAGGCGAAGATCAGCAGCATGTGGAAGGCCGTCGTCGCCACGGTGACGAACGGCTCCGCGGCCCTGGGCACTCAGGCCCGCCCGCCCACGGGTGATACGGGCGGTCCTGCCGTGTCTTCGCTTGTGCACGAGAGCGCATGACCGAGCGCCGGGGCCGGCTGCCCTGTCAGCCCTGTCGGGCCGCTCCGTCCGGCCATACGACGTCGACGGGCAGGCCGGCCTCCCGGGCTTCCAGCACGGTGTCCGCGCTGCCGCCGCCCTTGCCGCTCGGAGGCTCACCGTTCCAGACGGCGACGAGACGGTCGGCTCGCTTCAGCAGGGTCCGGTTGGCATCCTCGTACGCCGACCGGTTGGCCGTCTCGTGATCGAGGACGACGACCTCGTCAGCGGCGTCCCTGAGACGGTCGAAGGCGGCGGCATGGTCAGGTCGGACCTTGTTCTGCCGGTAGTCCTTGGACGGGACGACGACGATCAGTCGTCCACCCAGCTCGAGGACGATCTCAGCAAAGAGAGAGTCGGAGCCCTTGGCGATGCACGACACCCCGGTGAGGCCGTCGGCGTACGGCGTGAGCGTCGCACGCAGGGCTTCACGTACCAGGGGCACGCTGCTGTCGGTGAGGTCCATGTGCCCGGTCACGGCGATCGTGGTCACGTTACTCCTTCAGGTCGACAGGACTTCGCGGATCCTTGCCCGTGCCTCGCCGACGGTACGGGACGCTGATCTGCCCACCGTGTACGGGTACAGCTGTCCGAGCTGGGTTCGCACCCGGCTCGACTGTGTGCGCGCGGCGGCGTCGACCGCGCGGTGAGTGTGTTCGACGGCTCCACTCATGTCCCCCAGGAGGAAGTGGCACTCGGCCAGGCCGATCAGGTCCAGAGCGTGGCTGCGGCCTGCCTCGCTGCCCCGGTCGGCGAGCGCGCCGCGGATGCTGTCGGCGGCGGCCTGCGCGTGCCGAGGGTCCTCACGGGCCATGTCCAGCAGCCGGCCGCCCGTGACGCCGGCGAGTTCCGCCTTGTCGAAGTACGTGATCCAGTACGGCTCGTGGCCGTCTGCTTCGGTGGGAGGCCCGCAGCCGACTGGAGACGCAGCCGTCCCCTCGCTTCGGCGGCGCCCCCGGTTACGCCCGGCGCCTGGCCCGCGCCCTCAACGCCCTGTGCGACCACTACGAGGCGCTGAACGAGGCCGCGCGGTGACCGCACCCATCCCGATGTGCCGGGCCTGCCGCGAGCCGATCGAGGAGCCGGACGACGCCGTCCACCTCGGGCACGAGGAAGTCGACAGCGGGCCCGGCAGGGACATCCACGCGCACCGCGCACATATCGACCAGGCCGGCCCGGACTCCGTGGCGGCCGTGATGCCGGCACGGACTCAAGGCTGACGCATCCCCATGGCGACCGCAGGGACAGGGTCGCACCCCAGAAACACTCGTCCCGCCGGTGCTCCGCAAACCCCCGCCGGGGCGGGTTCCCTACGACACGACACCCCAGAAGGGATCGTCCATGACCGTCACTCTCGACCAGCCCGTGATCACCGCGACGCGGGACCCGCAGGAACTCCTGAACGCGGTCGCACCGCACATCACCGAGCTGACTGTCAACATCTTCGACTCCGGCATGCCCCTATGGGACCGCGAGGTCGCCCTGCTGCTTCGGGACCACACCATGGTCCGCGACATGGCCGAACGGATCCTCGGCAACGCGATCATGTACGTCATGGGGTCGATCCAGAACCCCGACGTGCACCTCGGTGTCGGCAAGCTCGTCGACATCGGCGTCCACCAGCTCATCCTCGACACACCCGTCTGGTGGGGCATCTGCCGCCTCTACAACGGCGGTCGGTTCAAGCACCACGCCCCGTTCATCGAGCGGCGCAGCGACGGCCTGTGCCTGCGCACCGGCGACTTCCTGAAGAGCCAGGGCTGGGCCATCGACGAAGAGCTGTGGGCCATCGACGGCGCGGACTGCTCACCGTGCGACGACAAGGTCCCCGACAGCCACTGAGCCCGCTACAGTCGCCCCTGCCCTCGCGGCCGCCGAGGGCAGGGGCCCGCCGCACCACGACCAGAGGATCCGCAGTGCCCGTACCGCACGACATCGCCGCCGAGACCGAACTGTGGGACGCCTTCGCCACGTCCGCCTTCGACGCGGATGCCGAGCCGTCGTTCTGCTGGACGCAGTACCGGGGCCACGGCCCCGGCCCCGAACTCCTCGGCGTCCCGGAGTCCGTACTGGAAATCGGCTGCGGCACCGGCCGCGCCCTCGCCCACCTCGCGCAGCAGGGCATCAAGGCAACAGGCGTGGACCTGTCGCCGCGCATGGTGCAACTGGCCGGCGAGCGGTGGGCGCCGCTCGGTGTCCGGATCGAGCAGGGCGAGGTCCTGGAGTGGCTGGCCGCCGACGAGGCCCGGTACGACGCGGTGTACTCCGTCTTCGGGGCCGCCTGGTTCACCGACCCGGGCCGGCTGTTCCCGCTCGTTCGGGCCCGGCTCAATCCCGGTGGCCGGTTCGTGTTCTCCCAACCGCCGGCGATCCCGGGCGCGTACGGACCCCAGGGCATGTACAAGGGCGGGTTCGCGGGAAAGGCGATGTTCACGTACCGCTACAGCTACCGGCCCGCCGTCTGGGAACGCCTGCTGATCTGGGCCGGTTTCACCTCGGCCAAGGCCGTGGTCCTGGACGCTCCCACCGAAGGGCACATCGGGACCCTGCTCGTCAGCGTCGACGCCTGGTAACCCAATCGAATGAAGACGGCCCTGGCGTCCATCGGGGGCGTTGTCAGTGGGGCTGTGCATGATCGGCGCGTCAGCTTTTGGCGGAAGTGGGGAAGTGCCATGCCGATCACAAACCAGCAGGTAGCGGGACACGCCTTCCTGCAGCAGATGTACGACGACTCGTACTTCCCTGATCATGTGGTCGACCAGGGGAAGGCGATCCTGCTACGGCTGTGCGAGCGCATTGAAGCTGAGCATCCGGCGGACCTGGAGGGCCTGTATGCGCTCACCCAGGCTGCGACGGAGGAGTTCAACCTGCTGGACAGCGAGTTCATGGCGGCCGGGAGCGGGATCGAGACGGTGGCGCGGGAGTGGATCTGTGACGAGTTCTGCTTCGTCGCGTCGGTATACGGGTTCGCGGAAGCGGATGCGGAGAAGCTGACCGCCGGCCGGGACTGGTGAACGCGGACGGGAAGACCACCTCCGATCAAAGCCGTTCGTCGAGAGCAGCGATCAGCGCGGTCGCCTCATAGAGGACGGCGAGCTTGTCGTATCGCGTGGTGACGGCGCGATGTCTCCTGAGGCGGTTGATCCCGCACTCGACTGCATGACGCTCACGGTAGTCGGCTGGGTCGAAATACGGCGGCCGGCCGCCGTGGGGACCGGGCTTCCGGCGGTTGCGCGCCTGGTCGGCCTTGTCCGGGATGGTGCGGCGGATCCCGCGGCGGCGCAGATGAGCGCGATTTCCGCAGGAGACGTATGCCTTGTCGGCCTGCACGCGGTCGGGGCGGACGCGCAACCGTCCCAGCCCCATGATCATGGGGCTGGGTGAAGACGCCGACCGGTGGTTCCTTCTGCAGGAAGCTCTGCTTGCGAGCCATGGGTGGCAAGAGGGCGAGACGGGTGTTCGTCGCCAGCGAAGGCATGCGTGAGGTACGGCTGCTGCTGCCAGGGTGTGCTCATGAATACGACACCAGACGGACGGCCGATTCCTCCCGCGCATGCCAGTGAGCGGACCATGCTGGAGGCCTGGCTGGACTTCCACCGTGCGACTCTCGCCCTGAAGTGTTCGGGCCTCAAGGATGATCAATTACGACTCGCTGTGGCGTCCCCCTCGCCGATGACGCTGCTGGGACTCGTGCAGCACATGGCTGAGGTGGAACGCAACTGGTTCCAGCGTGTGTTCGCAGGCCAGAACGTGCCGCCGGTCTTCGGGGAGAGCAACCTCGACGGTTTCGCCCTCCAGCCGGAACGAGGGCTCGACGAGGCGGTGGCCACGTGGCAAACGGAGGTCGCTCGCGGCCGTGAGCTGATCACTGACGCGTCGCTGGACGACTCCGGCCGCCTGTCCGAACAGGAAGCGGGGCACGTCGGCGAACAGGGAGTCTCCTTGCGCTGGATCATGGTGCACATGATCGAGGAATACGCACGTCACAACGGTCATGCCGACCTCATTCGCGAGCAGGTCGACGGAGTTACCGGCGCATGAGGTGTGCTCGCATGGTCAGAAGGCGACCAGGAATCTCTGGCCGGTGGCGTGACAGGCTTCGGGCGGCCGGCCGCCGTGGACGTCCTCAAGGCCGCCCACCACGGCTCGGCGTACCAGGACCCGGACCTCATACGCCGCATGACCCCCCGCCTGGCACTGATCAGCACGGGGAAGGACAACACGTACGGACACCCTGCCCTGGGCACGGTCGCCGCCCTGCGCGCCGAGGGAGCGACGGTGCTGCGGACGGACCGGGACGGGGCACTGGCGGTGGCCGTCGGTGAGAACGGAAGCAGGGAGTTGAGGGTGGCGCGACACTGAAGGCATGACCTGAGGGCATGAGTACCGCGGCGATCGACGCCTACCTGCGGCGTCTGGGCGTCGGGCAGCCCGCCTGGCCCACCGTGGACGTGCTGCGCGAGCTGCACCCCCGCATCCGGTTCGCGTGACTGCCTATCGGGTGCTGGTGTCCTCCACGGCGTCAAGTACCGCGTGCCACGGGTACTCCTCCGGTCGACCCTGACCTGGCTGGTTCGGTACGAACCCGTCCTCGCCGTACAGGACACGCACGCCCATGTCGCGCAACTCGGTCACGCTCCGCTCGAACTGCCGGTGCTGCACGTAGGCCGCATTGACGCAGGGCATCGCCACGAGCGGGATGCCCTTGCCGATACCCTCGGCCACCACCCCGACGACGAAGTCACGGGTGATGCCCAGCGCCCAGGCGTTCATCGTGTTGAAGGTGGCCGGCGCGACGGCGATGACGTCCGCCTTCGGCCATACGTCGGGCTCCCCCGGCAGCTTGTAATCGGACCGGACCGGGTGGCCGGTGAGCTGTTCGAGCTCGGCCTGCTGGGGGGCGAGCCAGCGTGCGGCGGTCGGGGTCAGTCCCAGGCACACGTCGAAACCGCGGGTCTGAGCGTCCCGGATCACCTGAGCAATGTCGAACACGGGCGGGGCGGCAGAACCGAACAGGTACAGCACACGGTCAGCTGTGGTCATACGGCCATCCGACCACACAACCGCTCTCTCTCACGGAGGAGTCGGGAGCGGAAAGGCACACCTGGACCTTCGGCCGGGAGTACTGTCCCAAGCCAAGTGGGTGCTTGGAACGGGGGCCAGTATGACAACACTGGACGACGACCACACGGGCGCGCGCATCAAGGAGCAGCGCAGACTGGCCAGACTGACGCAGCGCCAGATGGCCGACCTCCTGCCGTACTCGTACAGCTATCTCAATCAGGTGGAGTGCGGTGCTCGCCCGGCGACAGCCGCCTTCGTGGCCGCGTGTGCGAAGGCCCTGACCATCGACGTGACCGTGTTGACCGGGCAGCCGTATGTGACCGAATTGCAGCGGGACCGACTTGCTGAACTCGTGAGACCTATCCGGGAGTCCTTGGACCTGTACGACCTCGGCCCCAACCCGGATATCAGCGCGCGGCCGGCGGACCGGCTCATCGCCGCTGCCGACCACCTGTGTGCCGAGGTACGCGCCACGCGCCTGCGTAACGCGGCCCGTGAGCTGCCGGATGTGATTGCCGAGCTGACGCACACCGCGTGGTCGATGCCGACGACCGAGGTATGGCAGGCCCTTGCGTCGGCGTACCGCACCGCGCACGACATCAGTGTGAAGCTCGGTTACTACGACCTGTCGACGGTCGCGCTGGACCGGATGGACTGGGCGGCGCAGCGGGCCTCCGACCCGTGCTTGGCCGCCGTCCGCCAGTACATGCGGGCCCTGGTGTACTTCCGGGAGGGCGAGTACCGGATCGGCCAGCGCCTGGTCGACGCGGGGCGCAGCGTGGTCGACCAGGCCGGGCCCACCCGGGAGGCGTTGGCCGTCGGGGGCCAGCTCCATCTGGGGGCGTCCGTCATCGCGGCGCGCGCGGGGGATCCTTCGGGGGTGGCCGTACACATCGGCGAGGCCCGGAAGATCGCCGAGCGGATCGGTGACGCCTCCAACGTGCACTGGTTGTCCTTCGGGCCGACGAATGTGGTGCTGCACGAGATGTCCGCCGCTGTTGAGATGCGCCAGTACGACGATGCCCTCAAGCAGTCCCGGAGGATCAAGGTGCCGCACCAACTGGCGGTCTCCCGCCGCGCGCACTTTCTGATCGACAAGGCACGCACCGAGATGGAGACGGGGCACACCGAGTCTGCGCTGAAGACGCTGGTGGAAGCGCGCCGTGCGGCGCCGGAGCAGACTCGGTACCACCCGGCCGCCCGGGAGACGATCACTGGACTGGTGCACTTGGCTCGCCGTACGCCGGACACGCTCAACCACATGGCGGCCTGGATCGGCCTGTAGCACGCTCACAACGCTCACAGAACTGTGAGCGTTCCGCCCTTCTCACAGGGTCACGCTGTACTCACACCGGGTCAGAGTGACGCAGAGCGCAGCCCCAGCGGTCGTCTGGCTCGGTGTGCCCCGGCAGCCGCGCGAACGACTCCGGGGCCGGCCAACGCTCAAACCGTGAGAAGGAGCGTCAACACCATGAACGCTACAGCCCCACTGAAGCCTGGCGTCAAGCCGAAGCCCGGCGTCAAGATGACGATCCGGGTCTACACCGTGAACGCGCAGGGGGCCGTCACCGAGGACCGGGGCACCGTGGTTGCCGTCGGGTTCAAAGAGGACCCGGCCGCGCTCGCCCCCGGCTCCTTCGAATTCCCGCCCTGCCGGTGTCCCCGCCACCGCACCCGCCGGGCGGTGACCCGGTGACCACCACCCGCCCGAACACCCGGACCACGCCGGTCGACCTCGCCACGATGCGCGAGACCGTGAACCGGCTGCTGGACCCCGACGCCGTCTCCGAAGCGCTGCCGCCCACCGGCGACGAGCTCCAGGCACTGACCGCCCTCGTGCGCGGCCACCTTGCACTGCTGGTCCCCGAGGTGGAGGCAGCGGCCCGCACGCTGGAGGAGAACAGCGTTTACCGCTACACCGTCCTCGGGTGCGCGTGGGAGGCCCGCAGCCGACTGGAGACGCAGCCGTCCCCTCGCTTCGGCGGCGCCCCCGGCTACGCCCGGCGCCTGGCCCGCGCCCTCAACGCCTTGTGCGACCACTACGAGGCGCTGAACGAGGCCGCGCGGTGACCGCACCCATCCCGATGTGCCGGGCCTGCCGCCAGCCGATCGAGGAGCCGGACAACGCCCTCCACCTCGGGCACGAGGAAGTCGACAGCGGGCCCGGCTGGAACATCCACGCGCACTGCGCACACAACGACCGGACCGGCCCGGACTCCGTGGCGGCCGTGACCGGCCCCGTCCCCACCGTGGTGCCGGCGCGGACCCCCAGCTGACGCACCCCCATGGCGACCGCAGGGACAGGGTCGCACCCCAGAACGCCCCTCCCGTTGCGGACCGCAAGCCGCGGCGGGAGAGGTCCCAACGCCCGCCCCGCCGGAAGGCCCGCAAGCCTCCGGCGGGACGGGTTCCACCCGCCGGGTCTCAGCAGAGGCCTGGCATCGATCCACATCCAGGAAGGGAAACGCATGACCGCGAACACCAGCGGCGGAGGCACGGGCCCCGCCGGCACCAGCCTCTACGGCCGGGAACTGGTCGGCCCGTACGACTACATGTGCAACACCGACGGCAGCAACACCGACATGGAGTCCTGCCTCGGTATCGCCGAACTGAAGGGTGGCGGCTACTCCATCACCGGCACCAAGCCGGAGGACTCCGGCCGCGAGCTGCGCGGCACCGTGGGCGAGCTGAGGGCCTTCTACCGGACGCTGAGGGGCACCCCGGAGATCGCCGGAAATCCGACCCTCTGACACCCACGCAACCCCTGCTCCGCGGCGCCCAGGACCGGTCAGTGGTCCTGGGCGCCGCGCCCACCACGCTACTCGAACAGGAGCACCGTCATGCCGCTGTCCGACCTGGTTCCCGACGCCGCCGAACTCCTCGACGACTGGCCCACCGAACCCCGCACCTACCAGCACGGCGCCCGCGCCTTCGAGGACCTGCTCACCATGGCTGAGATCGACGCGCTCATCGACCACGACTGCCTGCCCAACCGCAACGTGCGCCTGATCCGTGACGGCGAGACGGTCGACGACCGCGAGTACAGCGCCACCCCCGACATGCCCGACCCCGGCGCCGTCCGCCGCTACCTGGACGACGGCTGCTCGCTGTCCATCCGCCGCCTGCAGACCATCAAGCCCTCGCTGTCGGTTCTGCGCCGCGAGGTCGCCCGGGAGACCGGCTACGAGACGCACTTCAACGCCTACCTCACCCCACCCCGCCAGCACGGCCTGCGCTACCACTTCGACCCGTACGTCACCCTCGTCATCCAGATCCACGGCTCCAAGACATGGCCCCTGCACCAGCCGTTCGTCGATAACCCGGTGGAGGAGTACGAGAACTTCCGCCGCCGGGGCTTCACCCCCTCCGAGCGCGCATACCTCGCCACCACCGCCCCGGCGCAGGAGATCACCTTGAACGCCGGAGACGTGCTCTGGTTGCCGAGGGGCTGGGTGCACTCCCCGCACAACCGGGACGGCGACGAGCCCAGCCCGCACCTGACCTTCGCCCTCAAACAGCGCACCCTGCACTGGGCCGCCGAGGAGATCGCCGGTGTCCTCACCCGTCACCTCCTGGGCGACACCGAAGCCCGCGACGGCATCCCGCCCACCCGCCTGCTCGACAGTCCCGAGGCAGTCGTCAAGGACGTCCGCGAGATCCTCGTGGGCGCCCTGCTGACCATGGATACGGAAGAGATGGCCGCGACACTCCGCCGTGCGGCCCTGACCGAGGAGCCCTTGCCGGCCCCTCGCCTGCGCTACGGTCTGCGTCCGTGACCGCCGCATTTGTCCACTGGCACGCCTTTGCGTACACCGGTAAAGGCTACACCGACAGCGAGGTCGGCAAGGGCCTCGCCCCGCCTTCCTTCCCACCGGTCGAGCTCGCCCAGTGGCTGGACCGACGGCCCGGCCTGCGCGTCTTCACCGAACAGCAGATCGACGAGGCCGTGGCCTGGCTGGACAAGGAGCTGAACGAGCATGTTCCGGTGGACGCCGCCTCGTTCCCCATCACTACACGCCTGGAGTACTCGCGGGCCCGGCTGCGCGAACGGGTCAACAGGGACGTGTGGTACGGCTACTGGTCCGCACGCGGACAGTTCGTGACCCGTGTGCTGGTCGCCTGCACCGACACCGGGAAGAGCAAGCGCTGCGCGTAGCCCTCACAGACCGGTCCCGCCTGTCCGTTGCCCCCGTGGCGGACGGGCGGGGCCTTCTCCCGCCCGGCACCGGGCACGGTCACCGTCCTGCGGGCCGGGGGGCGCGACACTGAGGACATGAACGAGGGAATGAGCACCGCGGAAGTCGACGCCTACCTGCGCCGCCTGGGCGTCGAGCAGCCCGCCTGGCCCACCGTGGACGCGCTGCGCGAACTGCACCTGCGGCACCTGGAGACCGTGCCGTTCGAGAACCTGTCCATCCATCTCGGCGAAGAGATCGTGCTGGAGGAGAAGCGGCTGCTGGAGAAGGTGGTGGAGGCGCGGCGGGGCGGGTTCTGTTACGAACTCAACGGTGTGTTCGGGGCGTTGCTCGCCGCCCTCGGTTACGACGTCCAGATGCTCGCGGCGCGGGTGTACGGCGACGGGGGCCGGCTCGGCATCCCGTACGACCATCTCGCGCTGCGGGTGCGGACGGTGGACGGCGGGGACCGGCTGGCCGACGTCGGCTTCGGCGCCCACTTCCACCTGCCGCTGGCCTTCGGGGAGCGCGGGGAGCAGGAGGATCCCGGGGGTGCGTTCCGGATCGCCGAGGCGGGCGCCGACGCGGCCGGGGTGCGCGGCGGGTCCGACCGGGTGGAGGTGGCGGACCTGGACGTGAGCCGGAACGGGCGGCCGGTGTACCGGCTGGAGGTCCGGCCGCGGGTGCTCGCCGACTTCACGGCCGGGGCGTGGTGGCACAGCACCTCACCGGCCTCCCACTTCACGCGGTCTCCGGTGTGCTCGCGGATCACCGCGGACGGGGGCCGGATCACGCTCAGCGGCCGGCGGCTCACGGTCACCGCGCCGGACGGCACGCGGCGGGAGCACGAGGCCGGGACGGACGAGGAGGTGCTCGCGCTCTACCGGGAGCGGTTCGGGATCGTGCTGGACACGGTGCCGACGGCGCGCGGTACCGGGACGGGCGGCTGACCCCGGTACCAGGACGAGCGGCTGACCCGGCACCGGGGCGGGCGGCCGACCCGGTGCCGGACAATGGCCCGTGTGAGTGATGTGCGACATGTGCTGGTGCTGCCCGACCGCGATGCGGCGGAGGAGGTGGCCGAGGCCCTCGGGGAACGGTTCGGCGTGGACGAGGAGCCCCGGCTGGTGCGGGACGCGCTCGCCGGTGAGGACGACGCGGAGGACGCGCAGTGGCTCGTCGTCCTGCGGGACGAGGCGGCCCGGCTGGACCCCGGGGAGCTGAACGAGTTCGTGGCCGGGTGGGACGGCTGGCGGGAGGAGCCGTAACCCGGCGGCCGTAGCCCGGCGGCCGACGGCCGGACGGGGGTGTCAGTGGCGCGTGGGATGCTTGTCGCGATGGCCAGGAAGACCGCATCCGACGACCTCCTTGCCCCGGTGACGCTCGCCGTGGGCCAGGAGGACCTGCTGCTCGACCGTGCCGTGCGGGAGGTGGTGGCCGCCGCGAGGGCCGCCGACGCCGACACGGACGTACGCGACCTGACACCGGACCAGCTCCAGCCCGGCACCCTCGCCGAGCTGACCAGCCCGTCGCTCTTCGCGGAGCGCAAGGTCGTCGTCGTACGCGACGCGCAGGACCTGTCCGCCGACACCGTCAAGGACGTGAAGGCGTACCTCGGCTCGCCGGCCGAGGAGATCACGCTCGTCCTGCTGCACGCGGGCGGCGCCAAGGGCAAGGGGCTGCTCGACGCGGCGCGCAAGGCGGGGGCGCGGGAGGTGGCGTGCCCGAAGATGACCAAGCCGGCGGACCGGATGGCCTTCGTGCGCGGCGAGTTCCGTACCGCCGGCCGGTCGGCCACCCCGGAGGCGTGCCAGGCGCTGGTCGACGCCATCGGCAGTGATCTGCGGGAGCTGGCCTCGGCGGTGACCCAGCTCGTCGCGGACGTCGAGGGCACGATCGACGAGGCGGTCGTCGGACGGTACTACACCGGGCGGGCCGAGGCGTCGAGCTTCGTGGTCGCCGACCGCGCGGTCGAGGGACACGCGGCAGCGGCCCTGGAGGCCCTGCGCTGGTCGCTGTCGACCGGTGTGGCCCCGTTGCTGATCACCAGCGCGCTGGCCCAGGGCGTACGGGCGATCGGCAAGCTGCAGTCGTCGCCGAACGCGCGCCCCGCCGATCTCGGCATGCCGCCCTGGAAGATCAACCAGGTGCGGCAGCAGATGCGCGGCTGGTCCCCGGACGGCGTGGCCGTCGCGCTGCGCGCGGTCGCCGAGGCGGACGCGGGCGTGAAGGGCGGCGGGGCCGACCCGGGGTACGCCCTGGAGAAGGCGGTCGTCACCATCGCCCGTGCGGCCCGCTCGCGGGGACGGGCGTAACGGCACGGAAGAGGCCGAAGGCCCCGCCCACCACCCGGGGAAGGGTGTGAGGGCGGGGCCTTCGGATGAAGCGTGTGAGCCCGTACCCGCGTGGCGAACGCAGGCCGCGTACGAGCTCGGGGTGCCGGCCGGGGGCGGATGAGAGAGGGCCCGCCCGGGGTCCGGTCGGCGGTCAGATCAAAAGGGTGGTTCAGCCCTTGACGGCCGCGACCTTCTGAGCCAGCGCCGACTTCTTGTTGGCGGCCTGGTTCTTGTGGATGACGCCCTTGGAGACGGCCTTGTCGAGCTGACGCGCGGCGGCGCGCTGGTACTCGGTGGCCTTCTCGACGTCACCCGCGGCGGCGGCCTCGCGGGCCTTGCGGATCGCGGTCTTCAGAGAGGACTTGACGGCCTTGTTGCGCAGCCGGGCCTTCTCGTTGGTCTTGTTCCGCTTGATCTGGGACTTGATGTTCGCCACGAATGAGCCTCTACAGGTTCTGGTACGGGACCGCTCGGGGCCCGTACCGGTGATTTCTTGGGGTGTGCCTCGCGCTGAGAGGGCATGAGACACAGCCCCCCACACTACCAGCGGCCCATTCAGTGGCCCAAACCCGTCCCCGGTCGCCACCCGTGGGACGATGGAAGCTACGTATCGATCCGACCCGAGACCGCAGACGCACAAGCAGACGTATGCGGACGCCTCAAGAATCAGGACCCTGCGTGCCCGCGATCCCCAGCCATGTGCCCGAGCCGAGCCGTACCGACCCCGCGCTGATCCGCAATTTCTGCATCATCGCGCACATCGACCACGGCAAGTCCACGCTCGCCGACCGGATGCTCCAGCTGACCGGAGTGGTCGAGCAGCGGCAGATGCGCGCTCAGTACCTCGACCGCATGGACATCGAGCGTGAGCGCGGCATCACGATCAAGTCCCAGGCGGTGCGGTTGCCGTGGGCTCCCACCCACGACCAGGGCAACACGCACATCCTCAACATGATCGACACCCCCGGGCACGTCGACTTCACCTACGAGGTCTCGCGGTCGCTCGCCGCCTGCGAGGGGACCATCCTCCTCGTCGACGCCGCCCAGGGCATCGAGGCCCAGACCCTCGCCAACCTCTACCTGGCGATGGAGAACGACCTCACGATCATCCCGGTCCTCAACAAGATCGACCTGCCGGCCGCGCAGCCGGAGAAGTTCTCCGAGGAACTGGCGAACCTGGTCGGCTGCGACCCCGACGACGTGCTCAAGGTCTCCGCGAAGACCGGTCTGGGCGTCGAGGCGCTGCTGGACAAGGTGGTCGCCGAGATCCCGGCCCCGGTCGGCGTCGCGGACGCCCCCGCCCGCGCGATGATCTTCGACTCGGTCTACGACTCCTACCGAGGTGTCGTGACGTACGTCCGTGTCATCGACGGCCAGCTCAACAAGCGCGAGCGGATCCGGATGATGTCCACCGGCGCCACGCACGAGCTGCTGGAGATCGGCACCAACTCGCCGGAGATGCTCTCCGCCGACGGCCTCGGCGTCGGTGAGGTGGGCTACCTCATCACCGGTGTGAAGGACGTCCGCCAGTCGAAGGTCGGTGACACCGTCACCAGCCAGCACAAGGGTGCCGAGGAGGCGCTCGGCGGCTACAAGGACCCCAAGCCGATGGTGTTCTCCGGCCTCTACCCGCTGGACGGCTCGGACTACCCGGAGCTGCGCGAGGCCCTCGACAAGCTCCAGCTCAACGACGCCGCCCTGGTCTACGAGCCGGAGACCTCCGCCGCCCTCGGCTTCGGCTTCCGCGTCGGCTTCCTCGGCCTGCTGCACCTCGACGTGATCCGCGAGCGCCTGGAGCGCGAGTTCGGCCTCGACCTCATCGCCACCGCGCCGAACGTGGTCTACCGGGTGGTCATGGAGGACGGCAGCGAGCACACCGTCACCAACCCGAGCGAGTTCCCCGAGGGGAAGATCGGCGAGGTGTACGAGCCGGTGGTGCGCGCCACCATCCTGGCGCCCAGCGAGTTCATCGGCTCGATCATGGAGCTGTGCCAGACCCGGCGCGGTGTCCTGCTCGGCATGGACTACCTTTCCGAGGACCGGGTGGAGATCCGCTACACCCTCCCGCTCGCGGAGATCGTCTTCGACTTCTTCGACCAGCTGAAGTCCAAGACCCGCGGCTACGCCTCCCTCGACTACGAGCCCACCGGCGAGCAGACCTCCAGCCTGGTCAAGGTCGACATCCTGCTGCACGGCGACAAGGTGGACGCGTTCTCCGCGATCACCCACAAGGACCAGGCGTACGCGTACGGCGTGCGGCTCGTCGCCAAGCTCAAGGAGCTGATCCCGCGGCAGGCCTTCGAGGTGCCGGTGCAGGCCGCCATCGGCTCGCGGGTCATCGCCCGCGAGACCATCCGCGCCATCCGCAAGGACGTCCTCGCCAAGTGCTACGGCGGTGACATCTCCCGCAAGCGGAAGCTGCTGGAGAAGCAGAAGGAAGGCAAGAAGCGGATGAAGATGGTGGGTTCCGTGGAGGTTCCCCAGGAGGCCTTCATCGCCGTCCTCTCCAGCGACGACAGCGCGGGATCGGGCAAGGGCAAGAAGTAACCGGAGGTTACCGCGGGTCACTCCGCGAACCGGGCGTAACGGGGCCCGTCGTACACGAGTACGGCGGGCCCCGCGCGTTCACGGGGTAGGTCTTCCTGTGTGAAGTGGCAGGCCGTGCCCCCTTACGCCGTGGCCGGTCGGCCTTTACTCTGTCCGTGCTCGATAGTTACTCGCGAGTTAAACAACGGCGCGAGGAAACCCCAGCCGCACTGAGCCAGCCGCACCGTCGCGGGCCCCGGAGGATGTCGTGAGCGACACACAGACACTGATCGAGAACCGTCCGCCGAGCGTGGCGGCCCTCTTCCTGGAGCGTGTGGCGGCCACACCGGACGCCGAGGCCTACCGCTACCCGGTCCCGGCGGCCTCCGGCACGGGCCCCGACGACTGGAAGTCCCTCACCTGGGCGGGCGCCGCCGAGCGGGTCCACGCCATCGCGGCCGGCCTGATCGAGCTGGGCGTGCGGCCGGAGGAGCGGGTCGCGCTGGCCTCCGCCACCCGGGTCGAGTGGATCCTCGCCGACCTCGGCATCCTCTGCGCCGGAGCCGCCACCACCACGGTCTACCCGCAGACCAACGCCGACGAGTCCGCCTACATCCTGTCCGACTCCCAGAGCCGGGTGCTCATCGCGGAGAACGCCGAGCAGGCGGCCAAGGCGGTCGGGAAGCGCGCCGAGCTGCCCGAGCTCACCCGCGTCGTGGTCGTCGACCCGGCCGGCGCCGACACCGACGACTTCGTGATCACCCTCGCCGACCTGGAGGAGCGCGGCGCCGCCCGGCTCCGGCAGGAACCGGAGCTGATCAAGGAGCGGGTCGCCGCGCTCACCAAGGACCAGCTCGCCACCCTGATCTACACCTCCGGCACCACCGGCCGCCCCAAGGGCGTGCGCCTGCCGCACGACTGCTGGTCGTACATGGCGAAGGCGATCGCCGCGACCGGCCTCTGCACCAAGGACGACGTGCAGTACCTGTGGCTGCCGCTCGCGCACGTCTTCGGCAAGGTGCTCACCTCCGGCCAGATCGAGGTCGGCCACGTCACCGCCGTCGACGGCCGCGTCGACAAGATCATCGAGAACCTCCCGGTGGTCCGGCCGACCTACATGGCGGCCGTGCCCCGCATCTTCGAGAAGGTCTACAACGGCGTGGCCGCCAAGGCGAAGGCCGGCGGCGGAGCCAAGTACAAGATCTTCCAGTGGGCCGCCGAGGTCGCCCGCGAGTACGCCAAGGTCACCCAGGACAACTTCCGCCGCACCGGCACCGCGAGCGCCCCCTTCGGCCTCTCGGCGAAGCACGGCGTCGCCGACAAGCTCGTCTACGCCAAGATCCGCGAGGCCTTCGGCGGCAACCTGCGCGCCTGCATCTCCGGCTCCGCCGCCCTCGCCCCCGAGATCGGCTACTTCTTCTCCGGCGCCGGCGTCCACATCCTGGAGGGCTACGGCCTCACCGAGTCCTCCGCCGCCTCCTTCGTCAACCCGGGCGAGGCCTACCGCACCGGCACCGTCGGCAAGCCGCTGCCCGGCACCGAGGTCCGCATCGCCGACGACGGCGAGATCCTGCTGCGCGGCCCCGGCATCATGCAGGGCTACCACAACCTGCCCGAGAAGACCGCCGAGGTCCTCGAGGAGGACGGCTGGTTCCACACCGGCGACATCGGCGAGCTCTCGCCCGACGGCTACCTGCGCATCACCGACCGCAAGAAGGACCTGATCAAGACCTCCGGCGGCAAGTACATCGCGCCGGCCGAGGTCGAGGGCCGGTTCAAGGCGGTCTGCCCCTACGTCTCCAACATCCTCGTCCACGGCGCCGACCGGAACTACTGCACCGCCCTCATCGCCCTCGACGAGGCCGCCCTCGCGCCCTGGGCGGCCGAGAACGGCCTGGAGGGCAAGTCGTACGCCGAGATCGTCGCCGCGCCCGCCACGGTCGAGATGGTCGACGGCTACGTCAGGCAGCTCAACGAGGGCCTCCAGCGCTGGCAGACCATCAAGAAGTTCCGCCTCCTCCCGCGCGATCTCGACATCGAGCACGGCGAGGTCACCCCGAGCCTGAAGCTGAAGCGCCCGGTGGTGGAGCGCGCGTACAAGCACCTCATCGAGGAGATGTACGCGGGCACGCGCGAGGCGTGAGCGTCACGGCGTGACGAATCGGGCGGGGCGGGGAGCCGCCCGCCCCGCCCGTGAGCGGTGGCGTCGGCGGCGACGGTGTGCGTCGCCGCCGCGTCGGCATGCCCGCGCGGGGCGGTCCGGGCGCCGATGGTCCGGGTGCCGGGGCAGTGAGGTCATGAGGCTTCCCCGGTGCGGTGGAGGGGTGGTGTGCGCGGGCGCGCCCCGGTCCGGCCGCCCGGGTCTGAGCCGCTTGCTCCCTCGACTGTTCCCTGACTGCTCCCCTGACGTCGGGATCCGCCCAACGGGTGCATCAGGGAGTGAAAAAGGCCTCGTGGGGCATCAAGGAGTGAAAAGGAATGATCCGACTGTCGTAAGTACGCGGTCGAGTGCGCGCCGCTCCCCCTCGGGGAGTCCGCGCTCGCCGCGCGCCACCCGGAGTGCGGGTCCGCGTCCCCGACGGAGCGTGGGCCGGCGCGGGACCCCGCCCCTTTTCACGTTTTCACGATGACCGGAATGAAACGGCTTCCTGTCCGTTCCTGACCGCACGTCTGTCGCTGTTCTCACCCTTGACGGTCCACTTCGGTGACTTGACGCTTATGGGTGGGTCCGGTCTGTCACCCTGTCGGCAACGATCGAGGTTCTATTCGTACGAACTGTCCGGGGAGCTGCCCATGAGGGCCATTCCGACCCAACGGGAGACCGCCTCGTGCGCCTCCGGCGCGCGGGAGCGCGCGTGGGTGGACGCGACCCTGCCCGGAAGCCCCCTCGCGCCGGGCACCGCACGCGTGGTGCTGCGCAAGGCGCTCGCCGAGTGGGCGGAACTCGCCCTGCCCGGTGCCGAACACCTCACCGGCCGCGTCGGCGACGACGTCACGCTGATCGCCAGCGAACTCGTCACCAACGCCGTCGTGCACGCCGGCACCGAGGTGCGCCTGACGTGCGGGCTGGAGGAGGCGACCGGCGCGCTCGTCGTCGAGGTCGCCGACCAGCACCCCTCCCGCGCGCCGCGCGGCGACGAACCGGAGGGAGCGCCGTACGACACCCCCGAGTACGGGCGGGGCCTGCGCCTCGTCGCCGCGCTCTCCGAGGCCTGGGGGATCACCTACCGGCCGGGGACGAAGACGGTGTGGGCACGGCTGGCCGCCGGGGGGTGCGCGACGGGCGACCAGATCGAGGCGTACGCGGGGGAGCGCACGCTGGCGCGGGATCTGAGGGTGGCGGAGATCCTCGCGCCGGAGCCGCCCCGGCCGGAACAGGGCGCCCCCGACCCACTGGACGCACTCGATCCGCTGGCCTCCCGGCACCTGCCCGGCCACCGGGAAGCACCCGGTCCCGCCCGTGACACCTGGCGCGGCGGCTCGTACGGCGACGACTGGCTCGCCCGCCGGCCCGGACGGGACGGGACCTGGCTGGGGCGCGGCGCCCTCTCCTTCCTCGCCGAGGCCTCCGACCTGCTCGCCGGGCAGCTCGACGAGGACCTGGTCACCTCCCTCACCGGGCAGCTGATCGTGCCGCGGCTGGCCGACTGGTGCGCGGTCTGGCTGGAGGACGAGGCCACCGGGCACGGCGGCGGCTGGGGCGAGGGGAAACGGGCAGGCGGCCCCCGCCTCGCCCGCGTCTGGCACGCGAGTGAGAACCGCATCGAGGCGCTGAGCCGGACCCTGGAGCGGAACCCGCCGCACCCCTGCGACCCGTTGGACCAGGGCCCCGCGCCCTACCCGTGGCCGGGCGAGGCGCTCGACGGACCGGGCGAGGCGCTCGACGGGCCGGGTGACGCGGCCCACGGGCCGGGTGAGCCGGGCGGGTCGACCGGTGGCGGGCCGAAGCCGAAGGTGCCGGACAGGAGGGTCGGCAGGTCCGCGGACGCGGCCGACGGGCCGGCCGACGCGCTCGACGTCTCCGCCGGTGCCCCCGCCGACGGCGCCCCCGGCACCGCCCTCGCCTACCGGCTCGTCGCCGGCGGGCGCCCGCTCGGCACGCTGGTGATCGGCCGGGGCGGCATCGACCGCTTCCCCGACGAGATCACCGGCCTCGTCGAGGACCTCGGCCGGCGCGTCGCCCTCGCCGTCGGGGCCGCCCGGCAGTACTCCCGCCAGGCCACCATCAGCGCCATCCTCCAGCGCGGACTGCTGCCCGGCGCCGTCGCCGAGATCCCCGGCGTGCGCAGCGCCCTCGTCTACGAACCCTGCGACAAGGGCGGACCCAGCGGCGACTTCTACGACCTCTTCCCGGCCGGCCGGGGCCGCTGGGGCTTCGCCGTCGGTGACGTCCAGGGCAAGGGGCCGGAGGCCGCCGTCGTCATCGGCCTGGTCCGCCCCTGGCTGCGGCTGCTCGCCCGCGAGGGCTACCGCGTCGCCGACGTCCTGGACCGCCTCAACCAGCTCCTCCTCGACGACGCCACCGAGGCCGCCGACGCCGCTGCCCGCGCGCTGGTGGCCGCGGGCGCCCGCCCGACCGCACCCGGCGACGGCCCCCAGACCCGCTTCCTCTCCCTCCTCTACGGCGAACTCGTCCCCTTCGACGGCGGCGTCCGCTGCACCCTCGCCTCCGCAGGACACCCCCTGCCCCTGCTGCTCGCCCCCGACGGCTCGGTCCGCGCCGTCGCCCAGCCGCAAACCCTGCTCGGGGTCGTCGAGGACGCCACCTACACCAGCGAGACCTTCGAGATGTACTCCGGCGACACCCTGCTCTGCGTCACCGACGGAGTCACCGAGCGGCGCTCCGGCTCCCGCCAGTTCGACGACGGCGACGGGCTCGCCGTGGCCCTGGCGGGATGCGCGGGGATGGACGCCGAACCGATAGCGGAACGGATCACGCAGCTCGTGCACGAGTTCGGGGCCCGCCCGCCGGCCGACGACCTCGCGCTCCTCGTCCTCCAAGCGGAGTGACACGGCCGGTGCGGGACAATGGAGCACATGCCTTCCGCACTCCCCGACGGCGAGCCCGTCCCCGCCGACGGCGCGTTGCCCGCGTCCGCGCTCGCCGGGGCCGCCGACCGCCCCCTCGGCTTCTACCTGCACGTCCCGTACTGCGCGACCCGCTGCGGCTACTGCGACTTCAACACCTACACCGCGACCGAGCTGCGCGGCAGCGGCGGCGTCCTGGCCTCCCGCGACAACTACGCCGAGACCCTCGTCGACGAGGTCCGCCTGGCGCGGAAGGTGCTGGGCGACGACCCGCGCGAGGTCCGCACGGTCTTCGTCGGCGGCGGTACGCCGACCCTGCTGGCCGCCGACGACCTCGTACGGATGCTGGGGGCGATCCGCGACGAGTTCGGGCTGGCGCCGGACGCCGAGGTGACCACGGAGGCCAACCCGGAGTCGGTCGACCCGGCCTACCTGGCGGCCCTGCGCGCGGGAGGCTTCAACCGGATCTCCTTCGGTATGCAGAGCGCCCGGCAGCACGTCCTGAAGGTCCTCGACCGCACCCACACCCCCGGCCGCCCCGAGGCCTGCGTCGCCGAGGCCCGCGCGGCCGGCTTCGAACACGTCAACCTCGACCTGATCTACGGCACCCCGGGGGAGTCCGACGACGACTGGCGGGCGTCCCTGGACGCGGCGATCGGCGCCGGTCCCGACCACGTCTCGGCGTACGCGCTGATCGTCGAGGAGGGCACCCAGCTCGCCCGCCGCATCCGCCGCGGCGAGGTCCCGATGACGGACGACGACGTCCACGCCGACCGCTACCTGATCGCCGAGGAGACGCTGTCCGCGGCGGGCTTCGACTGGTACGAGGTGTCCAACTGGGCCACCTCCGAGGCGGGCCGCTGCCTGCACAACGAGCTGTACTGGCGCGGCGCCGACTGGTGGGGCGCGGGCCCCGGCGCCCACTCCCACGTGGGCGGGGTGCGCTGGTGGAACGTCAAGCACCCGGGCGCCTACGCGGCGGCGCTCGCGGAGGGGCGGTCGCCGGGGGCGGGCCGCGAGATCCTGTCGGACGAGGACCGGCGGGTCGAGCGGATCCTGCTGGAGCTTCGGCTGCGGGAGGGCGTACCGCTGTCACTGCTGAAGGAGGACGGACGCGCGGCGTCCCGGCGGGCACTCGCGGACGGACTGCTCCAGCAGGGGCCGTACGAGGCGGGACGGGCCGCGCTGACCCTGCGCGGACGACTGCTCGCGGACGCCGTGGTCAGGGACCTGGTGGACTGATCACCCGGCGGAGTGAATCACTGCGGAACCCGGGTTCGGTCCCTAACCTGGTTCGTAGGCTGCCGCCGAAAAGGACGCGGCGGATGTGGAGGGCCACGGAGATGACCGCTGTGGACGAGCGTGGGATGACCAGGTTCTTCGAGGAGTTCGAGCCTCCCGAGGGCGTGAGGGTCGAGCTTCTCCGGGGGGAAATCGTGATGATGGCCAGCCCCGATCTTGTGCACAACATGATCGTGGAAGATGTCCTGGACCAGATCCCGCGCAAGCGCTGGGTCCGTCTCCAGACCCAGGACGTCGACATCATCGACGAGGCCAGCGAACCCGTGCCGGATCTGGTGGTTCTCCGGCGCGACGCCACACCCGAGTCGGGGCGCCTGCTGTCGTCCGAGCTGATCACGCTGGTGGTCGAGGTCGTGTCCAAAACCAGCGTCGTGCGCGACTACATCGTCAAGCGGTCGATCTACGCCGCCGGCAGGATTCCCGCGTACCTCATCATCGATCCGATCATGGCGCACTGCGTTCTGCTCACGCTGCCCGTCGGGGAGGGGGACGACGCCGACTACACGGCGCAGATGAAGCTCGACTTCGGTGATCGGCTGCCGCTCGACATGCTGGGCACCGGTCTGGACACCGGCGAGTTCGGCACCTTCCCGGGCGTCAAGCCCCACCGGTTTCCGTGACGAAATCGATCAGCTCCTCCACGCGGCCCAGGAGCTGCGGTTCCAGGTCCTTGTACGAGCGGACCGAGCCGAGGATCCGCTGCCACGCCTCGCCCGTGTTCGCCACGCGCCAGCCCAGCGCCGCGCACACCCCCGTCTTCCAGTCCTGACCGCGCGGCACCCGCGGCCACGCCTCGATGCCGACCGACGCCGGCTTCACCGCCTCCCAGACGTCGATGTACGGGTGGCCCACCACCAGCGCGTGCTCGCTCGTCACCGCCTCCGCGATCCGCCACTCCTTCGAGCCCGGCACCAGGTGGTCCACCAGGACGCCCAGTCGCGCGTCCGGGCCGGGGGAGAAGTCCTCGACGATCGACGGCAGGTCGTCGACGCCCTCCAGGTACTCGACGACCACCCCCTCGACGCGCAGGTCGTCGCCCCACACCTTCTCCACCAGCTCCGCGTCGTGCCGCCCCTCGACGTAGATGCGCCCCGCGCGGGCCACCCGCGCCCGCGCGCCGGCCACGGCGACGGAACCGGACGCCGTACGGGCGGGCCGCCGAGGACCGGCGGCCGGCCGCACCAGCGTCACCACGCGCCCCTCCAGCAGGAAGCCCCGCGGCTCCAGCGGGAACACCCGGTGCTTGCCGAAGCGGTCCTCCAGCGTCACCGTGTCCGCCTCGCAGCGGATCACCGCGCCGCAGAAGCCGGTGCCGGGCTCCTCCACCACCAGGCCCGGCTCGGCCGAGACCTCGGGGACCGGCTGCGGTTTCTTCCACGGAGGGGTCAGATCGGCGGAGTACTGGCGCATTCTGACGACGATACGAGGAATGCGCCCGCCGCGATCAGTCCGACACGCCGAAACGGGCCGCCAGGGCGTCACGCTGACGGCGTACGAACGCCGCGTCCACCACCGCGCCGTGGCCGGGGACGTACCGCGCGTCCTCGCCGCCCAGCTCCAGGAGCCGGTCCAGCGCGGCCGGCCAGCGGGACGGTACGGCGTCGGGGCCGGCCTGCGGTTCGCCCGACTCCTCGACCAGGTCCCCGCAGAACACCACCTCGGGGGAGCCGGGGACGAGGACCGCGAGGTCATGGGCGGTGTGGCCCGGGCCCACGTTCGCCAGCAGCACCTGCCGGTCGCCGGCCGGGCCGAGGTCGAGCGTCCACTCGCCGGACACCGCGTGCCGCGGCGGCACCAACGCCTCCACGGCCTCCTCGGCCACGCGCGCGTCCAGCCCGTGGCGCACCGCGTCCGCGCGCAGCTCCTCGAGCCCACGGCCCGTCAGCACCGTCTCCATGCCCACCGCGCCGAACACCTCCGCGTCCGCGAACACCGAAGCCCCGAGGACATGATCGAAATGGGGATGGGTGAGCGCGAGATGCGTCACACGACGGCCGGTGAGCGCCCACGCCTCCGCCCGCAACCGCGCGCCCTCGCCCGGGTCGGAACCCGCGTCGACGAGCAGCACGCCCTCCGCGCCCACGACGAGCCCCACCGTGCAGTCCCACCCGGGCAGCCGGCACCGCCCCACTCCGGCGGCCACTTGCTCCCATCCCGACTCTTCCCAAGTCACGGTCATACCGGGACGCTATCGGGGACGACGCCGCCCGGAGCGAGGGCGCGGGGACCGGCCTTGCCCGGGGCGTACCTCCCGGCCGTACACTGGGCGGGGAAGTCTGGCACTCGCGTACGAAGAGTGCCAGGCGGACAGGGAAGGTACCGCGCGGAAGGCTCTGGAGGTGTGCGCGATGCTCAGTGAACGCAGGCTTCAGGTGCTGCGCGCCATCGTCCAGGACTACGTGGGCACCGAGGAGCCCGTCGGCTCCAAGGCCCTCACCGAGCGGCACAACCTCGGCGTCTCCCCGGCCACCGTGCGCAACGACATGGCGGCCCTGGAGGACGAGGGCTTCATCGCCCAGCCGCACACCAGCGCCGGGCGCATCCCCACCGACAAGGGCTACCGCCTGTTCGTCGACAAGCTCGCCGGCGTCAAGCCCATGAGCCCGCCCGAGCGGCGGGCCATCCAGAACTTCCTCGACGGCGCCGTCGACCTCGACGACGTGGTGGCCAGGACCGTGCGGCTGCTCGCGCAGCTGACCCGGCAGGTCGCCGTCGTGCAGTACCCGTCGCTGACCCGCTCCACGGTGCGGCACGTGGAACTGCTCTCCCTCGCCCCCGCGCGGCTGATGCTGGTGCTGATCACGGACACCGGCCGGGTGGAGCAGCGCATGGTCGACTGCCCGGCGCCGTTCGGCGAGTCCTCCCTGGCGGACCTGCGGGCCCGCCTGAACAGCAGGGTCGCGGGCCGCCGGTTCACCGACGTGCCGAGCCTGGTGGAGGACCTCGCGGAGGCGTTCGAGGCCGAGGATCGCGGTACGGTCTCGACGGTGCTCTCCACCCTCCTGGAGACGCTCGTCGAGGAGAACGAGGAGCGGCTGATGATCGGCGGTACCGCCAATCTCACCCGCTTCGGACATGACTTCCCCCTCACGATCCGGCCCGTCCTGGAGGCGCTCGAGGAGCAGGTCGTGCTCCTCAAACTCCTCGGGGAGGCGGGGGATTCGGGCATGACCGTGCGCATCGGGCACGAGAACGCCTACGAGGGACTCAACTCCACGTCCGTCGTGTCGGTCGGCTACGGTTCGGGCGGCGAGGCGGTTGCCAAGCTCGGCGTGGTCGGACCGACCCGCATGGATTACCCGGGAACGATGGGAGCGGTACGCGCAGTGGCACGGTACGTCGGACAGATCCTGGCGGAGTCGTAGTGGCCACGGACTACTACGCCGTACTCGGCGTGCGCCGCGACGCCTCGCAGGAGGAGATCAAGAAGGCCTTCCGGCGGCTCGCCCGCGAGCTGCACCCGGACGTCAATCCTGATCCCAAGACGCAGGAGCGGTTCAAGGAGATCAACGCCGCCTACGAGGTGCTGTCGGACCCGCAGAAGAAGCAGGTCTACGACCTCGGCGGCGACCCCCTCTCGCAGACCGGCGGCGGTGGCGCGGGCGGTTTCGGGGCCGGTGGCTTCGGCAACTTCTCCGACATCATGGACGCGTTCTTCGGCACGGCGTCGCAGCGCGGGCCGCGCTCGCGCACCCGCCGGGGCCAGGACGCGATGATCCGCATCGACGTCGAGCTCGACGAGGCCGCGTTCGGCACGACCAAGGACATCCAGGTCGACACGGCCGTCGTCTGCACGACGTGCAGCGGCGAGGGCGCCGCCCCGGGCACCAGCGCGCAGACCTGTGACATGTGCCGGGGCCGCGGTGAGGTCTCGCAGGTCACGCGGTCCTTCCTGGGCCAGGTCATGACCTCCCGCCCCTGTCCGCAGTGCCAGGGCTTCGGCACCGTCGTCCCCACCCCGTGCCCGGAGTGCGCGGGCGACGGCCGGATCCGTTCCCGGCGCACCCTCACGGTCAAGATCCCGGCCGGTGTGGACAACGGCACCCGGATCCAGCTGGCCGGCGAGGGCGAGGTCGGGCCCGGTGGCGGTCCCGCCGGTGACCTGTACGTGGAGATCCACGAGCTGCCGCACGCGCAGTTCCAGCGGCGCGGCGACGACCTGCACTGCACGGTCACCCTCCCGATGACGGCGGCGGCCCTCGGCACCAAGGTGCCGCTGGAGACGCTGGACGGCATGGAGGAGGTCGACATCCGGCCCGGCACCCAGTCCGGCCAGTCGATCCCGCTGCACGGCCGGGGCGTCACGCACCTGCGCGGCGGGGGCAGAGGCGACCTCATCGTCCACGTCGAGGTCCAGACCCCGACCAAGCTCGACCCGGAACAGGAACGCCTGCTCCGCGAACTGGCCAAGCTCCGCGGGGAGGAACGGCCCACGGGGCAGTTCCAGCCCGGACAGCAGGGGTTGTTCTCGCGGTTGAAGGACGCCTTCAACGGGCGCTGAGTCGGTCGGTGCCGGGTGGGCGGTGGCTTGTTGCCGGGGGTCCGGGGGTGGTCCCCCGGGCTGGCACGGTCAGCCCGGACAGCAGGGGCTGTTCTCGCGGTTGAAGGACGCCTTCGACGGGCGTCGAGGTGCATGTCCGGCGGGGTGACGTCCCTGGCGCCGCCCCGTCGAAAAGTGGCTTGTGCCAAGGGGAAGGGCCGATTCGGCGTTGCCCGGAGGACGTGACAACATGCCGTCATGTCCTCCGTACTGACCGATATCTGCCCGCACCCGATCGTGCAGGCACCCATGGCGGGCGGTGTCGCCGTGCCGCAGCTCGCCGCGGCCGTGTCCGAGGCGGGCGGGCTCGGTTTCCTGGCCGCCGGGTACAAGACCGCGGACGGGATGTACCAGGAGATCAAGCAGCTGCGGGGACTGACCTCCCGCCCCTTCGGCGTCAACCTCTTCCTGCCGCAGCCGGAGACGGCCGACCCGGCCGCCGTCGACGTCTACGCCCACCAGCTGGCCGGTGAGGCCTCCTGGTACGAGACCGCGCTCGGCGACCCCGACAGCGGCCGCGACGACGGCTACGACGCCAAGCTCGCCGTGCTGCTGGACAACCCGGTGCCGGTGGTGTCGTTCCACTTCGGTGTGCCGGCCCGCGAGGTCCTGGACTCCCTGCGCCGCGTCGGCACGCTCACGCTGGTCACCGCCACGACCGCGGAGGAGGCCCGGGCCGTGGAACGGGCCGGCGCCGACGCGGTGATCGCGCAGGGCGTGGAGGCCGGCGGCCACCAGGGCACCCACCGCGACGTCCCGGAGGCGGACGGCTCCGGCGTCGGACTGCTCTCCCTCCTCGCCCAGGTCCGGGAGTCCGTCGGCATCCCGGTCGTCGCCGCCGGCGGCATCATGCGCGGCGGCCAGATCGCCGCGGTCCTCGCGGCCGGTGCCGACGCCGCCCAGCTCGGCACGGCCTTCGTCGCCACCCACGAGTCCGGCGCGCACGCCCTGCACAAGCAGGCCCTCACCAACCCCCTGTACGTCCGCACCGAGCTGACCCGCGCCTTCTCCGGCCGCCCGGCCCGCGCCCTGGTCAACCGCTTCCTGCGCGAGCACGGCCGGTACGCGCCCGCCGCCTACCCGGACGTCCACCACCTCACCGCACCCCTGCGCAAGGCCGCCACCAAGGCCGGCGACGCGCAGGGCCTGGCGCTGTGGGCGGGGCAGGGCCACCGGATGGCCCGCGAGCTGCCCGCCGGACGGCTGGTGGAGGTGCTGGCCGCCGAACTGGCCGCCGCCCGGACGGCGTTGTCGGCGGGAGGCGCCCGATGACCGCGCCGGTGTTCGTCGTCGACCACTTCGACACGGACGGCTCCGGCCGCTACGTGCTCGACGGACCCGAGGGACGGCACGCCGTCTCCGTGAAGCGGCTGCGGGCCGGCGAGGACGTCGTCCTCACCGACGGCGCGGGCCGCTGGGCGGACTGCGTGGTGCTCGGCACCGAGGGCAAGGACCGCCTGATCGTCCGGCTGGAGCCGGTGGCCGAGGAGCCCCCGGAGGAACCCCGGATCACCGTCGTCCAGGCCCTGCCCAAGGGCGACCGGGGCGAGGTGGCCGTGGAGACGATGACCGAGGTCGGCGTCGACGCGATCGTGCCGTGGGCGGCGTCCCGCTGCATCACGCAGTGGAAGGGCGAGCGGGGGCTGAAGTCCCTCGCCAAGTGGCGGGCGACCGCCCGTGAGGCGGGCAAGCAGTCCCGCCGGGTGCGTTTCCCCGAGGTCGCGGACGCGGCGACGACCCGGCGGGTTGCCTCACTTCTGGCCGATGCCGACTTCGCCGCCGTCCTCCACGAGAGCGGCACCGAACCCCTCGCGAGCGCCGCACTTCCCGCCTCCGGCGAGATCGTGCTGGTCGTCGGGCCCGAAGGGGGCATCTCCCCCGACGAGTTGGAGCTCTTCGCGCAGGCCGGCGCCAAGCCCTACCGCCTGGGCCGCAGCGTCCTGCGCACCTCCACCGCCGGCACCGCGGCGACGGCCGTACTCCTGGCCCGTACCGGCCGCTGGTCCTGACGGCCCCGGTCGGCCGTCCGCCGCACGGCGGGCGGCGGCCTCCGGGAACAGCTCCCAGCCGTCCAGCTCCGCGGGCCCGGTGAACAGCCCGCGCCGGACGGCCTCGTCGACGAAGGCCCGAACGACACCGGGCTCGTGCAGGTTGAGCGCCGCGCCCCCGCCGACGGCCACGGCACCCGAAGGCAGGAACCCGTCGGGGACGAAGCGCCCCTCACCGCCCCGGAACACCAGACGGACCGTCGCCGTCGTCCCCTCCCGGGTCAGGGAGAGCACCTCCGAACAGGGTCCCCCGGTCCGGTGCCGATGACGCACCGACCACAGGTAGGTGACCATTTCACCCGCGGTGTTCCCGTCCACGACGAGCTTTCTGACCCGGCGTCCACTGCGCACCGGACCAGGGTAGTGCGAGTGGCCGTATGCGCCCTACCGTCCCGCCCGCGACGGTGGCAGGCTGCCGTGCATGGGGGCGTTGAACAGGATTCCGCGCGTGATGCGCGCATGGCGGCGGCAGGCACTCGCCGCCGGCTTCGCCGTGGCCGCCGTGGCGGGGGTCACCGCGTGCGAGGGCGGCGGACTCAGCTCCGCGGCCGTCGCGTTCACGACCGACGAGACCGTGACCGAGGAACTCAACCGGCAGAAGGCCGGCGTGCGCTGGCTCAGCTGCAACGCGTCCTTCGGGGACGAGGACCGCTCACCGTCCGCGGACGAGGACACCGTCGCCTCCGTCGACTGCCAGGGCGAGACGCGGGACGGCAAGGAGATCACCGTCACCGGGAGGGTCACCCACGCCGTCAACGGCGCCTGCGTCCGCGGGAACATCACCGCGAAGGTCGGCGGGAAGCAGGTGTTCCGGGTCGACGGCCTGGGCGACTGCGACGCCACCAGCCCGCCGCGCGTGGGCGACCCCACGCACCGCGGCCCGAACCCCACCGTCACCGTGACCGTCACGACGACCGTGTGGTGCGAGCAGTACCCGTCGTGTCGCCCTGTCGAGGGCAAGTGATCGGAACCCCTGTCCAGGACCGCCCGCGCCTGCATAGGGTGACCGGGTGACACAGCCCGCATCGGTCGCATCCGCCGCTTATCTCCGGTTTCCGCATCTGCACGGCGAGTTGGTCGCCTTCACCGCCGAGGACGACGTGTGGCTCGCCCCGCTCGACGGTGGCCGGGCCTGGCGGGTCAGCGCCGACAACGTACCCGTGAGCCGGCCCCGCGTCTCGCCCGACGGCACCACCGTCGCCTGGACCTCCACCCGCGACGGCGCCCCCGAGGTGTACGTCGCGCCCGTCGAGGGCGGCCCCGCCAGACGCCTGACTTACTGGGGCAGTCCCACCACCCGGACGCGCGGCTGGACGGCGGACGGCAGAGTCCTGGTGACCAGCGCCCACGACCAGGCCGCCTCGTGCCGCACCTGGGCCCGTGCCGTGCCCCTGGACGGCGGCCCCGCCACCACCCTGCCCCACGGCCCCGTCGGCGACGTCGCCGAGGGACCGCACACCGTGCTGCTGTCCGCGCCGATGGGCCTCGAGGCCGCCCGGTGGAAGCGCTACCGGGGCGGTACGGCGGGCAAGCTGTGGATCGACCGCGAGGGCGACGGCGAGTTCGTACGGCTGCACGAGGACCTCGACGGGAACATCGAGTGCCCGCTGTGGGTGGGGACGGGGGTCCCCGCGCTCGAGCGAAGCCGAGAGGGAGGGAGGATCGCGTTCCTCTCCGACCACGAGGGCACCGGCGCCCTGTACTCCTCCCTCGCCGACGGCTCCGACCTGCGCAGGCACACTCCCCTCGAGGGCTTCTACGCCCGCCACGCCGCCGGCGACGGCACCCGTGTCGTCTACTCCAGCGCCGGCGAACTGTGGCTCCTCGACGACCTCGACGGGGCGGAGCCGCGCCGCCTCGACGTCCGGCTCGGCGGGCAGCGCGTCGACCTCCAGCCGTTCCCGGTGAACGCCGCCCGCTGGTTCGGCTCCGCGTCACCCGACCACACCGCGCGCGGCAGCGCCGTCTGCGTGCGCGGCACCGTCCACTGGGTCACCCACCGCGCCGGCCCCGCCCGCGCGCTCGCCGCGACCCCGGGCGTACGGGCCCGGCTGCCCCGCGCCTTCCGCGCGGACGGCGAGGAATGGGTGGTGTGGGTGACCGACGCCGAGGGCGACGACGCCCTGGAGTTCGCCCCCGCCACCGGACTCGCCCCGGGCGCCGCCCCCCGCCGGATCGCCGCCGGACGGCTGGGCCGTGTCGTGGGACTCGCCATGGCCCCCGACGGCGGCCGCGCCGCGGTCGCCTCCCACGACGGCCGGGTCCTCCTCGTCGAGCGGGAGACCGGCGAGGTCCGGGAGGTCGACCGCAGCGAGGACGGCGACGTCTCCGGGCTGGTCTTCTCACCCGACTCCTCCTGGCTCGCCTGGTCCCACCCCGGCCCGCGCCCGCTCAGCCAGCTCAAGCTCGCCCACACCACCGACCTGTCGGTCACCGAGGCGACCCCGCTGCGCTTCCAGGACTACGCGCCCGCCTTCACCCTGGACGGCAAGCACCTCGCGTTCCTGTCGACCCGCTCCTTCGACCCCGTCTACGACGAACACGTCTTCGACCTGGCCTTCGTCGAGGGCGTACGTCCGTACCTGATCACCCTCGCGGCGACCACCCCGTCACCGTTCGGCCCGCAGCGGCACGGTCGGCCCTTCGAGACGCCGGACCGGGACGGGACCCCCGAGAACGAGGGCACCCCCACCACCCGCGTCGACCTCGACGGTCTCGCCGACCGCATCGTGCCGTTCCCGGTGGAGGCCGCCCGCTACACCAACCTGCGCGCCGCCAAGGACGGGGTGCTGTGGCTGCGGCACCCGGTGCGCGGCGTGCTCGGGTCCTCCCGCGCCACCCCGGACGACCCCGACCCCAAGACCGACCTGGAGCGCTACGACCTCGACCGGCAGCGCATCGAGCACCTGGCCGTGGACGCCGACCACTTCGAGGTCAGCGGCGACGGCAAGCGGGTGCTGCTGTGGACCGACGGGCGGCTGAAGGTCGTGCCCAGCGACCGGCGCGCCTCCGGCGACGACGACAGCGACACCAACATCACCGTCGACCTGGACCGGATCCGCCAGTTCGTCGACCCGGCCGCCGAGTGGCGGCAGATGTTCGACGAGAACGGCCGCATCATGCGGGACAACTTCTGGCGTCCCGACATGAACGGCGTCGACTGGGACGGGGTCCTCGACCGCTACCGGCCCGTGCTCGACCGGCTCGCCACCCACGACGACCTGGTGGACCTGCTGTGGGAGGTGCACGGCGAGCTCGGCACCTCGCACGCCTACGTCGTCCCGCGCGGTGGCCACGGCGACGGCGCGCGGCAGGGGCTGCTCGGCGCGGACATCTCCCGGCACGAGGACGGCAGTTGGCGGGTCGACCGGATCCTGCCCGCGGAGACGTCCGATCCGGACGCCCGCTCGCCGCTCGCCGCGCCGGGGGTCGCCGTACGGCCCGGTGACGCGATCGTCGCCGTCGCCGGACAGCCGGTCGACCCGGTGACCGGACCCGCGCCGCTGCTGGTCGGGACGGCGGGCAAGCCGGTGGAGCTGACGGTGTCGCCCGCGGGGGGAGGCGAGCCGCGGCACGCGGTGGTGGTGCCGCTCGCCGACGAGGAGCCGCTGCGGTACCACGCGTGGGTCGCGGACCGGCGGGCGTACGTGCTGGAGAGGTCCGGCGGGCGGCTGGGGTACATCCACGTTCCCGACATGCAGGCGCCCGGGTGGGCGCAGATCCACCGCGACCTGCGGGTGGAGGTGCTGCGGGAGGGACTGATCGTGGACGTGCGGGAGAACCGGGGCGGGCACACCTCGCAGCTCGTGGTGGAGAAGCTGGCCCGGCGGGTCGTGGGGTGGGACCTGCCCCGGGGGATGCGGGCGGAGAGCTATCCGCGGGACGCGCCGCGGGGACCGGTGGTGACCGTCGCCGACGAGTTCTCCGGGTCCGACGGGGACATCGTGAACGCGGCGATCCGCGCGCTGGGGATCGGGCCGGTGGTGGGCACCCGTACGTGGGGTGGCGTGATCGGCATCGACAGCCGCTACCGGCTGGTCGACGGGACGCTCGTCACCCAGCCCAAGTACGCCTTCTGGCTGGAGGGCCATGGCTGGGACGTGGAGAACCGCGGTGTCGCCCCGGACGTGGAGGTCGTGCAGCGGCCGCAGGACCACGCGGCGGGGCGGGACGTGCAGTTGGACGAGGCGGTGAGGCTGGCACTGGACGCGCTCGAGTCGACACCGGCGAAGGTGCCCCCGGCGCTGCCGTGAGCGGACCCCGTCGCCTCCCCGCCCGGGGGGGGCGGGGGGGGGGGGGGGGGGGGGGGGGGGGGCCCCGCCCCCCGGGCCCCCCCCGGGGGGGGGGGGGGGGCGGGGCCGCCGGGGGGGGCCCCCACGACCGCCCGCGGGTACGATGCCTCCTGGTACATGATCGGCCGGCTCGAGGAGGGTCCATGGCTGGGGAGCCTCAGGACGACTGTCTGTTCTGCAAGATCGTCGACGGGAGCATTCCCGCGACGATCGTGCGGGAGACCGAGACCACGGTCGCGTTCCGGGACATAAACCCCCAGGCGCCCACCCACGTCCTGGTGATCCCGAAGGCGCACCACCCGGACGCCGCCACCCTCGCCGCCGCCGCGCCCGAGCTCGCCGCGGACGTGCTGCGGGAGACGCGGGCCGTCGCCGACGAGGAAAAGCTGGAGAGCTACCGGATCGTCTTCAACACCGGCAGCGGCGCCGGCCAGACCGTCTGGCACGCGCACGCCCACGTCCTGGGCGGCCGCGGTCTCGAGTGGCCCCCCGGATAGACGGCCGTGTCCGCACGCGAACTGGTGGTCCTCGGCACCGCCAGCCAGGTCCCCACCCGGCACCGCAACCACAACGGCTACCTGCTGCGCTGGGACGGCGAGGGCATCCTGTTCGACCCCGGCGAGGGCACCCAGCGCCAGATGCTGCGCGCCGGGGTGGCCGTCCACGACCTGAACCGGATCTGCGTCACCCACTTCCACGGTGACCACTCCCTCGGTCTCGCCGGGGTGATCCAGCGGATCAACCTCGACAAGGTGCCGCACGAGATCACCGCCCACTACCCGCGCTCCGGGCAGCGCTTCTTCGACCGGCTGCGGTACGCCACCGCCTACCGCGAGACGGTCGCCCTCACCGAGGCCCCGGCCGACACCGACGGCGCCCTCGCCCGCACCCCCGGCTACACGCTGGAGGCGCGCAAGCTCTCCCACCCCGTCGAGGCGTACGGCTACCGGCTGGTCGAACCCGACGGCCGGCGCATGCTGCCCGACCGGCTGGCCGCGCACGGCATCAAGGGCCCGGACGTCGGCCGCATCCAGCGCGAGGGCGTGCTCGGCGGGGTCCCGCTGGAGGCGGTCAGCGAGGTACGGCGCGGGCAGCGGTTCGCGTTCGTCATGGACACCCGGCTGTGCGACGGGGTGTACGCGCTCGCCGAGGGCTGCGACATGCTGGTCATCGAGTCGACGTTCCTCGACGAGGACGAGGCGCTCGCCGTCGACTTCGGCCACCTGACCGCCGGGCAGGCGGCCCGTGTGGCACGCGACGCGGGCGTACGGCACCTCGTCCTCACCCACTTCAGCCAGCGCTACGCCGACCCGGAGGAGTTCGAGCGGCAGGCGCGGGCGGCCGGGTACGAGGGCGAGCTGACCGTGGCACGGGACCTGCAACGGGTGGCGCTTCCGAAGCGTCGGTGAAACCGCCGTACGATATTTCGATGCCCGTACCCAAAGCCGAACTACACCTTCATATCGAAGGCACCCTGGAGCCCGAGCTGGCCTTCGCGCTCGCCGCGCGCAACGGTGTCGAACTGCCCTACGCCGACACCGAGGCGCTCCGTGAGGCGTACCGCTTCGAGGACCTGCAGTCCTTCCTGAACCTGTACTACGAACTCATGGCCGTCCTGCGCACCGAGCGGGACTTCGAGGACCTCGCCGACGCCTACCTCGCCCGCGCCGCCGCGCAGGGCGTGCGGCACGCGGAGATCTTCTTCGATCCGCAGGCGCACCTGGCGCGCGGTGTCGGCATGGGCACCGTCGTCGAGGGGCTGTGGCGGGCGCTGGGCCGGAGCCAGGAGACGCACGGCGTCTCCACCCGGCTGATCATGTGCTTCCTGCGGGACGAGTCCGCCGAGTCGGCCCTGGCGACGCTGGACGCCGCGAAGCCGTACCTGGACCGGATCACCGGGGTCGGGCTGGACTCGGCCGAGGTCGGGCACCCGCCGGCGAAGTTCCGCGAGGTGTACGAGGCCGCCGCCGCGCTGGGGCTGCGGCGGGTGGCGCACGCGGGGGAGGAGGGGCCGCCGGAGTACATCACCGAGGCGCTGGACGTCCTCGGCGTGGAGCGGGTCGACCACGGGCTGCGGTGTGTGGAGGACCCGGCGCTGGTGGAGCGGCTGGTGCGGGAACGCGTGCCGCTGACGCTGTGCCCGCTGTCCAACGTGCGGCTGCGCACCGTGGACACCCTCGCCGGCCACCCGCTGCCCGCGATGCTCGACGCCGGTCTGATGTGCACGGTCAACTCCGACGACCCGGCGTACTTCGGCGGCTACGCCGGGGACAACTTCGACGCGGTGCGCGAGGCCCTGGGGCTCGGCCCGGAGCGTCTGCGCGAGCTGGCCCGCAACTCCTTCCTGGCCTCCTTCCTGGAGGACGACGAGGAGCGGCGGGCGCGGTACCTCGCGGAGGTGGAGGCGTACGACTTCTGACCGCGTGGCCGCGGCCGGTCGTGCGGCCCCGGTCGTGAGGCCGGGGCTCCAGGGGGCTCCAGGGAACTTCAGGAGGCTTCAGGGGGTGGCGCCCGGTGCCCGGGTCGCCGCCGCCGTGTCGTAGGTGACCCGGTCCGGGGCCGGGGTGCCGTCGAGGGGGATCTCGACCACCGGCTGTTCCGGGGCGCCGACCTCGGGGACCGTGCCCGTCGGGGTGCCCGGCGCCGCGGCGATCACCGCCGCCGGGTGGCCGCCGCGGCGGCGGACCGCACCCGGCAGCAGCGGGCGTCCGCCGGTGTGCAGGGCGACGGCGGTCATCGGCAGCGCGACCAGCAGCAGACCGGTGGCGAGCACCGTGCCCATCACCGGGAACCCGGCCTGCGCGGACAGCACGCTGCCGGTCAGCGGCCCCGCGGCGGTCCCCAGGGACGACGCCGAGCCGACCAGTGCGGCCCAGCGCCCCCGCGGGTCCAGCGAGGCCGCCAGCCCGATCAGGTAGGACAGGACGACCGGGTAGACCGTGTTCCAGGCGATCTCACCGGTGGCGAAGCCGCCCAGACCGGTCGCGGAGGCGCTGAGCGCGATGCAGCCGGCGATGAGGACCGTGCCGCCGCCGATGGGCAGCGCCCGCCCCAGCCGCGACCCCAGCGCGCCCGCGCCCACCACGCCCAGCAGTCCGGCGCCCAGCGCCACCGCGAAGACGACACCCACGGTCGCCTCGGAGAGGTGCGCCTGGCCGACTCCGATGCGTCCGCTCACGCCCCACAGGGCGTTCTGGGCGAGCGACCACAGCAGCATGGCGCCGGCGAGGACCAGCCCCGAACGCCGGTGCGGCAGCGGGGCGGTGGCGTCACCGGGGCCGGTGCGGCGCGGACCGGGCGTACCGGCCGGCAGCCGCGAGGTCAGCGGCCACACGGCCGCCGCGGTGAGGGCGATGGCGGCCAGGGTGAGCCCGTGTCCCGGAAGGTGCGGCACCGTCAGGTACACCACCCCCGCGAGCGCGGAGACGCTGAGCAGTCCGAGGGAGGACGCCCGGTGCGGGTCCCGTTCGGCGGCGATCCGGGTGGCGGCGACCGTGGTGGCCGTTCCCGAGCCGAATCCGCCGATCATCGCGCCGGCGACGACGGCCGGTACGGCGGTGGTGAGGGCGGCCCCGCCGTAGCCGACGGCGGCCAGCAGCAGGCCCAGCCGGGCCAGGGTCCGTGCCCCGACCCGCTCCACGCGCGACGCCAGCAGGAACCCGGCGGTCGCGGAACTCAGCAGCAGCGCGCTGCCGACGGCTCCCGCCTGGGTGGCGGAGAGGCCGAGGCCGCGTTCCAGCCGGCCGACGGTGGTCGGCAGCAGGTACGGGGCGAGGTATCCGGCCGTGAAAAGGGCGACGAGGGGCCAGGGGGTGGTGCGGGGGGCGAACACGGGCGTTCCCGGGGCGTGCGGAAGGGACGGTGCGGTGACCGTGGGAAGGGAGGGGGCGACGACCGTCGACGGACAGGGCGCGCGGGCAATTTGTATCAAGGGAGGGGAGGGCGACGGGAGCGCGCAAGGTGTGATCTGGGTCACTCTTGCGTTTGAGGTCCGGAGAAGCTGGGAAGCAGAATCCGCCATCGCTGGTGAACTGCCCCGCCACCTGCGGGAATCGCCGTCTCCGCCTTCGTCCGGATCTCCCGCGTCACGGCGACGACCCGCACCAGTATGTGCGGGACGACGTTCGCCGGGACCGGGAGGCCCTCACTCGGGACGCCGTCCGGGCCCGCCCGCTCCGACCACCCCCATGGGGACCCCCGCGGGAGCGGACCGCGCGGCACCCGGCGGCTCGACGGCGACGCGGCCGCCTCGCGTGTTGCCGGCCCGGACCGGGGCAACCCCGGTCGTGCCGCGCCGGTGACCCTCCCAGGAGTGAACATGGAGTGACGGCCGTCACGTTGTCGGTGGTGTGGTGCACACTGGCTGGAACCGCACCACGTCAGGGAGCGCACCGTGATGGCGTCCACCGGAAAGGCACGCGTCGAGGGACCGCACTGCTCGTCCCAGATCGACCCCCTCGCCGCCCTGCGCGCACCGGGCGACCCGCCCTGGGACGTCTACCTCACCGGCACCGTCTTCCTCGACATCGTCTTCACCGGACTCGGCTCCGCCCCGGCGCGCGGCACCGAGTCCTGGGCGCGCGGGATGGGGTCGAGCCCCGGTGGCGTCGCCAACATGGCGACCGCGCTGGCCCGCCTCGGCCTGCGCACCTCCCTCGCGGCGGCCTTCGGCGACGACCACTACGGCGAGTACTGCTGGGACGCGCTGCAACAGGGTGAGGGCATCGACCTCTCCCTCTCGCGCACGGTCCCCGGCTGGCACTCGCCGGTCACCGTCTCCATGGCGTACGACGGTGAGCGCACGATGGTCTCCCACGGCCATGAGCCCCCGCCCGAGGAGCCGGCCCCCGACTGCCCGCCCCGCGCGCGGGCCGCCGTCGCCTCCCTCACGCCCGGCCGCAGCGCGCCCTGGATCGCGCAGGCCGCGCGCAAGGGGACCCGCGTCTTCGGTGACGTCGGCTGGGACGACACCGGTGCGTGGGACCTGGCCGCGCTGCCCGACCTGCGGCACTGCGAGGCGTTCCTGCCGAACGCGGAGGAGGCGATGCGGTACACCCGTACCGACTCCCCCCGCGCGGCGGCGCACGCCCTCACCGAGCACGTGCCGGTCGTGGTGGTCACCCTCGGCGCGGAGGGCGCGTACGCGGTGGACCGGCGCACGGGGGAGACCGCGTCGGTGCCGGCGATCGACGTCGAGGCGCTCGATCCGACCGGGGCGGGGGACGTGTTCGTCGCCGGGTTCGTCACGGGGACGCTGGCGGGGTGGCCGCTGGCCGACCGGCTCGCCTTCGCGGGGCTCACGGCGGCGCTGTCCGTCCAGGAGTTCGGGGGATCGCTGTCGGCGCCGGGGTGGACGGAGATCGGGGCGTGGTGGCGCAGGGTGCGGTCGGTCGAGGGGCAGGACCCCTCGGCGCTGCGGCGGTACGAGTTCCTGGCGGGGCTGGTCTCGGGGGAACTGGTGCGGCCGTGGCCGCTGCGGCGGGCGGTGCCGACGATCGGCTTCCGCCGGTCCGCCTGAAACGGGGGCCCGCCCCCGTGTCCCCGTGCGGGGGCCTGCCCCCACGCTCCCGCAGCAGGGGCTCCGCCCCCGCACCCCGCCAGGGGGCTCCCGCCCCCTGGACCCCCGGCCCATGCCCACCCACCACCCGACTCGGTCGGCTGGACAGTGGGCCATGGGCCCGGGTGTCGGTCTGGCTCGGTGGGTTTGAGGTGCGGGTCGCGGGCCGGGGAGTCGGCCCGGCTCGGTCGGCCGGGGCGCGGGCCACGGGGCCGGGGTGTGGGGGCGGATCGGTGGGGTGAGAGGTCGCGTAAAAGGCCTACGGGGTTGTCACCCCTCCGTCGTACCCTGGGAATCGCGAGGCCGCCCTCCGCAGTGCGGCCGTGACGAGGAGGATCCGCAGGCCTTCAGAGCCGGCCCATGACTCAGACACCCACAGCTCACACCCCCGCGCAGGGGCAGGCGAGAGTGCAGCTCACCGTCCCCGCCCAGCACCCCATGGTGACCGTGCTGGGGTCAGGGGACTCCCTCCTGCGCGTGATCGAGAAGGCCTTCCCGGGGGCCGACATCCACGTCCGGGGCAATGAGATCAGCGCGGTCGGCGACGCCACGGAGGTCGCCCTCATTTCGCGCGTGTTCGACGAGATGATGCTGGTGCTCCGCACCGGGCAGCCGATGACGGAGGACGCAGTGGAACGCTCGATCGCCATGCTCAAGGCGAGCGACAACGGGGAGAGCGACGGCCAGGAGACCCCGGCCCAGGTGCTCACGCAGAACATCCTGTCCTCGCGCGGCCGCACGATCCGCCCCAAGACGCTCAACCAGAAGCGCTACGTCGACGCGATCGACAAGCACACCATCGTCTTCGGCATCGGCCCGGCCGGCACCGGCAAGACGTACCTCGCCATGGCCAAGGCGGTGCAGGCCCTGCAGTCCAAGCAGGTCAACCGCATCATCCTGACCCGCCCCGCGGTCGAGGCCGGCGAGCGGCTCGGATTCCTGCCGGGCACGCTCTACGAGAAGATCGACCCGTACCTGCGCCCGCTCTACGACGCGCTGCACGACATGCTCGACCCCGACTCGATCCCCCGGCTGATGGCGGCCGGCACGATCGAGGTCGCGCCGCTCGCGTACATGCGCGGACGCACGCTCAACGACGCCTTCATCATCCTCGACGAGGCCCAGAACACCAGCCCCGAGCAGATGAAGATGTTCCTCACCCGCCTCGGCTTCGACTCGAAGATAGTCATCACGGGTGACGTCACGCAGGTCGACCTGCCCGACGGCACCAAGTCCGGCCTGCGGCAGGTGCAGGACATCCTGGAGGGCCTGGACGACGTCCACTTCTCCCGGCTGTCGTCCCACGACGTCGTCCGGCACAAGCTGGTGGGCCGTATCGTCGACGCGTACGAGCAGTACGACAGCCAGCACGGCACCCAGAACGGCACCCACAAGGGCGGCCGGGGCAAGTCCGGGCACAAGGGGAAGTAGACCGAGCACCAGATGTCGATCGACGTCAACAACGAGTCCGGAACCGAGGTCGACGAGCAGGCGATCCTCGACATCGCCCGCTACGCGCTCGCACGGATGCGCATCCACCCGCTCTCCGAACTCTCGGTGATCGTCGTGGACACGGGCGCCATGGAGCAGCTCCACATCCAGTGGATGGACCTGCCCGGCCCGACGGACGTCATGTCGTTCCCGATGGACGAGCTGCGGCCCCCGTCCAAGGACGACGACGAGCCCCCGCAGGGGCTGCTCGGCGACATCGTGCTCTGCCCCGAGGTCGCCGCCAGGCAGGGCCAGGAAGCGGAGACGCGGCACACCATGGACGAGGAGCTCCAACTGCTCACCGTCCACGGTGTGCTGCACCTGCTCGGCTACGACCACGAGGAACCGGACGAGAAGGCCGAGATGTTCGGCCTGCAGGCCGCCATCGTGGACGGCTGGCGCGCGGAGAAGGGCCTCACCGGCCCCTCTCCGGCCCCCACCGTGTCATGAGTCCGACACTCGTCCTCGGCGCGATCGCCCTGGTCGTCGTCGCCTGGCTGGCCGCCTGCGCGGAGGCCGGCCTCGCCCGCGTCTCCAGCTTCCGCGCCGAGGAGGCCGTACGCTCCGGCCGCCGGGGCGCCGCCAGGCTCGCGCAGATCGCCGGCGACCCCACCCGCTACCTCAACGTGGCGCTGCTGGTCCGCGTCGTCTGCGAGATGGCCGCCGCCTCCCTGATCACCTACGGCTGCCTGCGCGAGTTCGACGGGACCGCCGAGGCGCTGCTGATCGCCATCGCGATCATGGTGCTCGTCTCGTACGTCGCCGTCGGGGTCTCCCCGCGCACCATCGGCCGCCAGCACCCGCTGAACACCGCCACGGCCGCCGCGTACGTCCTGGTGCCGCTCGCGCGGGTCATGGGACCGATCCCGAACCTGCTGATCCTCATCGGCAACGCGCTCACCCCCGGCAAGGGCTTCCGGCGCGGCCCCTTCGCCTCCGAGGCGGAGCTGCGCGCGATGGTCGACCTCGCGGAGAAGGAGTCGCTGATCGAGGACGAGGAGCGCCGCATGGTGCACTCGGTCTTCGAGCTCGGCGACACGCTCGTGCGCGAGGTCATGGTGCCGCGCACCGACCTCGTGGTGATCGAGCGGTACAAGACCATCCGCCAGGCCCTCACCCTCGCCCTGCGCTCCGGTTTCTCCCGCATACCGGTGACCGGCGAGAGCGAGGACGACATCGTCGGGATCGTCTACCTCAAGGACCTGGCCCGCAAGACGCACATCAGCCGGGACGCCGAGAGCGAACTGGTGTCCACGGCGATGCGCCCCGCGTTCTTCGTGCCCGACACCAAGAACGCCGGCAACCTGCTGCGCGAGATGCAGAAGGAACGCAACCACGTCGCCGTCGCCGTCGACGAGTACGGCGGCACCGCCGGCATCGTCACCATCGAGGACATCCTCGAGGAGATCGTCGGCGAGATCACCGACGAGTACGACCGTGAGCTGCCGCCCGTGGAGGAGCTGGGCGAGGACCGCTACCGGGTCACCGCCCGCCTCGACATCACCGACCTGGGCGAGCTGTACGGCCTGGAGGAGTTCGACGACGAGGACGTCGAGACCGTCGGCGGGCTGCTCGCCAAGCACCTCGGCCGGGTGCCGATCGCGGGCGCCTCGTCCCTGGTCGCGCTCCCCGACGCCCGTGAACTGCGGCTGACGGCCGAGGCGGCGGCCGGTCGCCGGAACAAGATCGTGACGGTGCTGGTGGAGCCGGCGGACCCGCCGGCCGACGAGGAGGAGAAGCCGGAGTGACCCCGCGGGAGCTGCGCGCCCTGTGCCTGTCCTTCAACGCGGCGGTGGAGGAGTTCCCCTTCAACCCGGAGACCTCGGTCTTCAAGGTCCTGGGCAAGCTCTTCGCCCTGACGGACCTGGACGCGCGGCCCCTCAAGGTCAACCTCAAGTGCGCCCCGGAGGACGCGATCCGGCTCCGCGCCGAACACCCGGACCTGATCGTCCCGGGCTGGCACATGAACAAGCGCCACTGGAACACGGTGACGGTGGACGGCACCCTCCCGGACCACCTGGTCCGGGAGCTGGTCGAGGACTCCTACGACCTGGTCGTGGCCGGTCTGCCGCGAGCGGACCGCCTCCGCCTCGACCGGCCCTGAGGCCGAGGGCACGCCCCCTTATGCTCGGATCATGACCGACACCACCGCGCTCGACCCCGAGGACCGCAAGATCGTCACCCTGGCCCGTTCCGCGCGGGCCCGCAACGGTGTGCCCGAGGGGGCCGCCGTACGCGACGAGACCGGGCGGACGTACGTCGCCGGGACCGTGGCCCTGGAATCCCTGAAGCTCAGCGCCCTGCAGACGGCGGTCGCGATGGCCGTGGCGTCCGGCGCGACGTCGCTGGAGGCGGCGGCCGTGGTGACCGAGGCGGAGTCGGCGTCCCCCGAGGACCGGGCGGCCGTACGGGACCTCGGCGGCCCCGCGACGCCGGTCCTGGTGGCCGGTACGGACGGCACGGTCAGGGAGACGGTCACCGCGGGCTGAGACCGCGGAGGGACCCGCTTGTTACCGGCGGTAAGTAGGCCGGAATCCTCCCTTGTCGCGCGCAGCCTCCCGCGCATCAATGGAACCCGCCGGTACGGACGACACGTCGGCCGGCGTGATCGCGGCGGGTCCGGGCCCACGCTGCCGAGCAGTTCCCCCCACACGGAAAGGGACCGCAACCCCATGAGAGGCAAGCGATTCGGAACAGGTGTGTCCCTGGCGGCCGGCGCTCTCGCCGTCTGCGGCCTGGCCTTCGCCCCCACCGCCGCCGCCGTCGCCCCCGGGTCGGCGACCGTCGACGCCGACTGCGGGACCTGGGGCGGCGGCGACGCCACCCTCACGGCCACCCAGAACGGCACGTCCGCCACCGTCACCATCACCACCTCCGCGGTGACCGCGCCCCTCGCGATCGGCCAGGACTCCCTGGCATCGAGGCTCACCCTGGTGAAGGCCGGCGGCGGCACGGTCACCTTCCGCGGCACCGAGAACCCGGCCATGGCGACCGGCGACGCGCTCGAGGTCGGCCCGCTCACCGGCACCGTGGCCTCCGGCGACAGCCTGGAGGCCTTCGGCGGCACCCTGAGGGTGACCGCGTTCGGCTTCATCACCATCACCTGCACGGCGACCGCGCCGCAGGCGCCGGGCCCGTTCGTCTTCGACTGACCCCACCGGGCGGACGGCCGGACCGGGTCCTCACGGGTGCCCGGTCCGGCCCCGTCGCGGACGAGTGGTACGGCGAGGCCTCCCGCATCAGGGACAATGGGCGGCATGAGTGTTCGTACCCAGTCATCCGAGCAGCCCGCCGACGCCGTCCACCGGGCCGGCTTCGCCTGCTTCGTGGGCCGCCCCAACGCGGGCAAGTCCACCCTCACGAACGCTCTGGTCGGGCAGAAGGTGGCGATCACCTCGAACCGGCCGCAGACCACCCGGCACACCGTGCGCGGGATCGTGCACCGCGAGGACGCGCAGCTGATCCTGGTGGACACCCCCGGACTGCACAAGCCGCGCACCCTGCTCGGCGAGCGGCTGAACGACGTGGTCCGCACCACCTGGGCCGAGGTCGACGCGATCGGCTTCTGCATCCCCGCCGACCAGAAGATCGGCCCCGGTGACCGCTTCATCGCCAAGGAACTGGCCGGGATCAAGAAGACCCCGAAGATCGCGATCGTCACCAAGACCGACCTGGTGGACGGCAAGGCGCTGGCCGAGCAGCTCATCGCCGTCGACCAGCTCGGCCGGGAGCTGGGCATCACCTGGGCCGAGATCATCCCGGTCTCGGCGACCGCGAACCAGCAGGTCGACCTGCTGGCCGACCTCCTCATCCCCCTGATGCCGGAGGGCCCCGCCCTCTACCCCGAGGGCGACCTCACCGACGAACCCGAGCAGGTCATGGTCGCGGAACTGATCCGCGAGGCGGCCCTGGAGGGCGTCCGCGACGAGCTGCCGCACTCCATCGCCGTGGTCGTCGAGGAGATGCTCCCGCGCGAGGACCGCCCCGCCGACAAGCCCCTCCTCGACATCCACGCCAACCTGTTCATCGAGCGCCCCAGCCAGAAGGGCATCGTCATCGGCCCCAAGGGCAAGCGCCTGAAGGACGTCGGCATCAAGTCCCGCAAACAGATCGAGGCCCTCCTCGGTACCCCCGTGTTCCTGGACCTGCACGTGAAGGTCGCCAAGGACTGGCAGCGGGATCCGAAGCAGTTGCGGCGCCTCGGTTTCTGACGGAGTGGGTGTCGATACCGGGTTCCGTAAGAGGCTCGGGGCATTCAGCGGAACGCCGGCCGCGCGGTGGTAGCCGCATGCAGATGCGGCCTGATCACGTGCGCTGCTCGCGCAGCAGTTCCCTGAACCAGGCGTACGACGCCTTCGGGGTCCGTTCCAGCGTGTCGAAGTCGACGTGGACCAGGCCGAAGCGGCGGGCGTAGCCCTCCGCCCACTCGAAGTTGTCCATCAGGGACCACACGAAGTAGCCGCGTACGTCCACGCCCGCCTCCACCGCCCGGTGCAGTGCGCGGATGTGGCCGTCCAGGTAGGTGATGCGGTCCCGGTCATCCAGGCCCTCGTACGCGCAGCCGTTCTCGGTGACGACCACCGGCGGGAGGCGGTCGCCGTACCGGGCGCGGAAGGTGGTGAGGACCTCCGTCAGCGCTTCCGGGACCACCGGCCAGCCGAAGTCCGTCACCGGGTGGCCCTCGGTCTCCCGCACCGAGAAGGGGAGTCCGGCCGGCATCCGGACCCCGCCGAAGTCGGTCTCCGTGCCCCGCGGGGCGCCCACGCTCGTCGGCGCGTAGTAGTTGATCCCGTACCAGTCCAGCGGCTCCGCGACGACCTTCAGGTCCGCCTCCACGTCGCCCGGCATCAGCTCGCCGATGCCCTCCGGGTAGCGGCCGAGGAGCAGCGGGTCGGCGAACATCCCGTTCAGCAGGGTGTCGTAGAAGCCGGCCGCCGCCACGTCCGCCTCGTCCTCGGAGGCCGGCCAGGTCGGCGCGTGGGAGTTCGCGATGCCGATGTCGCCGGCCCCCGCCGCACGCAGTGCCCGTACCGCGAGCCCGTGTGCGAGGAGCTGGTGGTGGGCCACCGGGAGCGCGTCGAAGAGCAGCTTCCGGCCGGGGGCGTGCACGCCCAGCGCGTGCCCCAGCAGGGTGTGCTCGGCGGGCTCGTTGAGGGTGATCCACTTCGTCACCCGGTCGCCGAGCCGTCCGGCGACCTCCGCCACGTACTCGGCGAACCGTTCCGCCGTGCTCCGCTCCAGCCAGTCCAGACCCACCGGAAGGTCCCAGTGGAACAGCGTCGGCACCGGCCGTACGCCCGCCTCGCACAGCTCGTCGACCAGCCGGTCGTAGAAGTCCAGGCCGCCCCGCGCCCACACCCTCGGCCAGGAGACCGAGAAGCGGTACGCGTCCACGCCCAGCCCGGCCAGCAGCGCCACGTCCTCACGATGCCGGTGGACGTGGTCACAAGCCACCGCCGCCGTCGAGCCGTCCCGCACCCGCCCGGGTTCCGCCGAGAACACGTCCCACACGGACGGCTCCCGCGCGTCCGCCGCCCCCTCGATCTGGTGCGCCGAGGTCGACACGCCCCACAGGAAACCGGCCGGGAAACGGGGGAGCGGAGTCGTCGTCGCCATGGCCCGGATCATCCGCACCCGGACCGGGCCGAGTCAACGCCCGTGCGCGACAAGTGAGTTACGCACCCTCCTTCAGCACCCTCCGGATCAGCTCCCGCTGTTCGTCCGTCAGCCGGGGGTCCGCGCAGTACACCGACCTGCCGTCCACCGTGATCCGGTAGCCGAAGCCGTCCGGCACCCCGGCCGGAGGCGTGCCCCGGCCGGTGGCCATCACCCGCTCGGCCAGGGCGTGCCACTCGTGGGCGTCGGCCCGGCCCGAGGTGTCCACCTCGGCCTGCCGCTCGATCCCCGCGAACCCGCCCGTGCGCCGCACCTGAATACGCATGGGTCCCTGTCTAGTACGGAACTACAGCGTCCGCACTCCCACCCGCTCCCAGGCCTTCGACACCGCCTGGAGTTCCCCGCCCTCCCCGTACCGGGCGCGCGCCGCCTTCACCGTCAGCGTCGCGAAGTCCGTGAACCGCGCGTGCTGTTCCAGCTCCCCGCCGGTCAGCACGTCGTACCAGATCTGTCCCGCCCGCTCCCAGGCGTGCCCGCCGAGGGTGGTGGCCGCCAGGTAGAAGGCGTGGTTCGGGATGCCCGAGTTGATGTGCACGCCGCCGTTGTCGCGGCCGGTGCGGACGTAGTCGTCCATCGTCGCGGGCTGCGGGTCCTTGCCGAGGACGTCGTCGTCGTACGCCGTGCCCGGCTCCTTCATGGAGCGCAGTGCCGTGCCCGTGACGCGCGGGGCGAGCAGCCCGGCCCCGATCAGCCAGTCGGCCTCGTCGGCGGTCTGGCCGAGCGTGTACTGCTTGATGAGCGCGCCGAAGACGTCCGACACCGACTCGTTGAGCGCGCCGGACTGGCCGAAGTAGTCCAGGTTGGCGGTGTACTGCGTGACGCCGTGGGCGAGTTCGTGGCCGATGACGTCGATGGGGAGGGTGAAGTCGAGGAAGATCTCGCCGTCCCCGTCGCCGAACACCATCTGCTCGCCGTTCCAGAAGGCGTTGTTGTACTCCTCGTCGTAGTGCACGGTCGCGTCCATCGGCAGCCCGTCGCCGTCGATCGAGTCGCGGGAGTACACCTTCAGGAACAGCTCGAACGTGGCGCCGAGACCGGCGTAGGCGCGGTTGACGGTGGCGTCCTGGCCGGGCTCGTCGCCCTCGCCGCGCACCTTCGTCCCCGGCAGGTCGGTGCCGTGCCGGGCGTCGTACACGGTGCGGTACGGCTTGCCGGGCTCGGCGTCGGCGAGCGTGGCGACGGCGGGCGCGCCGACGACCGTGGTCAGCCGGCGCTGGGTGCGCTCGTAGGCGTCGCGCCGGAGGGTCCGGCGCGCGGGACCGTGGAGCACGGGGTCCTCGGCCTGCGCGAGCCGGTCGAGGACGTGCGGCGGGACGATGGTGCAGAAGACGGGCTCGAAGCCCCCGTTCGTGGTCATGTCCGGAACCATCGCACCACGTGACGCCGCTGTCACCACCCGCAACCACGATGAGGGAAATCGGCCCCCATCCGGCCTCTCGCGCCCCCCTGAAGTGGTATACGGCACTTTTTGTCCCGTTCATCCCTCCGGTCCCGCATACTGATACGGACCTTCGCACGGTGGGCGACTCGGTTAAGCTGCGGAGCATCATGAGTTTCGGGCTGCTTCTCCTTAGCTGCCGCGGTGAGGGTCTGCAGTAGAGGCCGACCCCCTCCCCGCGGAGTTCGGCGCTGCGCCGTCGGCCGTCCACCAGGACACACCGAGGAGCCCTCGCACCATGGCGAACCGCCAGCAGCCCAGCCCCATGCCCATCCACAAGTACGGCCGCTACGAGCAGGTCGACATCCCCGACCGCACCTGGCCGGACAAGCGGATCACCACCGCCCCCCGCTGGCTCTCCACCGACCTGCGCGACGGCAACCAGGCCCTGATCGACCCCATGTCGCCCGCCCGCAAGCGCGCCATGTTCGACCTGCTGGTCAAGATGGGCTACAAGGAGATCGAGGTCGGCTTCCCGGCGTCCGGCCAGACCGACTACGACTTCGTCCGCTCCATCATCGAGGAGCCCGGCGCCATCCCGGACGACGTCACCATCTCCGTACTGACCCAGGCCCGCGAGGACCTGATCGAGCGCACGGTGGAGTCCCTGAAGGGCGCCAGGCGGGCCACCGTCCACCTGTACAACGCCACCGCGCCCGTCTTCCGCCGGGTCGTCTTCCGCGGCTCGCGCGACGACATCAAGCAGATCGCGGTCGACGGCACCCGCCTGGTCATGGAGTACGCCGAGAAGCTGCTGGGCCCGGAGACCGAGTTCGGCTACCAGTACAGCCCGGAGATCTTCACCGACACCGAGCTGGACTTCGCGCTGGAGGTCTGCGAGGCGGTGATGGACACCTACCAGCCCGGCCCCGGCCGCGAGATCATCCTCAACCTGCCGGCCACCGTGGAGCGTTCCACGCCCTCCACGCACGCCGACCGCTTCGAGTGGATGGGCCGCCACCTGTCCCGCCGCGAGTACGTCTGCCTGTCCGTTCACCCGCACAACGACCGCGGTACGGCGGTGGCGGCGGCCGAGCTGGCGCTGATGGCCGGCGCCGACCGCGTCGAGGGCTGCCTGTTCGGGCAGGGCGAGCGCACCGGCAACGTCGACCTGGTCACCCTGGGCATGAACCTGTTCTCCCAGGGCGTCGACCCGCAGATCGACTTCTCCGACATCGACGAGATCCGCCGTACGTGGGAGTACTGCAACCAGATGGAGGTCCACCCGCGCCACCCGTACGTGGGCGACCTGGTCTACACGTCCTTCTCCGGCTCCCACCAGGACGCCATCAAGAAGGGCTTCGACGCCATGGAGGCCGACGCGGCCGCGAAGGGCGTCACCGTCGACGACATCGAGTGGGCGGTCCCGTACCTGCCGATCGACCCCAAGGACGTCGGCCGCTCCTACGAGGCCGTCATCCGCGTCAACTCGCAGTCCGGCAAGGGCGGCATCGCGTACGTCCTGAAGAACGACCACAAGCTGGACCTGCCGCGCCGGATGCAGATCGAGTTCTCGAAGATCATCCAGGCGAAGACGGACGCCGAGGGCGGCGAGATCACCCCGGCCGACATCTGGGCGGTCTTCCAGGACGAGTACCTGCCCAACCCGGAGAACCCCTGGGGCCGCATCCAGGTCGCCAACGGCCAGACCACGACCGACCGCGACGGCATCGACACCCTCACCGTCGAGGCCACGGTCGACGGCGCGCAGACCACCCTGGTCGGCAGCGGCAACGGCCCGATCTCGGCCTTCTTCCACGCGCTGCAGGGCGTCGGCGTCGACGTACGGCTGCTGGACTACCAGGAGCACACGATGAGCGAGGGCGCCTCCGCGCAGGCCGCCTCCTACATCGAGTGCGCGATCGGCGACAAGGTGCTGTGGGGCATCGGAATCGACGCGAACACCACGCGGGCCTCGCTGAAGGCGGTCGTCTCGGCCGTCAACCGCGCATCGCGCTGACCAGCCGAATCGGTGGTTCGAGGCCCCGCCCACCGGAAACCGGAGGGCGGGGCCCCGTCGCATACCGGCCATCTCCGTGTGCGGGTCACGGAAAGGTCTCGTCCCAGGTGCTGACTCCACCTCCCGGATGTGGCTAACATCACGCAGACGCGGCGACGACGCTGTGGGCTACGGAGGTGCGACGTGCTGCCAGGACGGGGACCCAACGGCCGGGCCGTTGCCGCCAGACTGTCGCGCCTGCTGGGCACCCGCACCGTGTGGACGGCCGTCGGCGACGGGGAGTTCTTCTGCCCCGGCTGCGGCGGTGACCGCAACTACCAGCGGCTGACCGGACACCGCCGCTTCGCCCTCCTCGGCGTGCCGGTGCTGCCGCGCGGCGAGAGCGGGCCGGTCGTCGAGTGCGCGGCCTGCCGCCGCCACTTCGGCACCGACGTCCTGGACCACCCCACCACCACCCGCTTCTCCGCGATGCTCCGCGACGCCGTCCACACCGTCGCCCTCGCGGTGCTGGCCGCCGGCGGCACCTCCTCGCGCGCCTCCCTGGAGACGGCCGCGGCCGGGGTGCGCGCCGCCGGTTTCGACGACTGCACGGAGGAGCAGCTGGCCGCGCTCGTCGAGGCGCTGGAGGCGGACACCGGCCGCTTCACCGGCGAACCCTGCACGGCGGGCCTCGCCATCGAACTCCACGAGGCCCTGGACCCCCTCGCCCCGCACCTCGCCGCCCCCGGCCGCGAGTCGATCCTCCTCCAGGGCGCCCGCGTCGCCCTCGCCGACGGCCCCTACACCCCCGCCGAACGCGACGCCCTGGCCACGGTGGGCGCGGCCCTCACCATCTGCTCGGACGACGTCACCCGCCTGCTGGCGGCGGCCCGGACACCGTCCTGAGGCAGTGTCTCCGCGTGCCGACCGGACCTACCGTGCGAGCACCGGGGGCGCCTCTTCGTCCGCTGACGTCCGCTGAGGACTCGTGCGTCGGGCGCACGGTCTTGTCCGACGCTGAAGGGGACGTGGCAAGGTGATGATGGATCACGACGCCGACGCACCATGGTCGAAGTTCGATCCGGAGGTGTACGTCGGCCTCAATTACCGCACCCCGCTCGAGGCCGATCTGCTGATCGTGGGGCTCATGCGCGACCATTTCAGCCGCTGCTACGAGCAGGGTGTTCCAGCCTCGGTCCGCGGAGTCGACGTGGGAGCCGGCGCGAATCTCTATCCGGCCCTTTCCATGCTGCCCTGGTGCGAGAAGATCCTCCTTCTGGAATATGCGACTCCGAATGTCGAATATCTGGAGAAGCAGGCGTCCGGCGGAGGGTACGACACCGCGTGGGACGCCTTCTGGGACGTACTGAGTCAGGCTCCCGCCTACCGGGACGTCGAGCCGAGGAGCCGCTTCGGCGAGATCGTCCAGGTGGAACGTGCCAACCTGCTGGACCTCGACGGACAGCGGCGCTGGGACATCGGCACGATGTTCTTCGTCGCCGACTCGATGTCCGAGTGCGCCGACGAGTTCCAGCGGGGCGTGGAGTGCTTCATGGACGCGCTGAACGGGGGAGCCCCCTTCGCCGCCGCCTTCATGAAGGAATCCGTCGGATACCAGGTCGGCGCACACAAGTACCCCGCCTACCGGGTCAACGAGGACCGAGTCCGGGAGGGCCTGGAACCGTTCACTGCCGAGCTGGAGATCCATGACATAGACCACCACATGGTGCGACCGGGGCACGAGGGAATGATCCTTGCGTTGGGGCGGCGGAATCCGGCGATTGTCACCCCGTAGGAACGGGGGTCATGTCTGAACACGGGGCAACGAGATCTGCGTGAGGGGTACGGGCATGTAGATCAAGCCACGGCAGCCTCTGCTGGACATCTGGAGGGTCATGGCTTGCCATTCGTTTGACGAAGGAAGGATTGTCCAGGAGAACGCCCATGGACTGAACAGCGTTGCCGCCCAGGAGGTGTGAGCCGTGCTTGTCTTCGCCGCCTCCGACAAAGGAGGCACCGGCCTTTCGGTGACCAGCGCCAGCCTGGCCTATCAGCGCGCCCTCAGCGGCGACCACGTGGCCTACGTCGACTTCGGCTCGCCCACCGCCGGCGGCACCTGCTCGCGCGCCTCCCTGGAGACGGCTGCGGCCGGGGTGCGCGCCGCCGGTTTCGACGACTGCACGGAGGAGCAGCTGGCCGCGCTCGTCGAGGCGCTGGAGGCGGACACCGGCCGCTTCACCGGCGAACCCTGCACGGCGGGCCTCGCCATCGAACTCCACGAGGCCCTGGACCCCCTCGCCCCGCACCTCGCCGCCCCCGGCCGCGAGTCGATCCTCCTCCAGGGCGCCCGCGTCGCCCTCGCCGACGGCCCCTACACCCCCGCCGAACGCGACGCCCTGGCCACGGTGGGCGCGGCCCTCACCATCTGCTCGGACGACGTCACCCGCCTGCTGGCGGCGGCCCGGACACCGTCCTGACTGCGCGGGCGCCGTTGGGAGAGTGCCGTGCGCCTCACAGCACGAGGCACATCATCCGGCGGTCCTCGCCCGGGCCGAAGTAGTCCCGGCGCAGCCCCCCGTCCGGCGGCTCCGGACGGAAGCCCAGGGAACGGTAGAGCAGGATCGCGGCGTCGTTGTCGGGCTCCACGGTCAGCCGGACTCGTTCGGTCCCGCAGCGGCGCAGCCGCGTCAGCACCTCCACCATCAGCTCCCGGCCCAGTCCGTGCCGGCGCCGGTCCTCGGCCACGCACAGGCCGAGGATCCAGCTGTCGGAGAACGCCGTGGTGGCCGCCAGGACATAGCCGCGCAGCCGGTTCTCGCCGTCATCGAGGACCAGGAAGTGCTCGGCGTGCATGTCGAAGAGCTGACGCAGCAGGAATGCGGGGTAGGCGAACTCCTGGAACACCTCCTCTTCGAGCCGCCGCAACTCAGGGAGGTCGGATTCTTGAGCCGTCCGGAGCACCGACACCGGGTGCCGTGGGTTGGGGAACGGATTCAGTTCCGGAAGATGACTGCGGCAATCCAGAGCGTGCTCCGGTGGTTTGGCGGTCATGCCACCCCCAGTTGGGACGTGAGATGTCAGCTTGGCAGTCGGGTCCGCCGTTCACATGAAGGAGGGAATGGGGCTCCGGTGGCCGCTTCCGGCCAGAGCGAGCGTCCCATTCGCCTCTGGTGCACGGGCAAGTCCAAGCATGACAGGACTGTGCCAGCGTGTGCCTGATGCGTGCCTGGACACGGAGAACTGACGCGTTTCTGGCTGCCTCAGCGCCCTCCGGCCGACGCCTGTGCTTGCGGATATCGGCGACCTGGCCCTGGAGAAGTTGGCCACCGCGCCGGGTCTCCACCATGCCCGAACACCGAAAACGTGTCAGTCACCCGGCAGTTCCCCCTCAACGACGTCTCATCGCCCCATCCGGAACAGCGAGGCCAAAGCGCTGTCGTTTTCCGCGATGTGCGGTTTGATGGTCCGGATGGTCCACATCTTGGTTCGGGTAAGTGGTGAGCGTCGTATCCGGCGCAATGGGGGTTGTCGGCGGGCGCGAGGGCTCCGCCCGCGCGGAATCGGCGAGTGACGCGGGAGAGCTTGACAGGGTGCGGACAGCCGTGCCGAGCCCGGCGAATGAACCTGCCCTCGCCGGGTAGGCATGCCCTCGCACGAACTTGATTTAGGCTCAAGGGGGCGTAGTGAGTTCCGCATTCAGGTCCATAGGGGCATCTGTGGCGCACGGGGCCGGGTGCCGAATCGCTCCCGTTGTCCTGGCGGACGCCAAGACTCCTCAGAGGGATCATCGACTCACCCCGTGGTGTCCTCGGGTATGACCGTCCCCGTTGTCGCGCCCTCCGAGGACGGCATCCCGTGGCTCGATCCCCAGCCCGGCGGTGTCGGGGCTCTGGTGACCTGGCGTGAGGCGGACGGCGCATTGCGTCTGGCCTCGGCGGGCGCGGACCGTACGGTACGCGTCTGGGACCTGCGGTCCGGCACCCCGCTGGGGTCCCCGTTGATCGGCCACACGGCCTGCGTCGGCGCGTTGACCCAGTGGAGAGACGACACAGGGGAGCATCGCCTTGCGTCGTCGGGCGAGGACCACACGGTGTGGATCTGGGACCCGGCCCGGGGAACAGCCGTCGCGGGGCCCCTGACTGGACACAGTGAATGGGTCATGGGACTGACCAACTGGACCGCACCGGACGGTGGGGCCCGGGTCGCCTCGGCCAGTGCGGACCGCACCGTCCGGATCTGGGACGCCCGCAGCGGAGACCCGTTGGGGGAGCCGCTGATCGCGAATTCGGGTGGTCTCTGGGCGGTTGCGGCGCTCGTCCTCCCCGACGGCTCCGTGCGGTTGGCGGCCGGCGGCGACGGCGGCGACGTGCACCTGTGGAATGCCGAGACCGGAGAACCCGCGGGCCAGATCCCTCAGGCATGCGCTGCGGGTGTCTACGCGCTCAAGGCCTGGCAGACCCCGGATGGCACGGCCCGGCTCGCGATCGGCGGAGTGGACGGCACGGTACAAGTCCGGGATGCCGAGGGGCGCTCCGTCTTCGATCCCATGACCGGGCACACTGCCGCCGTACGCTCCTTAGCCGTGTGGGCCGGCCGCGACGGCGGGACGCTGCTCGCGTCTGCTGCCGCGGATGGCACTGTTCGTATCTGGAACGCCGAGACCGGCACCGCAGTGGGGGACCCCTGGCCCGGCCATCTCGGTTGGATGCCTGCCGTCGCTGCATGGACCGACGACAGCGGGGACTCCCATCTGGCCACCGCCGGTGACGGAGGGACGATCCGGCTGTGGGATCCCCGGACGGGTCTCGACGTGATGCAGCCGTTGATCGGCCACGTCGCCGGCCAGTGGGCGCTGACCAGCTGGCGCAGCGCCGACGGATCCGTACGACTGGCCTCAGCGGGGGATGATGCGATCATCCGCCTCTGGGACCCCGAGTCGGGTACACCCGCCGGGCCCTCTCTGACAGGGCACACGGCCGGAATCTGGGCGCTCACGAGTTGGACACGTGCGGATGGCCGATCCCGGCTCGCCTCGGCCGGTGACGACGGTACCGTCCGGGTCTGGGATCCCGACACGGGAGCTGCGTTGTACGAACCGTTGCCGGGACAAGCGGCCTGGTTACCGGCCCTTGCCTCGTGGCAGGGGGCGAACGGTACATGGTGCCTGGCCTCGGGCGGAACCGACGGCGTCGTACGTGTCTGGGATGCGGAGACAGGGGCGCTCGTCCGGGAGTGGGCGTCCGGCTCACCATGGGTGTTGGCTCTGGCGGCATGGACGAGTGCCGAAGGATCGCAACGACTGGCCTCGGCCGGGGACGACGGCCGCATAAGGATCTGGGATCCGGAGACCGGCGATGTGGTGGGCGCGGAGATAGCCGGTCATACCGCATGGGCGCGAGCACTGGCAGTATGGACCACCGACCAAGGACTGCCCGCCCTCGCCTCGGCGGGCTTCGACGCTGTTGTCCGGACTTGGGATCCAGAGACGGGGGCCGCGCTGGGCGGCCCGCTCACAGGGCATACCGCACGTATCGGGGCCCTGACCAATTGGCAGGACGCAGACGGCGGAATCCGTTTGGCCAGCGGCAGTGACGACGACACCGTCCGGGTGTGGGACCCGCATACACAGACCTCGGCAGGCGATCCTCTCGTGGGCCACACATCGGGTGTCTGGGCCCTGACGAGCTGGACCACCCCCTCGGGCGACCAGCGGATTGCGTCCGCCGGGTATGACGGAACCGTAAGGCTGTGGAATCCGAGGACGGGAGAAGCGGTCCGGACGATCGAAACCGGACCGGTCACTTTGTGGGGTATGTCGGATGCCCCGGCCCAAACGGACCTGCTCGGCCGTAACGCTCTCGCCCGCGCCCTCGCCCACCAGGCCTTCCGGCCCATCGACCCGTCGAAAGGGGAGGGCGGCCCGAGTGTGATCAGCGTCGAGGGACCCTGGGGCAGCGGGAAAAGCACCCTGATGAGCCTGGTACGCGATCTGGCACCGAGTCCGGCTCGCTCCAACGCGGCCCACCCTCACAAGCGCCCCATGACCGTGCGTGAGGCTGTGCGCCTGATCGGCAGATACGGTCGGCACCGATCTGCACCCGAAACCAGCCCCGGTCAAGCCGGCATCGTCACCGCCTGGTTCAACCCCTGGTTCTACCAGTCCGGACAACAGGTCTGGGCGGGATTGGCCGGGGAGATCATTGAGGCGGTGGCACCTGTGCTCTACCCGAGCGAGAGCGAACGCGAGCGGTACTGGTTCACCCGCAACCTGGAGCGTGTCGACCGCTTCGCCCTGCGGCGGCTACTGCTCCGGCGCACCGTCTCGCCTCTGCTCGGCATCGGCATCGTCACCGTGCTGCTGCCTTTCCTCCTCGGCCTTGCCGCATTGAACAGGTCCTTGGACCTTTTCAGTGCCGATTGGACGGCAGCCGACGTCTCGTTCGCCGTCGCCGTCGTATTCCTGCTCGCAGCGCTGATCCATTCCCTCGTCCGGTACTGCGTCGGTCGTGCCTCCCTCTTCATCCCGGGCGCGATGCTGCGCCTGCCGGTGCACGAGGGCGGGGAACCAGGTGTCCAGGACAGCCAGGACCAGGCCGCTGACCCACTTCTCCGCGCTTCGGCGGGGTCGTTGTACCTGTTGCAGCACGACATCGGGCAGTTGCTGGGTGATCTCGCCGACACGGGTAATGAACTCGTCGTGTTCATCGACGACCTGGACCGTTGCCGCAGTGACACCACCGCCGAGGTGTTCGAAGCGGTCAATCTCTTCCTGAACGGCATCGCCACCGGGCACGGATTGCATGCCCGCTTCGTCATCGGCCTCGATCCCTCGGTGGTGGCCGGCCATTTGGACGCTTACACCAATGCGACCGATACGGATCCAGGCGTCTATGCGCAGGACCCGAGTCCTGGTTGGGCTTTCCTGCGCAAGCTCGTTCAACTGCCTGTCGTGCTGCCCCAGGTCTCGGAACAAGGAGTCGCGGGCTTCGTCGAAACCGTGACCCGTCTGCCAGCCGCACATCGGACGTCGCCACCGGTGGACGTTCCGGCCCCACGGAGCCGAACCCATGCCGCCTCCACGGTGCAGGGCGCGCCCCCGGCGGCGCCGGCCACTGTACCTGCGGGCGGTTCCAGGCCGGGGAACACACACAGGTCCGCACCCACCGCGGTCCTCGCTGTACGCACCCTCGAACAACATCCCAGGATCCAGAGTCTCCTGAAAGAACGGATCGCGGGGCTGGAGGAGCCGTCGATCCGCGAGGCCAAGAGAATGCTGAACGTCTGGCAGCTCTATGAACGAGCGCTCATGGTGGACGAGCCGCTGGCCCGATCCGAGGCGGCGGTGGAACGCGCCTGTCTGCTGGTGTACGTGGCCGAGATCGTCGTGCGATGGCCCGCGTTGCAGCGTCGGCTGCACCGCCGGATGGAAGGAGGTCGGGGGCTGGGTGTACTCGCGGCGGCAGCCGAGGACGATGTCTCATGGGCAGAGGGACTGGAACTACTGGGACTTGACCAGCCCCGCCTGGAGCCCGCGGTACGAGGGCTCAGGCAGCTGCTGCGCACCCAGGACGGAGAGGCGATCGCGGGACTGGCGAGCCGGGTCCTGTGAGCGGCTTCCCGCAGGTCTCAACCGCGGTCCCTGATCGTTCGCCCGATTGTCCGTCTGACTTCCCGGTAGCCCGGGTTCTCGACTGCGGACTCCGCGTCCGTGCCCTCCAGAACGGCGCAGACCGTCTGCACGGCGAGCGACGAGGCCCGCAGGTTTGCCGCCGTGGTGTGAAAGCCGGTCTGCGGGAGACACAGGAAGCGCTCGGGCCCCAGGGACACCAGTTTCTGCCAGGCAGACGAGCGGCGCAGCCCGTCGCTCGCCGCCCGTATCCCGCGGTTCCCGCTGAGGATCTGAAAGAGGGCGGCTGGATCGACGAGGTCTGGATGCCCGCAGTTGATCAGCAGTGCACCGTCCTTCATCTGCTCCAGATCGGTGCGGCCGATCTCCGGCCGCTCTCCCCGTGCGGGGCCGGGACGATGCAGACTCACTACGTTCGACATCGCCAGCAGCTCCGGCTTCTCGAGATATCGCGCCGAAGTAACGGATTCGAACTCCGGTTTCCGGCGTGGACCGGAATAGACGACGCGCATGCCGAGACCGGCCGAAGCGATAGTGGCCACACGCGTGCCGATGCGGCCCGGGCCGATGACACCAAGGGTGAGACCACGCAGTTCCAACGCCGCAGGCCCCATTGTTTCGGGCGCGATGAGCCCGTCGACTCCCGAACGAGCGACCGATCCGATAATTGGTCGTGCCAGAGCCAGCATGAGGAATACCGTGAATTCCGCCACGGAGTCGGCATTCGCGCCCGGGGTCGCGGAAAAGGCGATGCCGAGTTCCATGGCGCGCCGCCAACCCGGCACGAAGCCCCGGTAATCGGAGCCCACGAAGGCCACAGCCTCCAGCAGTTCCGCTTCCTCGAAGTGCTCGGCCTCCGGTTCCTCGTAACCGCCGATGACATACCCCGACGCGCCCAGCAGTGCCTGGCGAAGCTCAGCCCCGCTGATCTCGTCCTGCTCAAGCCTGCGCAGGGTGTACCCGCGGGCTTCGATCTCCTGGAGCGCCGAGGGGACGACCAGCGTGGTGCCGGTCACCAGCACGATCTTGCCGTCGCTGCTCACATCGTCCCCCCTGGGGCCTGTACGGAACGCCGGGCGCTGTCCAGGGCGTCCAGGCCCCGGCTGAACAAGTCCTTGTCGCGCAGGAGCGGCACGCGTATCCACTGCGATCCCGGATTGTCCGTGTCACCGCGATCACGGTCCCAGTAGAAGCGGTCACCTGGCAGCACCATTACTGACCGGGCTTGGCAGGCATCGATGACAGCGTCCCGGTTTTCCCCCAAGTGCAGCCAGGCGACGCTCTGTTGGAACGCGTGCTCATCCGGAAGGCTCAGGGTGAGACCGAAACGTTGTTCCAGATGCCTTTGATTGGCGGCGGCGACAGCGCGAGCACGGGCGACTTCCCCATGCGGTCCGTCGTCCTCCAATAGCGCCGCGAGCATCCGGATGTTGAGCTCCGAGACGTTGAGGAGCACATCGGTGCAGATGGAACCGAGGTCGCGGACAAGGGAACGGGTAGCTGTGAGCACTCCGACCTTGGTGTCGTGCAAGGGGATGGCCTTGCCGGTGTCATCGACCGTCGTGACGTCGGCTCCCATGTCGTTCGCCATGTCGACGAGGTCCAGCTTCAGCCCTGGATCGAACATCCGGAATGACGCGTCAAGAACGAGAAGTACGTCGTGTCGAGCCCCCCACTCGAGAAGCGTGGATGCCTGGTCGGGCGTCAGTATCGCGCCGGTCGGGTTGTTCGGCGCTACGACGACGAGTGCGCCGAGTCCCAGTGAGTCGAGGAAGCCGGTGTCGCAGTTCGGCAGGATGCGGTCTTCTGGGACGGGCATCAGATCCAGGCCGCTCCTGGTGAAGAGCGCCGGCACACTGTCGAAAGTCGGCGTGAGCACACCGATCGGCCCTCGCACCGACCGCAGGTACTTGGCGATCACATCCAGGGCGATGGAAGCGGAGTAGGTCAGATAGGAGGAGCGAACCGGGTAGCGCTGGCCGGTGTGGCGGGTGAGAGCCTCGCGGAACCAGGCTTCTGCCTCGAAGTAGTCGGAACCGCTGTCAGCCAAGAGGTTTTGCGTTACCTCGGAAATACGTCGGACGGAGTCGGAGGAGAGGGAGTGACGGGCGTGCGCGTCGGCCAGATTGATGGTGCCGGCGGCGAGCGCGGGCCACTCGTGTTCGGTGAGTGAGTAAGTGGATGAGTCCGTCTTCACTGAGCTACCTCGCAGACGATCAGAGAAAACAAGCCACGTGGTGAGTAGGTGCCGCACTCCAGGATTCGGACGTCCCGTATGCGACCGCCCAGTGCGTCGGTCAGTCGACGGATCGTCGGGGCACGGGAATCGGAGCCGTCGTCGGCCGGCTCGTGCTCAAGTATCACGGTGAGCCGCCGGAGCCTGTGCGCCGCGCGGAGAACGACGGCGGATGCGATCTGGTCGTACGAGGCAAAGGTGCCAGGCCCGATGTCGGACCGAGCGGCCTTCGCCGCTTCCAGGGCCAGCTCGGCCTCCGCCCGAAGCCCTGGAGGCGCCTGGGGCCGTGGCGACGAGAGGCCGAATGGCGGAGAGGTGTAGAGCACGGCGTGCCGTGCCTCCTCATGCAACTCGTCCCATGTCTCCGCCCGAGTCGCGTCGCCCCACAGCACGCGCGACTTGGCGGACGGGCGCGGGACATCCGCCAGATCCGCCAGTATTTCGTGGTCCGACACGGGATGCTCGGTGCTTCCGCTCATACGGCGAGTCACTGAGAGACACGATGCCAGTGGCTGGTCAGGAATGACCAGTGGAGGCACGGCTCGCGCGTGTCCGGATTCAGCCGTCGACTTGGCGAGACACACGCATGCCAGTAAGGGGTCCAATTCGATACCGAAGAAGGGCAAGCCGAGCAGGCGTGCCGCGCAAGCCGAACTCCCGCCGCCGGCAAGGGGATCCACGAACAGGTCGGCCGCCGGGCACAGGTCCTGGACGATTCGGGCCGTTGTGCGAACGTTTGACGCGTTCTTGGCCTGAAACCACCGGTCGATCGGTTCACATGGATCCGGGAGATACTCCGTCAGCTTCCCTGGTGTGCAATATGCCTTCGGTAACGACGTCACAGCTCCACAGCCCTCCTCACGAGCCCGGCAATCCGAGGCATCACCTGAGTGCACTACCCTGCGAGCCCAGCGCATAAGAGCGCGATCAAGCCGGAACGGCGACGGTTCGTTCTCGCACACCCCCGGACGCGAGCGCAAGGAGATCAGCCGCATATCGGTGTCGGGCAGGTGAGTCCGTGCCTGCTCGTGCACTTCCCCTCTGCCCGCCGTTCTGGAGCAACTGGGCCGGATGTCCGCGCTGGGCCCGGTGGCGGACGCCCGGCCGCGCCTCCGCTCCGGCGAGGACTGCACCGCCGTCGTCGCCGTGCTGCGGCCCGCCGTGGACCATCTGCTGCACCCGTGGATGCCCCGGGCCCGCGTCGCCCGCCCACTCGCCCTCTCCGGGAGGCGCTGGAGGACTGCCCCGGCTTCACCCGCCAGTGGCGCACCCTGGTGCAGCGCGTCCGGAACCAGCTCGCCCTGCCCGCCATCCCCACCAGGAGGCGAGTTGAGCCCCTGAGCGCGCCGCCACGGCTCCGGCGCACATTCCCGCACCCCGATCCGACGCGTTTCCCAACGGGGGGAGAAACGAGATGAGCACGGCACAGTCACCCCAGCCCGAGGAGACGGAGCACCCGCCCGGCGCGGACGTCGCCCTCGGCACATCCTGGTCACCCGACCGGGCCGAGTGGACGCGCAGAATTCTGACCGGCCTCACCGTCGGCGTCGTCGTCGGGGGCGTAGCCGCCCTGCTGTACCCGGACGGCGCGGCACTCCGGCAGCTCGCAGCCGGACTGCTGTGCGCCGCCGCCACCGTGACCCTCCTGCACCTCCTCGCCCCGGACCGCAGGCACGAGGAACAGGGCCTGCGCACCCAGAGCGTCCTCGCCGAGACCGTACGGGACGGGCTGGAACGGCACGACGATCCGCGGACCGGCCCGGCCGGGCACACCGAGGACATGCCGCGGCTCGTCGAGACCCGGCTCGCCGAGCAGGCTCCGCTGCCCGAGTCGTACCCGCCGCTCGACCGCGTCCGCACCGGCGGCGTACCGGAACTGGCCAAGCGCCTTTCCGACGCCCTGACACCGGGCCTGCCGATCCTCTCCTCCTTCGTCCGTCTGGAGATGCAGCGGGTCGTCGGGCACATGACGGCGCTGGCCGGCATGACCGTGGAGTGCCACGGCGAGAACCACGACTGGATGCTCAGCCTCACTCACGCCGCCGAGCGCTCGGTCGACGCCATCAGCACCTCAGCCGACCGAGAGTTCTGGAACAGCGAGCCCGCCGGCCGTTATCTCACCGCCCAGCGGGAGGCGATCGAGGAACACGGCATGCCGGTACGACGGCTGTTCTTGCTGGAGAGCGCGCGGGGACTGGACGACTGGCTGCTGCGGCTGTGCGAGGAGCAGGAGACCATGCACATCGAAGTGCGCGTGGCAGTCCTGCCGGAACTGCCGCCGCGCCTGCTGCGCGGCTCCACCAGCGATTTCGTCGTCTTCGACGAGGAGGTCTCCTTCGAGATCGAGCAGGACTTGCGCGACGTCAACGTCAGGACCCGGCTCAACGCGCGACGCGACCACGTCCAGGACCGGATGAAACGCTTCCGGGAACTGTGGGAGGTGGGCATGAGCATCCGTGAACTGGAGGTACGGGTCGACAACGAGGAGGACGGCACCTGGATGGTCGACCGGGGGTAGCCCCGGTTACTCCCGCGGGAGTAACGCCGTCCCCGTGCCCCCCGCAGTACCCCCCGATTCGACCCCACGTCCGACGACCCGCGCCCCTTCCGCCAGGAGTCTGGGAACCGACCCGGACACCCGACCGGAGGGGAGCCCGTCGCATGGGGGACGCAAGGACACCAGTACGGTGCCAGCGCCTCGTGCCCTGGGCGGTGGTCGGACTGTGGCTGGCCGCGCTCGTGCTCGTCGGACCGCTCGCCGGGAAGGTCGGTGAGGTCCAGCAGGACCGGGCCGTCGACTGTCTGCCCGACAGCGCCGACTCGACTGCGACCGGGCCGAGGAATCACGCCGGCGGCGTCGTCGGCGGTTCATCGTCCGGTCGGACGAGCGGTACGGAAGTCGCCGGCGCCGCATCCCTCGGTCGCCGTGCCGTAGACCGATGGCGCGGTGACCTCCGTGGAGCGGTCCGGCACGGTGGACGGTATGGAGAACACGGGGAACGGACAGCAGCGGACCGAGGGGATCAGCCGGGCGAGGTTCCTCCTGGCCGGGGTGGCGACGACGGCGGGACTCGCCGGCGCGGGGTGGCCGGCCGGGCAGGCGGGGGCGGCGGAGCCGGCACGGCGGCGGGGACTGCGCAGGCGCGGGGTCGTCTACACGCTGGGGGCGGGGGAGACCCCGGGCACGGCGTGGAGCGCGCGGCGGATGCGGACCGATGTGCGGGCCATCCGCGACGAACTGCACGCCGACACGATCGACGTCACCGGCGACGGGGTGGAACGGCTCACCGCCACCGCCGCCGAGGCCGCCGAACGCGGCCTGCACGTCTGGCTCCAGCCGACCCTCGGGGACGCCCCGCAGCGGGACATCCTCGAACACCTCGCGGAATGCGGACGCTTCGCGGAGCGGCTGCGGAGGCAGGGGGCGAGCGTCGAACTGAGCGTGGGGTGCGAGTTCTGGCTGTTCGTGCCGGGCATCGTCCCCGGTGAGACGGTCCTCGAACGCGTCGAGAACCTCAAGAACGGCACGGTCGACCTGGAACCGATGCAGCGCCGCCTCGACCGCTTCACCGCGAGGGCCGCCGCGACCGGCCGCTCCGTCTTCGGCGGACGGCTGGGCTACGCCGCCGCTCAGGACGACACGGTCGACTGGGACCTCTTCGACGTCGTCGGCATCGACTACTACGCGCACCACCCCCGACGGCGGGACCACGTCCGTGAACTGCGGCGCCACCAACGCTGGGGCAAGCCGCTCGCCATCACCGAGTTCGGTACGTGCGCCTATGCCGGTGCGCCGGAGGCGGGCGGCATGGGCTGGGAAGCGGTCGACTACGAGAAGGACCCGCCGGAGATCAGGGGCGGTCTGGTCCGCAGCGAGCGGGTGCAGGCCGAGTACGTGACCGGTCTGCTCGACGTGTTCGAGTCGATGGGCCTGTACGCGGCGATGGCCTTCGAGTTCGTCACCCCGGACGCCACGCACCGCCCGGACGACCCGCGCCATGACCTCGACATGGCGAGCTACAGCATCACCAAGGTGCTCAGGGACGACCCGGACGACCCGGCCTCCGACTGGCACTGGGAACGCAAGGAGGCCTTCCACGCGCTGGCCCGGCGGTACGGGCGGTACGGGCGGTACGGGCGGTAGACGCGCGGCGTGGTGCAGGGCCGGCCACTGCCCCGGCCCCGCACCACGCCCCGGACACGAGCGACGGAACGCCGAGGACGGCAGTCCCGCCCCTAGATGAATGAGTCCGATGTTCTCAGTGGTCATAGGCGATCAGGGACCGTTTGATCTTGGCGCCGGTGGTCCAGTTGTGCCAGATGCCGGCGGC